>NZ_JBIJDC010000004.1:0-85601 GCF_044344315.1 Zoogloea sp. | reverse complement strand
GCCGCCCTGCAGGTGAAGGGGCAAGACCCCTGGTGCCCGCGCCGCGACGAAGCCTACCTGGGCGTGCTGGTGGACGACCTGATCACCCGCGGCGTCACCGAGCCCTACCGCATGTTCACCTCCCGCGCCGAGTTCCGCCTGAGCCTGCGCGAGGACAACGCCGACCTACGCCTCACCGAAACCGGCCGCAAGCTGGGCCTGGTGGACGACGTGCGCTGGGCCGCCTTCTGCACCAAGCGCGAGGCCATCGAGCGCGAAACCGCCCGCCTGCGCGCCACCTGGGCCACCCCGGCCAAGGTGCCGGCCGAGGCCGCCGAGGCCGTGCTCGGCAAGGCCATCGAACGGGAATACGCCTTCTTCGAGCTGCTGCGCCGCCCCGACGTGCGCTACGCCGACCTGATGACCCTGCCCGGCGCCCCCGAAGGCCCCGTGACCGACCCCCAGGTGGTCGAACAGCTGGAGATCGCCGCCAAGTACCAGGGCTACATCGACCGCCAGCTCGACGAAGTGGCCCGCCAGGCCGACGCCGAAGCCACCCGCCTGCCCACCGACCTCGACTACACCAGCGTGCGCGGCCTGTCCCGGGAAGTGCAGGGCCGCCTCAACCAGCACCGGCCCGAAACCATCGGCCAGGCCAGCCGCATCCAGGGCATCACCCCGGCGGCCATCAGCCTGCTGCTGGTGTGGCTCAAACGCAGCGAACTGGCCCGCGGCCGGGAGAAGTCGGCATGAGCGCCATCGCGACCCTCGAACAGGGCATCGCCGCCCTTGGCCTGGACCTGCCCGCCGACACCGCAGAGCGCCTGCTCGCCTTCGGCCACCTGCTGATCAAGTGGAACAAGGTGTACAACCTCACCGCCATCCGCGACGAAGGGCAGATGCTCACCCATCACCTGCTCGACTCCCTGTCGGTGCTGCCGCAGCTGGCCGGCATCCAGCGGCTGGTGGACGTGGGTTCCGGCGGCGGCCTGCCCGGCATCGTGCTGGCCCTGTGCCGCCCCGACCTGCAGGTGGATTCGGTCGAGACGGTGCAAAAGAAGGCCACCTTCCAGAACCAGGCGAAGATCGAGCTCAAGCTGCCCAACTTCCGCGCCCACCACGCCCGCATTGAAGCCTGGCAGCCCGCCTACGCGCCGGAAGCCCCCGACGGCATCATCTCCCGCGCCTTCGCCGACCTGGCCGACTTCGTGAACCTCACTGCCCACCTGGCCGGACCGCAGACCCGCATCCTGGCCATGAAGGGTGTTTACCCGGCCGACGAAATCGCCCGCATTCCGGCCGGCTTCCAGCTTGAGCACAGCGTTCCCCTCGCCGTGCCCGGGCTCGACGCCGAACGCCACCTCCTCACCGTGAAACGGACCTGAACATGGCCCGCATTTTCTGCATCGCCAACCAGAAGGGCGGCGTCGGCAAGACGACCACCTGTGTCAATCTCGCCGCCGGCCTCGCCGCCTCCGGCCAGCGCGTGCTGCTGATCGACCTGGACCCGCAGGGCAACGCCACCATGGGCAGCGGCATCGACAAGCGCGCCCTGAGCAAGTCCGTGTACCACCTGCTGGTCGGCCTGTGCACCGTCGCCGAGGCGCGGGTCCGCTCGGAAAGCGGCAACTACGACCTCATCCCCGCCAACCGCGACCTGGCCGGCGCTGAAGTCGAACTGGTCGGCCTCGACCGGCGCGAAAACCGCCTGCGCGACGCCCTCGCCCTGCACCAGTCCGAATACGACTTCATCCTCATCGACTGCCCGCCGTCCCTGTCCCTGCTCACCCTCAACGGCCTGTGCGTCGCCCACGGGGTCATCATCCCCATGCAGTGCGAGTACTACGCCCTGGAAGGCCTGTCCGATCTGGTCAATTCCATCAAGAAGGTGCACGCCAACCTCAACCGCGACCTGTCCATCATCGGCCTGCTGCGGGTCATGTTCGACCCCCGCGTCACGCTCCAGCAACAGGTCTCCGCCCAGCTTGAAGCCCACTTCGGCGACAAGGTGTTCAAGGCCATCGTGCCGCGCAACGTGCGCCTGGCCGAAGCCCCCAGCCACGGCATCCCCGGCGTGGTCTTCGACCGCAGCGCCAAGGGCGCCCAGGCCTACCTGGCCTTCGCCAAAGAAATGATCGAACGGGTCAAGACCCTCTGAACCCCACCATGGCACCTCCCAAACTCAAAGGCCTCGGCCGCGGCCTCGACGCCCTCCTCGCCGCCAACAACGACGGCGACAAGACCGAAGGCGAACTGCAGACCTTGCCCGCCGCCGAGCTGCAGCCCGGCAAGTACCAGCCACGCACCCGCATGGACCCGGGCTCCCTGGAAGAGCTGGCCGCCTCGATCAAATCCCAGGGGGTCATGCAGCCCATCCTGGTGCGCCCCATCGGCGCCCTCTTCGACGCCAAGCGATACGAGATCATCGCCGGCGAACGCCGCTGGCGCGCCGCCCAGCTGGCCGGCCTGGGCAGCGTGCCCTGCCTGGTGCGCGAGATCCCGGACGAGGCCGCCCTGGCCATGTCCCTGATCGAGAACATCCAGCGCGAAGACCTCAACCCCCTCGAAGAAGCCGGCGGCATCCAGCGCCTCATCGACGAGTTCGGCATGACCCACCAGCAGGCCGCCGACGCTGTCGGGCGCTCCCGCCCGGCCGCCTCCAACCTGCTGCGCCTGCTCCAGCTCGCCCCCCAGGTGCAGGAGCTGCTGATGGCCGGCGACATCGACATGGGCCACGCCCGCGCCCTGCTGCCCCTTGACGGCGCCTCCCAGGTCGGCCTCGCCAACCTCATCGCCGCCCGCGGCCTGTCGGTACGCGAAGCCGAACGCCTGGTACACCAGGCCCTCAACCCGAAATCCAAACAGCTCGCCCCGGCCCCCGACCGGGACATCCTGCGCCTCGAAGAAGAAATCGCCGACCGCCTCGGCGCCACGGTGAAGATCAAGGCCAACAACAAGGGCGTCGGCGCCGTCACCATCCAGTTCGGCAGCCTCGACCAACTCGACGGCCTGCTCGACCGCCTCAACCTGAAGTCCTGACCCGGCAGCACGCAGCCCCGCCGGGGATTTGCAAGCGCTACTCCCAGGGCGGCGCCCCGTAAGGACGACTCGCACGGGCAACTCGCACGGGCAACTCGCAGGAGCGACTTGTAGGGGCGACTTCAGTCGCCCATCCGCAGGTAATACCAAGTGCCGTTCGTTGATCGAAGTCCGCGGGAGACTGAAGTCGCCCCTACCGGAGAGGGCCCACCACGCTTTTGATCGACGGTTTTCCAGCGTCATTCGACCCTGGCATGTTCAGCGAGCGGCCCAGTTGGGCGACGCGTAACCCGCAAAGCGGGGGCTGACCTTACTGCTCTTCTTCCGTCCGGCTACGCAGGAGGCGTTGCGCTTCCTGGCGTTTGGCGCCCTGGGATTTTTCGTGGGGGCCGGCCTTGCGCTGCAGGGCGGGCACAACCAGGGGGTTGCGGGGCCCTTTCCCTTTGGGCGCAGCTTTTCCGGGCCCCTGATCGGGGCCACGGAAAATCATCTTCTGACGGGTTCCAAGGCTGCGGTTGGCCATGGATCAGGGGTGGGCTGCGGCGGCGTGGGCCAGCTCGGCACGGCTGGCGTCCTCAGTGATGCCGGACACCTCGGCGAAGCACCCGTCCAGAGGGCACTGGCGCCCGGGCGGGCAGTCATGTTCATGGGCGCACTGGCCCTGGGTCTGGTCGGTGAGGACCATCTCGCGAACGGCTTCGCAACGGCTGATGGGTGTATCGATGAAGCTCATGATGTGTCTCCCTTGGTTTATTTCAGTGTAGTCAAGGGATGGGAAATTACCTTGTTGCCAGAAAGGTTTTTACATCGACTTACCAGTGCGAGGGGAGCTTCTTGCGCAGGATGATGCGCTGGGGCTCGATCTCCACGTAACCGCCCGAGACCATGTCGCGCAGGATGCGATTCACCATCTCCCGGGACGCACCCACCATGTTGGCCAGATCCTGCTGGGTGAGACGGCGATCGATGATGCCCACCCCGTCCTCCTCCACCGCCAGGGAATCGAAGATGCGCGAGATCCGCCCGAAGACATCCACCAGCGCCAGGGAGCGCACGCTCTCGGTCAGGGTCAGGGTGCGGATGCGCCCCACCAGGTTGCGCACCACGATCTGCATGCACGCCGGATGGGCCTCGATGAGGGCCAGGAAGGCAACCCGGGGAATCTGCAGGACTTCGCTGCGGGTCAGAGCGATCACCGAGGCGGAGCGGGGCGCATCGTCGAGCAGGGCCAGTTCGCCGAAATAATCGCCCGGATCGAGCAGCGACAGGGTCACCTCGCGGCCGACATTGTCGGTGAGGAAGACCTTGAGCGACCCGCTCTGCACCACAAACAGACTGCTGCCATCGTCGCCCTCATTGACGACAATGGTGTTGGGCGCAAAACTGCGAATGCGCGAACGCCCCTTCAGCACCTCGGCCTGCTCATCGCTGAGGCCGTCGAACAGATCCACCCGATCCAGATACTTCACAGCCAGCTTCCCTCTCCGATGACAGCGCGCCCCCGCCTCCAGCCCTGAGACCGCCCTTGCAACGCCTCGACAAAACCTTCTTCGGACTCGTGCTGGCCTCGCTGCTGACGATGGCCGCCGTCCTGCTTTCTCCTGCCCGGGACATGGAGCACGGCATCGGGCTGGAATTGCTGTATGCCCTGCGGGGAACGCGCCAGCCACCGCAGGAAGTGGTGATTATAACCCTCGATTCCCGCTCGGCCCGGGCCCTGGGCCAGTCCGAACGCCCCGAACGCTGGCCGCGCCACCTGCATGCCCGGCTGGTCAATGGGCTGACGGACCGGGGCGCCCGGGTGATCGGCTTCGATGTGCTGTTCGAACGCGCCCGCGAGCCGGACGGCGACCAGGCCCTGGCCGCCGCCCTCCACCGGGCCGGCAACGTGGTGCTCATGGAGGGCCTGTCCCGGGAGGCGGTGACCCACCCCGACGGCGAAATCATCGCCCACGTGGACCACCTCACCCGCCCCCTGCCCCTGCTGCAGGACGCGGCCTGGGCCAGCGGGCCCTTCATCATGCCCAAGACGCCCGAGGGGGTCTTCGAGTTCTGGGGCTTCATCCCCAGCATCGGCGACCACCCCTCCCTGCCCATGCTGATGGCCCAGCTGATGACCGCCGGCACACCGGCCGCCATCTCCCCCTCGCCCGACATCCGCCTGCACGCCCTCAACCTCTACGGCCCCCTCGGCAGCATCCGCACCCTGTCCTACGTCGAGGCTCTCGATCGGGTCGCCGACCCCGTCAGCGGCGACGCTGCCTTCCGCGGCAAGGCGGTGTTGATCGGCTTCTCCGAATTCAACCAGTCGCGCCAGGGCGACATCTTCCGCACCCCCTACAGCACCCCGGACGGCCTCGACATCAGCGGGGTGGAGCTGTGCGCCACCGCCCTCTCCAACCTCCTCGACGGCTCCGCCCTGCTGCGCCCCCAGGGCGCCCCCCTGCTCGCCGCCCTGCTCGCCTGGAGCGCCCTCCTCGGTGGCCTGTGGCGCTTTGCCGGCACGTCCCGGGCCCTGGCCCTCAGCGCCGGCCTCAGCCTGGCCTGGATCGGCCTTGCCGGGTGGAGCTTTGCCTGGCAACAGGTGTGGCTGCCGGTGATCCTGCCCGGCCTGATCGCCCCCGTCGTCGCCACCGCCTTCGGCCTGCTCAGCCACGGCCGGGCCGCCCGCCAGCGCCAGCGCGACCTTGAAAAAGCCCTCGAACTGGGCCTCAGCCGCAAGGGCAGCGAGAAGCTCGCGGCCCTGCTGCGCGGCCACGAAGGCGGGCGCAGCGTGCACGGGGTGTGCCTGTGCAGCGACATCGAGGCTTACACCAGCCTCTCCGAAACCCTCAGCCCGGCCGCCACCACCGAAGCCCTCAACCGCTACTTCGCCCGCTTCCTGCCCGTGATTGAAGCCCATGGCGGGCACGTGATGGACATCGTCGGCGACTCTGCCATGTGCCTGTGGCTGGCCGACGACACCGCCGACAACTCCGCCGCCGACGCCTGCCACCAGGCCTGCGCCGCCGCCCTGGCCCTGCACCACCTGATGAACGAAGCCCCGGCCGGTGACCCCACCGCGCTGCCCACCCGCTTCGGCCTCCATTACGGCCCGGTCTTTCTCGGCGAAGTCGGCGCCGACGCCCGGCGGGAGCTGCGCATCGTGGGCGACATCGTCAACACCAGCAGCCGCATCCAGGGCGCCAACAAAGCCCTCGGCACACGCATCCTGGCCTCCGACGCGGTGCTTGCCCAGCAACCGGCCGCCCCCGCCCACGCCCGGCACCTGGGCCGCTTCGTGCTGGCCGGCAAACGCAGCCCCATCGACCTCCACGACCTCACCCCCGCCCCCCTGCCCGCCGACGCCCGCCAGGCCTTCGACACCGCCCGCCAGGCCTACGCCGAAGACGCCCTCGACCTGGCCCGCCTGCACCTGCGCATCGCCCTCGCCGCCAGCCCCGGCGACGGCCCCGCACGCTTCTACGTGGAACGCTGCGAAACCCGCCTCGCCGGTGAGCCCCTCCCCGACGCCGACGGCTGCGTCGTCCTTACCCACAAGTAGCCGATCAAGGACAACTGCAAACTGCACCTGCAATGCTGCAAGTCACATCCTTTTGCAGTTAATATTCCTAGCGAATTCGGCAATTCGCCACACCCCCTCTTTCGATCCGGTACGCCCGCAATGCAGCCCCTCGCCCGACTGCCGCAGACATTCCCCCTGCGACCGCTCAGCCTAGGCCTGAGCCTCGCCTTCTCCGCCCTGTCCGCCCTCTCTCTCGAAGCCCTTGCCTGCGAACCGCCCAGCGGGCACCTCGCCGCCACCGAAGGGCGCATCGAAGTGCGTGCCGCCGGCAGCGAGCAATGGCACACCGCCACCCCGCGCCAGGCCCTGTGCCCCGGCGACCAGGTGGCCGTGCGCGGCCCCGGCCGGGCCGCCGTGGTGCTGGCCCAGGACGTACTGGTGCGCCTCGACCAGAACACCACCCTGACCCTGCCCGCCTCGCCCGCCACCGGCGAGCTCAAGCTGCCCCGCGGCGTGGTCCATGTCATCAGCCGCTTCAACAAGCGCTTCGGCATCATCACCCCCTTCGTCAACGCCTTCGTCGACGGCACCGAATTCACCGTCAGCAGCGATGACACCCTCTCCCGGGTGGTGGTGGCAGAAGGCAAGGTGCGCACCGGCAACGCCGCCGGCGAACAGCGCATCGAAGCCGGCCAGGCCGTCGAAGCCCGCGCCGGAGGCGCCCCCGCCGGCATCACCATGCGCCCCCTCGACGCCGTGGCCTGGGCCATCCATTACCCGCAGGTACAGCACCTCCGCCCGGCGGAGCTGGCCACCTACCCCAACGCCACCCGCCAGGCCGTGGCCGCCGCCCAGGCCGATCTGGCCGCCGGCCGCGCCCGCGACGCCCTCGACCGCCTCGCTACCCTGGCCGACGTGGACAGCACCCCCGCCCTGGCCGCCTTCAAGGCCGGCGTGCTGCTGGGCCTGGGCCGCGCCGACGAGGCCGATACCCTGCTGGCCCGCTTTGCCCCGGGCACCCACCCGGCCCTCGACGCCACCGCCGCCGTGATCCAGGTGGCCCGCAACAACCCCGCCGCCCTCGACGCCGCCCGCCAGAACGTCGAGCGCAGCCCCGATTCCCCGGCCGCCCAGCTCGCCTACAGCTACGCGCTGCAGGCCGCCCGCCAGCTCCCCGCCGCCCTCGAAGCCGCTCGCCGGGCCACCGCCCTGGGCCCCGACGACGCCCTCGCCCACGCCCGCCAGGCCGAGCTGGAACTCAGCCTGGGCCGCACCGAAGCCGGCGGCGACAGCGCCCGGCGCGCCCTGGCCCTGGCCCCCGACACGCCCCGGGCCGCCGCCCTGGCCGCTTTTGCCCGCCTGCTGGTGGGCGATACGGCCGCCGCGGTCACCGACTTCCAGGCCACCCTGGCCCGCAACGACGCCGACCCCCTGGCCCACTTCGGCCTCGGCCTGGCCCTGATGCGCCAGGGGCACACCGCCGACGGCCGCCGCGAGGTGGAGATCGCCGCCCTCCTCGACCCGTCCAACGCCGAGCTGCGCAGCTACCTGGGCCGCGCCTACATGGAAGAAGCCCGCAGCAAGGTGGCCGGCGACCAGTTCGACCTGGCCCGCCGCCTCGACCCGGCCTCGCCCACCCCCTGGTATTTCGATGCCTTCCGCCAGCTGCGCGAGGGCGAGCCCCTGGCCGCCCTGTACAACGGCGAAGAAGCCCTGGCCCGCAACGCCAACCGCTCGGTGCTGCGCTCCGGCACCCTGCTCGACCAGGACAGGGCCGCCCGCAGCGCCAGCCTGGGCGCCGCCTATCAGCAGGTGGGCCTGACCGCCCCGGCCCAGGGCGCCGCCATGAACGCCATCGAGGACGACCCGGCCAGCCCCGCCGCCCACCGCCTGCTGGCCGACGCCTACGCCGACATGCCGCGCTTCGAGGGCGCCCGCCTGTCCGAGCTGCTCCAGGCCAACCTGCGCCAGCCCATCGGCCAGTGGCCCCAGGCCCCCCAGTTCGTGATGCCGCCGCTGCCCCTGTTCGACGGCCCGCGGGCCGTGTCGCCCGACGAGGCCACCGCCTTCTTCGAGCGCAAGCCCACCCGCTTTGCCGCCACCCTGGGCGGCGGCAGCCACAGCGCCCTGGCCGCCAGCGCCCTGCTGTCCCATGCCTGGGAGCAAGGCCAGATCTCCTTCGGCAGCTTTGACTACCGCTACGCCGGCCTCAAGCCCGCCGGCGCCGACACCCACCTGGCCGGCAGCCGCCTGGACGCCCGCTTCCAGCTCGCCCCCGGCACCACCCTGCTGGCCGAAGCCCGCCACACCGAGCGCAGCGCCAGCACCGCCTACCGCCCCCTGTTCGACAGCCAGGCCACCAACCTGCTGCAGCGCAACCTCAACGACCTGGGCCGCATCGCCCTGCGCCACGAGCTGGGCAACGGCGACGAGATCCTCGTCGAAGCCAACACCCAGCGCTTCCGCATCCTGCAGCAGGATTTCTTCCGCTACAGCTCACCCCTGTTCGGCCTGGAGCTGGACATCAACAGCGAGTCCAATTCAGGAATCCGCACCCGCGGCCTGTCGGCCCTGTACACCCGCCAGCGCGACAACTACGCCCTGAGCGCCGGTGCCACCATCGCTCGCCAGTCCGGCAACCAGAACCTCAACGTGGCCACCGCCCTGAGCATGGACCCGAGCCTGGTGCTGGACGTGACCCGGCTGCCCACCGTGCCCCTCAAGACCGACCGGGACACCGCCTTCGGCTATGCCCAGTGGCGTGTGCTGCCCAGCCTGACCCTGCACGGTGGTGCCGACTACGTGCGCTTCAAGGACATGGATCTGCCCCACGCCGAACGCATCAACGGCAAGCTCGGCGCGGTGCTCCGCCCCGCTGGCGGCACCACCCTGCGCGCCGCCGTCTTCCAGGGCGTGTCAGGCTCCCGCTACGACGCCGAAAACCTGGCCCCCACCCAGTTTGCCGGCTTCAACCAGGTCTTCGACGAGATCGCCGGCACCCGCTGGCGCCGCGCCGCGGTGGCCGTGGACCAGCGCCTGGGCGCAGGCCTGAGTGGTGGGCTGGAGGCCTCCTGGCGCTGGCTTGACGTGCCCACGGCCGATCCGCTGACGGGCAGATATCACCTGGCCGACTGGAAGGAGACCCTGCACCGGGCCCACCTGGCCCTGCCCCTGGGCCGCCACGCCCTGCTCAGCGCCGAATGGCGCCACGAGACCATCCGCTACGACGCCGGTGACAGCCTGCTGCGGGACACCCCCTGGAAGGTGGCCACCGACCAGCTGCCCCTGCGCCTGTGGCTCAAGACCGGCCCCGTGGACACCCTGCTGGAGCACTGGGTGGTGCGCCAACGGGCCAGCCAGATCGCCGGCGACGGCAGCGCCGCCGACGCCCGCTCCACCTTCACGGTGAGCAACCTGCGCCTGTCCCTGCCCGTGCTGCCCCAGCGCCTCAGCACCAGCCTGGGGGTGTACAACCTCTTCGACCGGGACTTCCGCTTCCACAACACCGACCTCAACGGCGCCCCCCGGGTGGCCCTGTTCTACCCCCGGCGCACCCTGATGCTGCAGGCCCAGCTGCGCTTCTGAAACCCGCCTTCAAACCTGATTACCCCTCACGCTCCGGAGCACACTCACCCATGAAATTCCGCCTGACCACCCTGCTGGCCCTCGGCCTCCTGGCCGGCAGCGCCCTGCCCGCCCAGGCCGCCGGCGGCCTCGCCCCCCTGGGGCGCGGCCTCATCGCCCCCGCCGACATCACCGGGGGCATCCTGTTCGGCAAGAACGGCGAGGTAATCCCCCTCGACGCCCAGGGCAAGCCCCAGTCCCCCTGCATCATGTCCAAGGCGGTCGATGGCAAGGCCAAAGCCAGCAAGCTGCCCGAATGCCCCAGCAGCCCGGAGGCCGGGCAGGGCCAGGGCAACGGCCCGAAGCCCAAGGGCGGCGTGCCCTGCGAGGGCTACTACATCATCTGGGTCAACAACCGGCCCGTGGTGGTCTGGTACCCCTCCGGCTGCACCCCGCCGTAAGCCGCACGGGCGGTCAGAGGCGACAAAAACAAAGGGAGCCCGGCGGGCTCCCTTTGTTGTGGTGGGCTGGGCTCAGGTCAGCGCGGGCGGCACTGCGAGGCCGGCCGGCCTTCGCCACAGGCGCTGCGCACATGGGCCCACATCACCTGCAGCAGATCGATCTCGTCAGGGATGGCGTCCAGATCGGCCGCGGAGCAAGCCGCATCCCGACAGGCCGCCTCGGTACACAGGGGGCAGGGGTTGGCGCAGCGGGGGAAAGTAGCGGTGGCCATGATGAGGACTCCCGGTGAGGTCGGGCCGCGGAAAAACGCCCAAGTGAGCGCTCCGTTCAACCCGTAAGGACGCTAGTCTAGGCAAAGCCACACCGGGCCGAAGCCCCGGAAGGCACTCAGGAAGTGTGACAAAGGTCACGCCCTCCGGCGGGGCTTAGCCGGCCCCTGGCCGGATGCCCCGGCGGGTGAAGCGCGATGCCCATTCGGGATGCCCCGACGGTGGCGGGTTGGACGGTAGGGGCGACTTCAGTCGCCCGCGGGCGTTGATCGGGGGCATGCCTGTGATCGGCGTGCGGTGGGCGACTGAAGTCGCCCCTCAGTCGCCCCCGCAAGGGAGCGTCAGACGCCCCGTTCAGTCGCGGCCCTTGAGCTCGGGCCGCAGCTTGAGGGTGGTGGCAATGCGTTCGGCAATGGCCCGGGCCTCGGGGGCCGACGGGAAGGGGCCCAGCTGCAGTCGGTACTTGCCCTCGGCGGCCAGCACCGACACCGATGACTTGAGCCACTTGAGTTCGTGTTCGACAAAACCCTTGAAATGCTCGGCATTGACGGCGTTGGCGAAGGCCCCCAGCTGCAGGAAGACCGGCTCGCCAGCGCGGGCGGGGGCGGCCACCGCGAGGGGAACCGGCGCAGCGGGTGCCGGGGTGGCCTGGACCACGGCCGGCGCCTCGACGACCCGGGGTGCCTCGGCCGGTGCGGGCGGCTGCGGCGCGGCCACTGCCGCCAGCGTGGGGGCTGCCGGGCGGGCCGGCGCGGCGGCCAGCTGCACCGACGGTGCCGGCCCGCGATGGCGGATCGGCGGCACACGGCGGTTGGGCTGCACCATGGCCACGCCCTCGGGCAGCATCAGCGCCACCTCGACGTTGGCATGACCATTGTCGGCATAGCCCAGCTTGTAGGCTGCGGCGTAGGAGAGATCGATGATCCGCCCGGGGTGAAAGGGGCCGCGGTCGTTGATGCGTACCACTGCCGAACGCCCGTTGGCCAGGTTGGTGACGCGCACGTAGCTGGGGATGGGCAGGCTGGGGTGGGCCGCCGTCATGGCGTACATGTCGAAGCTGTCGCCGCTGGAGGTCTTCTTGCCGTGGAAGGGCTTGCCGTACCAGCTGGCCACGCCCTTCTGGCGGAAGGAGCTGCCGCTGTTGCCGAGGGCCACGCCCTGCCCCAGGGCATAGTCGCCCTTTTCGAAGCGGGGCGCCTCCAGTACGGCGGGGGTCTCGTCGGCGTTGTCGTCGGGGCCGTCGTAGCGGAAGGCGCCGCCAAAGACCTGCCGGGGCGAGCCCGATTTGAGGCTGGCCTGGAAGACTGTTTCAGCGGGGCTCTGGGCGTCGGCGGCCTCGGCCGCCATGGCGCAGGTCGCGGAAATGCAGCCCGCCATCACGAGGATGCGGGACAAGACACGACACGGGGTGGCAAGCCGGAAACCGGCTCGCGGGTGTTTCGCTACAGGGTGCATGACGCTCTTTCCTGTTCGGGCGCGCGCGTCAGGCGCGCGCAGGTTCAGGTGCCTACCCGGCGCCGATGTCGTTGAATGCTCATGAGCATGCCGACACCCAGACACAGGGTAACGAGTGCAGTGCCACCGTAACTGACGAAGGGTAACGGGACCCCGACAACGGGGAGAATTCCGCTCACCATGCCCATGTTCACCAACGCGTAAGTGAAGAAGATCAGCGTCAGGGCGCCGGCAAGCAAGCGCGAGAACAGGGTCGGGGCACCAGCGGCAATAAAAAGGCCGCGGAAAATCAATAGGATATAAATTACCACAAGAATGAGGGCGCCGACCAGCCCGAATTCTTCGGTGAGCACGGCAAAGATGAAGTCGGTATGCCGTTCGGGCAGGAAATCCAGGTGGGTCTGGGTGCCGTTGCCCCAGCCCTTGCCGACGACGCCGCCGGAGCCGATGGCGATGGTGGACTGGATGATGTGGAAGCCCTTGCCGAGGGGGTCGGAGGTGGGATCGAGCAGGGTACACACCCGGTGTTTCTGGTATTCCCGCAGGCCGGGCCAGTCCACGCCGGGCTGGCAGATGGTGTCGCCCATGGCCACGATGGAGGCGACCCCGACGATGCCGACCACCGCCACCGGCAGGATCAGCCGCCAGGTGAGGCCGGCAAAGAAGAGCACGAAAAAGCCCGAGGCCGTCACCAGGATCGCCGTGCCCAGGTCGGGCTGCTTGGCGATGAGCCCCACCGGCAGCAGCAGCAGGCTGATGGCGATCAGGAAGTCGCGGCCGCGGATCATGCCCTCGCGGCTCTGGAAGTACCAGGCCAGGGTCAGGGGCATGGCGATCTTCATGAGCTCGGAGGGCTGGATGCGGGTGACGCCGATGTTGAGCCAGCGCCGGGCGCCTTTGGAGACATCACCGAACAGGGCCACGGCAATGAGCAGCAGGATGCCCAGGGCGTAGAGCGGCAGGGCAATGCTCATCAGGCGTGGGGGCGGCGTGCGCGCCGCCAGCCACATGGCCAGGAAGGCCACCGCGGTGTTGATGGCCAGGGTGCCGAGACGCTCCGGTGAGGCGCTGACCATGATCACCGCCGAGTAGGCGGTGAGGGCCAGGATGAGCAGCATCAGGGGGCCGTCGAGGGGCGAGAGCAGGAAGCTCAGCCACTTGCGGGGGTCGAGACGCGGGTTCATTCGGCGGCCTCGGCAGACTCTTCGGCGGCCGGGTCTTCGGGGGCGATGCCCGCCGGGACCTTGCCGAGCAGGTAGTAGTCGAGGGCCTGGCGGGCGATGGGCGCCGCCGACTGGGCGCCGAAACCGCCGTTCTCGACGAGCACGGCCAGGGCGATCTTCGGTTTGTCGGCCGGGGCGAAGGCGATGAACCAGGAGTGGTCGCGCAGACGCTCGGCCACCCGGCCCTCCACGTACTTGCCGCCCTTGAGGGAATACACCTGGGCCGTGCCGGTCTTGCCCCCCACTTCGTACGGCGCGCCGGCAAAGGCACGGGCGCCGGTACCGGCTTTGTTCACGCCGACCATGGCGCGCTTGATGAGGTCGATGTGGGCCTGCTTGAGGGGGATGGTGCGCAGGGGTTCGGGCTCGATGGTGCGCTTCTCGCCAGTCTTGGCATCGACGATATGGCGGGCGATGTGGGGCCGGAAGAGCACCCCGTTGTTGACCACGGCGGCCAGCCCCTGGGCCATCTGTAGCGGGGTGTAGGCGTTGTAGCCCTGACCGATGCCCACCGAGATGGTCTCGCCGCCATACCACTTCTGCTGCTCGGGCTTCTTGAAGCGCTTTTTCTTCCACTCGGGCGAGGGCAGCACGCCCTCGGCCTCGCCGGGCAGGTCGATACCGGAGCGCTGGCCAAAGCCGAGGGGGCGCATGAAGCCGGCAATGGCCTCGATGCCCATATCGTTGGCGAGCACGTAGTAGTAGGTGTTGCAGGAGACGACGATGGATTTGTACAGATCGACACTGCCATGCCCGCCGACCTTGTCGTCCATGAAGCGGTGCCCGCCGAAGTTGAAGTAGCCCGGATCGGCGAGGGTCTGGTTGGGGGTCCGCTTGCCGGTGGTGAGGGCGCCGAGGGCCATGAAGGGCTTGAAGGTGGAGCCCGGCGGGTAGGCGCTGTAGATGGCCCGGTTGAGCAGGGGCTTGTCCTGGTCGGTATTGAGCTGATCCCAGTCCTGGGGGGCGATGCCGTCGACGAACAGGTTGGGGTCGAAGGTGGGGGTGGAGGCCATGGCCAGCACGCCGCCCGTGGAGGGTTCGATGGCCACCAGGGCGCCACGCCGGTTGCCGAAGGCCTTTTCGACGATCTCCTGGAGCTTGAGGTCGAGGGTCAGGACCACGTTGTTGCCCGGGATGGCCGGAGTGCGGCGCAGCAGGCGCACGGCGCGGCCGCCGGAGTCCACCTCCACCTCTTCGAAGCCGGTGATGCCGTGGAGATCCCGCTCGTAGCTTTTTTCGAGGCCGGATTTGCCGATGTGGTCGGTGCCCCGGTAGTTGGCAGAATCCTCGCTCTCCTCGATGCGTTCGAGGTCGCGATCGTTGATGCGGCCGATGTAGCCGATGACATGGGAGGCGAAACTGCCCATGGGGTAGTCGCGGAACAGGCGGGCCTTCAGCTCGACTCCCGGAAAGCGGTAGCGCTGGGCGATGAAGCGGGCCACCTCTTCATCCGACAGGCGGTTACGCAGGGGCAGGGATTCGAAGCTCTTGGATTCGTCCATGAGCTTCTTGAGGCGTTTGCGGTCCTTGGGCTGGATGTCCACCAGCCTGGACAGCTCCTCGATGGTGGCGTCCAGGTCGACCACCTTGGAGGGGGTGATCTCCAGGGTGTAGGCCGAGTAGTTGCGCGCCAGCACGGTGCCGTTGCGGTCGGTGATCAGGCCGCGGTTGGGGACGATGGGCACCAGGGAGATGCGGTTGTCCTCGGCGCGGGTGGAGTAGTAGTCGTAACGCACCACCTGCAGATAGAAGAAGCGCGCCACCAGCAGGCCAAAACCAATCAGGGCGACGATGCCTGCCACGGCCAGGCGGCCACGGAAACGCGCGAGTTCCTGCTCGGGGGTGCGGATGGCGGCCATGAAGGGTCAGATGGGCCGGTTGTCGTCCCGGTCCATGGGCTGGTACTGGGGCAGCAGCAGCACATAGTGCAGGGGAATCCACAATACGGCGGCAACGAAGCTGCCGAAGAACATCCACCAGCCGGGAAACTCGGCGCCGGCCAGCAGGCGCACGATGACCATCACCACCTGGGACAGGAAGAGCAGGGGCAGCACGTGCAGGGCCTGCTCCACCGGGGTGAACCACAGCACCCGGCGCGACAGCTCGTTGGCCGCGTAGGCCACCAGCACGTAGGCGAAGGCATGCTGACCGAGGGCCGCCCCCACCCCGATGTCGGTCAGCAGCCCGAACACGAAGCCCGCGCCGATGCCGATCTTGAGGGGTTCGCGGACGCACCAGAAGGCCAGCACCAGGGCCACGAAATCGGGCACGGCGGGCAGATGGCCGGTGGGGATGTAGTTGAGGAACAGGGCGGTGAAGAGGGTGGTGTAAACAAACCACATCTTCACCGGCAGCAGGATGCGACGGGAGCGGTTGGTGGGTTGCACGGCTTACTCCTTGGCGGGCCGGGCCTTGCGGCCCTTGAGCTTGCTCACCACCGGCTCGACCTCGGGTGGCCGCGCGGGCAGGCTCTCCCGGTGGCCGAGGACGAGCACATGGGTAAAGCGCTCGACGCCGGCGGCGGGCAGGCAGGGAATGCGCGCAAAGGTCTGGGCCTGGTCGCGCTCGACCCGGGCCACGGTAGCCACCGGCAGGCCGGCCAGGAAGACCCCGTCGAGGCCCGAGGTCACCACCTTGTCGCCGGGCTGGACGTCGGCGTTGGCGGCCAGGTAGCGCAGCTCCATCAGGCCGTCGCCCGAGCCGAACAGCACGGCCCTGAGCCCGCTGCGCACCACCATCACCGGGATGGCTTGGTCCTTGTCGGTGAGCAGGGTCAGCTCGGACTGCATGGGAAAGACGCGGGTGATCTGGCCGACCACGCCGGCATCGTCCACCACCGCCTGCCCGGCCTCGATGCCGGCCTGGGCACCCTTGTCGAGGATGACCTTGCGCGAGAACGGGTCTTTGGCGGTGTACATGATCTCGGCCACCGTGGACTTCACCGGTTGGCGCTCGCGGGCCTCGAGGAGACTGCGCAGGTGGCGGTTCTCCTGTTCGAGCTGTTCCAGGCGCAGCAAACGCTCGCCGCCCTGCAGCTGCTTGCGCTTGAGCTCTTTGTTTTCGATCTGCAGGCGTACCAGGGAGGCGAAGTAGTCGGACGCGTTGCGCACGAAATCGGCCGGGGTGGCCGCCGCCATCTGCAGGGGATAGGCCAGCACCGACAGGCCCTGGCGGAAGGCGTCCAGGTAGCGCAGCTTGAGGTCGCTGACCAGCAGGGCCAGGGACAGCACCAGGAAGAACACGAGCTTGGCCAGCGGCGCGGGCCCGCGTTTGAAGAAGGGGGGAGGAGAATGGCCGACCATGGGACGGATCGCTCAGGTCGATCGGCAAACGGCGGCGCCCGGGGCTTGCCCGGGGTGCCGGCTCCGGCAGGAGAACACGGGGTTCACCGCCGAAGCCCTGGCCGCCAGGCCGACTTTATTCGCTGGTGAAGATGGAACCGAGCTGGTCCATCTTCTCGAGAGCCATGCCGGAACCACGCACCACGCAGGTCAGCGGGTCATCGGCGACAATCACGGGGAGACCGGTTTCTTCCATCAGCAGGCGATCGAGGTCGCGCAGCAGGGCGCCACCGCCGGTCAGCACCATGCCGCGTTCGGCGATGTCGGCGCCGAGTTCGGGCGGGGTCTGCTCCAGGCCGATCTTGACCGCGGAGACGATCTGGTTGAGGGGCTCGGTGAGGGCTTCGAGGATCTCGTTGGAGGAGATGGTGAAGGCGCGGGGGATGCCCTCGGCCAGGTTGCGGCCCTTGACTTCCATCTCCTTGACTTCGGAGCCGGGGAAGGCCGAACCGATTTCCTTCTTGATGGATTCGGCAGTGGTTTCGCCGATGAGCATGCCGTAGTTGCGGCGGATGTAATTGACGATGGCCTCGTCGAACTTGTCGCCGCCGACGCGGATGGAGCCGGCGTACACCATGCCGCCCAGGGAGATCACGCCCACTTCGGTGGTGCCGCCGCCGATATCCACCACCATTGAGCCCGTCGCGTCGGCCACCGGCATGCCGGCGCCGATGGCCGCGGCCATGGGTTCTTCAATGAGATAGACGTTGCTGGCGCCGGCGCCGAGAGCCGATTCACGGATGGCGCGACGCTCGACCTGGGTGGAGCCGCAGGGCACGCAGATGATGATGCGCGGGCTGGGCGAAAACAGGCGGGTGTCGTGGACCTTCTTGATGAACTGCTTGAGCATCTGCTCGGTCACGGTGAAGTCGGCGATCACGCCGTCCTTCATCGGCCGGATGGCCGTGATGTTGCCCGGCGTCTTGCCCAGCATCTGCTTGGCCGACATACCCACGGACAGAATGGTTTTCTTGGCATTTGGCCCGCCTTCGGTACGGATCGCCACCACGGAAGGTTCGTCGAGGACGATGCCCTTGCCGCGAACATAGATCAGGGTGTTGGCGGTGCCGAGGTCGATGGCGAGATCGTTCGAAAAATAGGAGCGCAGAGAACCAAACATCGGAGAAAAATCCCGGAAAAACCGTTAGGAAGGGTTGGGAATTGGGGCAACAGAATCGCTTATGATAACCTACAAACCTTTGTCGTTTAAGCAACTTTGTAAATTACCATGTCCCTGTCCCTCGACGAAGTCCGCCATATTGCCAAGCTTGCCCGCCTCGAACTCGCCGAGGGCGATCTGGACGCGACCCAGGCCAAACTGAACGGTATTTTCGGTCTCATCGAGGAGATGCAGGCGGTGAATACCGACGGGGTCGAGCCCATGAGCCACCCCCAGGATCTGGCCCAGCGCCTGCGTGAAGACCGTGTCGCCGAAAGTGACCGCCGCGCCGCCTACCAGTCCGTCGCACCGCAGACCGAAGCCGGGTTGTACCTGGTGCCCAAGGTCATCGAATAAGCCCCGCCTCCCCAATCTGGCCAGCCGCTCCGGCGGCACCCCTTACGAATAGCCCCACGCACCATGATCGACTCCAGCCTCAAGGACATCGCCGCGGCCCTCCGCGACAGGAAAGTCTCCGCCGTCGAACTCGCCACCGAGAGCCTGGCCCGCATCGACGCCGGCAACCCGAAGATCAACGCCTTCGTCACCGTTGACCGGGACGGCGCCCTCGCCGCTGCCCGCGCCGCCGACGAACGCCTGGCCGCCGGCCAGGGCGGCCCGCTCACCGGCATTCCCCTGGCCCACAAGGACGTGTTCTGCACCGAAGGCGTGCTGACCACCTGCGGCTCGAAGATGCTCGCCAACTTCGTCAGCCCCTACGACGCCCACGTGGTGAGCCTGCTCAAGGCCGCCGGCACGGTGATGGTCGGCAAGGCCAACATGGACGAGTTCGCCATGGGCTCGTCCAACGAGAACTCCCACTTCGGCCCCACCCGCAACCCCTGGAACACCAGCAGGGTGCCCGGCGGCTCCTCCGGCGGCTCTGCCGCGGCGGTGGCGGCACGCATGGTGCCCATTGCTACCGGCACCGACACCGGCGGCTCGATCCGCCAGCCGGCCGCCCTGTGCGGCATCACCGGCATCAAGCCCACCTACGGCCGGGTGTCCCGCTACGGCATGATCGCCTATGCCTCGTCCCTCGATCAGGGCGGCGCCTTCGGCCGCTCGGCCGAAGACTGCGCCGTGCTGCTGTCGGCCATGGCCGGCCACGACCCGCGCGACTCCACCAGCCTGGAACAGGGCCCCGAGGATTTCGCCCGTGATCTGGCCAAGCCCCTCGCCGGCCTGCGCATCGGCCTGCCAAAGGAGTTCTTCGCCGAGGGCATGTCGGACGACGTGCGCGCCGCGGTGGAGGCCGCCATCGCCGAATACCGCAAGCTCGGCGCCACCACCGTCGAGGTGAGCCTGCCCAACGCCCGCCTGGCCATCCCCGCCTACTACGTGATCGCCCCGGCCGAGGCCAGCTCCAACCTGTCCCGCTTCGATGGCGTGCGCTACGGCCACCGGGCCGCCGAGTACGGCGACCTCAACGACATGTACTGCAAGAGCCGCGCCCAGGGTTTTGGCGGCGAGGTGAAGCGGCGCATCCTGGTGGGCACCTATGTGCTGTCCCACGGCTACTACGACGCCTACTACATCAAGGCCCAGAAGCTGCGCCGCCTGATTGCCAACGACTTCGCCGCTGCCTTTACCCAGTGCGACGTGATCGCCGGCCCAGTGAGCCCCACCGTGGCCTTCGGCATCGGCGAGAAGAGCGACGACCCGGTGCAGATGTACCTGTCGGACATCTACACCATCGCCGTCAACCTGGCTGGCCTGCCCGCCCTGTCCCACCCCGCCGGTTTCGGCGCCGGCACGCTGCCGGTGGGCCTGCAGCTGATCGGCAACTACTTCGGCGAAGCGCAGCTGCTGGGCACCGCCCACCAGTTCCAGCAGGCCACCGACTGGCACCTGCGGGCGCCGGCCGGCTTCTGAGACGCCACCCGATGATGCCCCTGCGTTCCGCAGCCCGCCTCGGTGCCGGCCTGGCCGTGGCCCTGCTGGCCGGGTGTGCCACGGTGGATCAGGTCGTGCACCGCCCCGACAGCGCCCCCGCCGCCCGCAGCCAGGAGCCCTCGGCACCGGTGGCACGCCCGAGCGGCAAGCTCAAGCCCATGCCCCTGCGCACCTTCACGGTGAAGACCGACTGCCGCTTCAAGGACGAAGCCGGCAACTTCGGCAAGGCCAGCGTGGACGTACATGACTCCAAGGTGCGTACCTTCAACGTGGAACTGACCATGCCGAAGCGGGGTAGCTGCCGCTACGATCTGGCCCAGTTCCGCCAGACCCAGGCCCTGCCGTCCATCGAACTCACCGGCGCCCGCGACTGTAAGGTGCGCATGTGGGAGCAAGGCGAGCAGATCACCGTGGCCTTCGCCGGTTGCCATCACCTGTGTTCCCCCTCCAGCGCCCACGATTACGTGTGGCCGCTGCTGATCGACAAGCCTACGGGCCAGTGCGACTAAGCGACTAATTTAGAGAGCCTCCTCATGAGCAGAACCGACTGGGAAGTCGTCATCGGGCTGGAAGTGCATACCCAGCTCAACACGCAGTCCAAGATCTTTTCCGGTGCCAGCATCGCCTTCGGCGCGGAACCCAACGCCCAGGCCTGCGCCGTGGACATCGCCCTGCCCGGCGTGCTGCCGGTGCTCAACAAGGGCGCGGTGGAACGGGCCATCCGCTTCGGCCTGGCGGTGGGCGCCACCATCGCCCCGAAGAGCATCTTCGCCCGCAAGAACTACTTCTACCCCGACCTCCCCAAGGGCTACCAGATCAGCCAGTACGAGCTGCCCGTGGTGGTGGGCGGCCAGATCCATCTGCTGGTGCCCGACGGCAAGGGCGGCGCCTATGAAAAGACGGTCAACCTGACCCGCGCCCACCTGGAGGAAGACGCCGGCAAGAGCCTGCATGAAGACTTCCACGGCATGACCGGCATCGACCTCAACCGGGCCGGCACGCCGCTGCTCGAGATCGTCTCCGAGCCCGAGATGCGCTCCTCCGCCGAGGCCGTGGCCTACGCCAAGGCCCTGCACGCCCTGGTGCGCTGGATCGACATCTGCGACGGCAACATGCAGGAAGGCTCCTTCCGCTGCGACGCCAACGTGTCGGTACGCCCCCGCGGCCAGGCCGAGTTCGGCACCCGCCGGGAGATCAAGAACCTCAACAGCTTCCGCTTCCTGCAGCAGGCCATCGACTTTGAGGTGCAGTGGCAGATCGACCTGATCGAGGACGGCGGCAAGGTCCAGCAGGCCACCGTGCTGTTCGACCCGGACAGCGGCGAGACCCGCGCCATGCGCAGCAAGGAAGACGCCCACGACTACCGCTACTTCCCCGACCCCGATCTGCTGCCGCTGGTCATCGACAGCGCCTGGATCGAACGGGTGAAGGGCGAGCTGCCCGAGCTGCCCGCCGCCCTGTCGGGCCGCTTCCAGGGCGAGTACGGCCTCTCCGCCTACGACGCCACCACCCTCACCGCCAGCCGCGAAGTGGCCCAGTTCTACCTGGACACCGTCGCCGCCGCCGGCAGCGCCAACGCCAAGACCTGCGCCAACTGGGTGATGGGCGATCTGGCCGCACGCCTCAACAAGGCCGAGCTGGACATCACCGCCAGCCCGGTGAGCGCCACGCAGCTGGCCGGCCTGGTGGCGCGCATTGCCGACAACACCATCTCCAACGCCATCGCCAAGAAGGTGTTCGAGGCACTGTGGAACAAGGAAGGCGACTCCGCCGACGCGATCATCGACGCCCAGGGCCTCAAGCAGGTCACCGACACGGGTGCCATCGAGGCGATCATCGACGAGGTGCTGGCCGCCAACCCGAAGTCGGTCGAGGAGTTCCGCGCCGGCAAGGAAAAAGCCTTCAACGCCCTGGTCGGCCAGTGCATGAAGGCGAGCAAGGGCAAGGCCAACCCGGCCCAGGTGAATGAGCTGCTGAAGAAGAAGCTCGGCTGAATCCGCTGGCGCTGGTGATCAGGGGTCCGGCGTCGAGCTCGCCCTGAAACGGCGAAGACCCAATTCGGATGGGGGGGGTGCGCCCCCCGTCCGAGTCAGCCGACGGGTGAAGGGGAATAGGGTATTCGGAACGCAGTGGTGGTGCCTGAAGAAACCGTAGGGGCGACTTCAGTCGCCCGGGGACTTGGATCAGGGGCTTGCCTGTGATCAACGCGCAGATGGGCGACTGAAGTCGCCCCTACAAGTCGCCCCTACAAGTCGCCACGACAATTGCCCCTGGGAGAGGCGCCGCGCGCCCGTGGTCACCGGCCTCTCCCCAACCCTCACGGAAAGTAAGGCAGCAAGGCCTTCGCCGCGTCGATGCGCAGCTCTGCGTTGGCGCCCGGGTCATTCATCACCGCCAGCAGGAAGCTCTTCGGATCGACAAAGCCGCTGCCCACGGCCAGCCCGGCAGAGGGCGTTGCGCCGGGCCGCGCCGGCGCTTCCATCACCAGCCCCGTCACCGGGCCGCCCGGCGCCGGCACCATCGCCCCGCCCGGCTCCAGCACGCTCAGCACGCGCAGGAAATCCGCCGCACCGATGGACTTGAAGCCCGCCAGAAGCTCGGCCTGACGCTCGGGGCTCGGCGCCATGTCGAGCCAGGTCTCGTCGGCGAACATGCCGCCCATAGCTGGGTCGATGAAAGCCGTCCAGCGGCCATTGCCCGCCTCGCGGCCCGGCGCCAGGGGCACTGAGCGGGCCCCGGCCGAGGGCAGCAGGCTCAGTTGCGCTGCCGGTAGCCCGGCCAGAAAGCGCGCCCTCAGCCCCGCCAGAAAAGCCTCCGCCCGGGCCAGTGGCACCGGGTCGGCCAGGGAGAACCACACCCGGAAACCCGCCCCTCCGGCTACCGACACCGCCGGCACCGGCAGATCCAGCGCGTTCACCACGCCCTCGCACAGGGTCGCCACCGGCGCCCAACCGGCCGCCGGCGCCACGCCGATCACCATCGTCCATACCCGCTCGTCCGGGCTCACCAGGTCAAGCGTAAGACCGGCCTCCGGCAACGGATCGGGCAGATCCTGCCCCGGCCGGCCAAAGAGTCGCTGCAGTTCAGCACTCAGGGAATGCATGACCACCCTCCATTAAAGTCACATCAACGCGGCACCAATCTACAAGCCCCTCGCCTGCTTGCAAAGCCCGCGGGCAGGCACATCCGGGGGTTCTCGCTAGGTCGCACCGGCTCGAAACACCCCATCCAGATACACCAGCAGGGCCTTGATCCGGGCCGGCTGGTAACGCCGGCTCGGGTAGGCCACGTAGAGGGGGCTGGCGTCGTAGATGGCGTCAGGAAAGAGATCCACCAGCGTCCCGGCATCCAGATCACCCTGAACATCGAGTTGCGACTTGTAGGCGATGCCGCGCCCCTCCAGGGCCCATTTGCGGACCAGGGCACCATCGTCGGCGGCCCGGTCACCGCTGACCGTGATCTCCTGCTGCTGCCCGCGGTGGAACAGGCGCCAGCGGTTGAACAGTTCGCCATTGCGATAGAAGCAGATGCAGTTACACCCCGCCAGGGCCTGAAAGGACTCCGGATGGCCATGCTGCTGCACGTAGGCCGGTGCGGCGACGAGGACACGTCGGTTGTCACAGAGCTTGCGCCCGACCAGGTTGGAGTCTTCCGACAGCCCGTACCGCAACACCAGATCGATGGGGTTGCGGTAAAGATCGATGAGACCGTCGGACAGATGCATCACCAGCCGCACCTGGGGATGGCGCTGGCGGAAAGGTTCGAGCAGGCTGTCGAGGCGGTCACGGCCAAGGTCGGACGGCGCGCCCAGATGGATGTCGCCGCTGAGCTGCTCCCGCCCCCGCTTCAGGGCCGCCAGCCCTTCATCGAGGGCCTGGCCGGCCTGGACGCAGTAGGTCAGAAAGTCTTCACCCGCCTGGGTGAGGCGTAGGGAGCGGGTCGAGCGCTCCAGGAGCTGACTCTCCACCCGCTGCTCCAGGCGCTTGAGCGCCGCGCTGGCGGCGGCGGCACTGAGACCCAGGGCACGACCGGCTGCGCTGATATTGCCCAGTTCGGCCACACGGATGAAGAGCTGGACGTCGGGAAAATGAATCATTTTCAAAATCTGCTTGGCAGTCAGTCAAATACTAGACCCATTATCAAACATAAAACGAACCCCCAGACTACACGCCTCCCTTCATTCTTCGGAGCAGCCATGTCTTCCCGTCTTTTCCAGCCCTGTGCACGCGGTATCACCCAGGAGATCTGCGCATGAAAGCCGTTGGCTACCAGACCGCCGGTTCCATCGACCGGCCCGACGCCCTGCTCGACATCGAGCTGCCCCGCCCCGTACCCACCGGCCGTGACCTGCTGGTGGAGGTACAGGCCATTGCCGTGAATCCGGTGGACACCAAGGTGCGCCGCAGCACGACACCACCACCGGGCGAATACAAGGTGCTGGGCTACGACGCCGTGGGCATCGTGCGGGAGGTGGGGCCCGAGGTGCGCCTGTTTCAGCCGGGGGATGCGGTGTGGTACGCCGGCGCCATCGACCGCAGTGGCAGCAATGCCGAGTTCCAGCGGGTGGATGAACGCATCGTCGGACACAGGCCGGTCAGCCTGCCCGCCGCCGAGGCAGCGGCCCTGCCGCTCACCGGCATCACCGCCTGGGAGCTGCTGTTCGACCGCCTGCAGGTGCCCCTGGCCGGTCAGGGGCGCCCCGCCAGCCTGCTCATCGTCGGCGCGGCCGGCGGCGTCGGATCGGTGCTGATCCAGCTGGCCCGCCAGCGCACCGGGCTGACGGTGATCGGTACCGCCTCCCGGCCGGAGAGCCGGGCCTGGGTGGCAGAGCTGGGTGCCCATCACGTCATCGACCACCGCCAGCCTCTCGCCGCCCAGATCGCCGCCCTGGACGCTCCGCCGGTGGACTACGTGATCAGCCTGACCCACACGGACACCTATTTCACCCAGTTGGTGGAGGTGCTTGCCCCCCAGGGCAAGCTGGCCCTGATTGATGACCCGGAGCCCATCGACGTGCGCCTGCTCAAGCGCAAGAGCCTGAGCCTGCACTGGGAGCTGATGTTCACCCGCTCCCTGTTCCAGACCGCCGACATGGAGGCCCAGCATCATTTGCTCAATGCCCTGGCCGGGCTGGTGGACGCCGGGGTGGTGCGCAGCACGGTGCAGGCCCGGCTGGGGCCGATCTGCGCCGACAATTTGAAGAAGGCCCATGCCCTGCTGGAAAGCGGCGGCGCCGTCGGCAAGATCGTGCTGGAGGGCTTCCGGTAAGGGCCGCGGCGCCCTCCCCGCCCGGGAGGGCGCGTCAGCGGTCCTGCGGCCCGCTGCGCAGCCAGCGCAGGAGGGTGGAGTAGAGCCGGTCCGGCTCCACCGGTTTGGACAGGAAGTCGTCCATGCCGGCGGCCATGCACTGAGCCCGGTCTTCGGCAAAGGCATTGGCGGTCATGGCGACAATGGGCAGGCGCCGCCCACCCGCCATGCGGCGGATCTGCCGGGTTGCCTCCAGCCCGTCCATCTCGGGCATCTGCATGTCCATCAGGACGAGCTCGAAGGTCGAGTTGCGCACCATGTCCACGGCTACCGCGCCATTGCCGGCCACGGCCACATCGAGGCCGGCGTCCTGGAGGAAGAGCCGCGCCACTTCCTGATTCACCGGCTCGTCCTCCACCAGCAGGATGTGGGCGCCCGCGTATTCGCGGCGCAGAATCGCTTCGGCCCCCACCGCGGGCCCCGGCACCGACACGACGTGGGGAATGTTGCTGCCGATCCCGAGCCAGGCGGTGAACCAGAAGGTGCTGCCGACCCCCGGGGTGCTGTGGGCACCGGCCTCGCCGCCCATCAGCTCGGCCAGGCGCCGGGTGATGACCAACCCGAGGCCTGTCCCCCCGTACTTGCGGGTATTCGACGCATCCGCCTGCTCGAAAGCCCGGAACAGCTTGGGCAGAGCCTGCGGTGAAATGCCGATGCCCGTGTCGCGAACCTCCACCCGCAGCAGCAGGCGCTCCCCCTCCCGCTCGGCCACACGGACGGAGAGGGTCACGGACCCCACATCGGTGAACTTGACCGCATTGCTGGCCAGATTGAGCAGGGCCTGGGTGAGGCGCGTGGCATCGCCGCGCAGCAGGCACAACAGGGGTTCGCACTGTACCGACAGCTGCAGGCCTTTGGCGTTGGCCTTCTCCTGGACCATGGACGCCACATTGGCCACCAGGCTGTCGAGGGCGAAGACGCCTTCCTCAAGGAGGAATTTCTCGGCCTCTATCTTGGACAGGTCGAGGATGTCGTTGATCACCGCCAGCAGGTGGCGGGCGGCGTTGTCGATCTTGCCGAGCTGTTCCGCCTGACTGGGGCTGGCACCTTCGCGCTGCATGATGCGGGCCATGCCGAGCACCGCGTTGAGGGGCGTGCGGATCTCGTGGCTCATGTTGGCCAGAAAGGCGCTCTTGGCGCGGCTGGCGCTCTCGGCGGCCTCCTTGGCCAAGGCCAGTTCCCGGGTCCGGGCCTCCACCAGGCTTTCCAGCTGGAGACGATGGCGGGCCAGCTCGACCTCGTTGCGCTTCTGTTCGGTGATGTCCTGCTTGATGCCGAGGTAATGGGAGACGCTGCCATCGGCCCGGCGCACCGGCGAGATGACGGCCGCCTCCACGTAGGTTTCGCCGCTCTTGCGCCGGTTGAGCAGCTCGCCACGCCATACCTTGCCCTCCTTCAAGGTGTCCCACAGGTCACGGAAGACTTCCGGGGGCGTATCACCGGAGTGCATGATCCGCGGGTTCTGGCCGCGCACCTCGTCGAGGGTGTAGCCGGAGGCCTGCTCGAAGGCTTTGTTGACGTAGAGGATGTGCGCATCCAGATCGGTCAGCACGATGCTGCCCGGGCTCTGCTCCACCGCGGTGGACAGCATGCGCAGCTGCTCCTCGGCCCGTTTGCGTTCAGTAATGTCGGAGAACATACAGGCGAACTGCCCGGGGCGGGGCGAATAATAGTGGTTTTCGTAGTAACGCCCGGTGGCCGCCACGTAGCCCTCCAGGCTGGCCTGCTGCCCCGACACCGCGGCCCGGACGTGGGCGTGGAACCAGAAGTCCTCCAGACCCGGGAAGAGCGCACGTACGCGATGGCCGACGACCTGCTCGCGACTCAGACCCATGATGCGCGAATAGGCCGGATTGACGTCGAGGAAACGCCAGTCCACGGGCTCACCCGCCGCATCGTTGATCAGCTCGGCCAGGAAAAAGCCCTCCTGCATGGACTCGAACAGGTTGCGGAATCGGGCATCGGCCGCCAGGCGCTCGTCCAGGGCACGCTTGCGCTCGGTGATGTCGGTGGAGATGCCGCACAGGGCGTAGATGCTGCCGTCCTCCCGGCGCAGGGGCAGCTTGATCGACAGATAACTGCGGGACTCACCGGTACGGCGGTCCACGTTGGTTTCCTCGACCTCGATGCGCTCACCCCCTTCGATGATTCGGCGGTCATTGGCACGCAGCTTGATGGCCGTGTCCTCGTCGAAGTAGACCGAGTCCGAGGTGCCGACGAGCTGCTCGCGGCGGGTACCGAACAGCTCGGCCACCGCCCGGTTGGCATAGGTGTAGTGGTAGTCGTGGTCCTTGATGTAAATGCAGGCGCCGACGTTGTCGAGGATGGTCTCGAGCATGTCGTCGCTCTGCCGGCGCAGGATCTCGGCCAGGCGCCGGGCCGTAACGTCAAGGACGATCCCGATATAGCTGCCGATCCGGCCATCCTCGCCCACCACCGGCTGCCCCCGGCACATCAACCAGCGCGGCGGCGTGCCCGCCGGCAGGCAGAGCTGGTATTCCGCTTCGAAGCCCTCGCCCCGGCTGCTGGCGGCATTGATCGTGGCCTCCACCCGGTCCCGGTCATCGGGGTGGATGGTGTTGCGCCAGGCCTCGTAGGATGGCGTGCATGACTGGGCCGGGATGCCATAGAGGTCCCACAACTCATCGGACCAGTAATTGTTGTTGCTTTCCAGGAACCACTCCCATGAGCCGGCCCGGGCGGCATCCAGGGCCAGGCGCAGGCGCCGCTCGCTGGCCCGCAGCAGGGCTTCGGAAAGGCTGCGCTCGGTCACGTCGGACACGGTCGCCAGCACATGCTCGGCGCCGTCCAGCTCAAGGCTGCTGAGACTGATCTCGATGGCGATCTCGTCACCCGACTTGCAGCGTCCGCGCAGGTTGCGCCGGGACATCAGCGCATTGGCCTGCCCCGGCGCGTTGCGGTAGCGCTCCCGATGGGCGCCGTGGGCACCCCGCAGGGCGTCGGGCACCAGCAGATCGACGGACGCGCCAAGGAGCTCACCCGGGGCATAGCCGAACATACGCTCCAGCGCCGGATTGACCAGCGCCATCCGCCCTTCCGGATCCACCACCACCAGGCCCTCCACGCTGGAGTTCCAGACTTGGCGAAAGCGGGCCTCGCTGTCGGCCTGGGCGGCCTCGGCCCGGTGCAGGTCGGAGATGTCGGTGAAGGTCAGCACCGCACCGGCCTTGTCCCCCAGCTCATTGCGATAGGGATCGATCTGCATCAGGTAATGGAAGCCGCGCTGATGCACGTGCTCGACCCGGGAGTCGCCACTACTGACCACCGTGCCGACCCACTCCCGGAGCTGGGGCAGATCCAGGTGGCAGGGCACGCCGTAGAGAAACTGACCGATGTCGTTGGGCAGCAGCCCGAAGATCCGGCTGGCCAGAACGTTGAAGCGGGTTACCCGCCCGTCCCGGTCCACCACCACCAGGCTGGTGCGGATGGAGTTCTGGATGTTGCCCAGGGTGGCGTTGAGCTGGACGTACTCAAGGGATTTGACCCGCAGTTCGTCGTTGAGAGTGGTGAGCTCCTCGTTGGAAGCCTGCAGCTCCTCGTTGGAAGACTGCAGCTCTTCGCTGGAAGACTGGATTTCCTCATTCAGGGACTGCAGTTCCTCGTTGGACACCTCCAGCTCTTCGATCACCGTCTGCAGGTGGGCACGGGTGTCGGCCAGTTCCTCACGCAGGCGGGCGATCTCGTCCATGGCATCCACCGGCAGCAAGACCGCCCCCCCGGCGGCCTCCACCGGCGGGTGCACCGGACTTTCTTCGAAGCTGATCAGCACCGCCGCCTCGCCGGCATCCTCCGGCCCGGCCAGGCGCCGCAGCACCGGACGCACGCGCAGGGTCTGCCCACCGAGCTGGACCAGCACCCCGCCGCCTTGCAACACCTCGGCCTTGTCCTGGCGCATGCGGTAGCACAGGGCCTTCAGCTCACCACGCAGCTCGGGCAGACACAGGGAAAACACCGAGAAGTCGGCACGGGCCACGGGCAGGGAGAAATAGCGCCGGCTGGCGCCGAAGAAATGCAGGGGCGCGAATCCGGCATCCACCAGCACCCCCGGTGGACCGTAGGCCTCAAGCATCAGGCTGCGACTGTGCTCGACCAGGTTGTGTGCCGGATTGCTCTGGGCCGGAGACACGGCCACCGGCCGTGCCGGACGCTCGGCGAGCCCGAGCCGGGGAGCGCGGACCACGCGTACGCCGGACGCGACCCGCCGCCGGTAGAGCTTGACGGCCGGATCGATGGCCTCGAAAAGCCCGGCAGCAGCCCCCACCGACTCCGACTGGCCCAGCAGCAGCAGCCCTCCCGGATTGATAGCGAAGTGAAAGGTACGGATCAGCTCGGCCTGCTGGGCCGGCTTGAAGTAGATCAGGATATTGCGGCAACTCACCAGATCCATGCGGATGAAGGGCGGGTGGCCGGTGAGGTCATGGGCGGAAAACACGCACAGCTCGCGCAGGCCCTTGACGACGCGCCAACCGCCGCCGTCCGGCCGGAACCAGCGCTTGCGACGCTCCGGGTCGAGGCCGGCCAGATCTGCCGTTGCGTACACGCCCGCGCGGGCGAACTCCAGAGCATCCTGGTCGATGTCCGAGGCGAAGACCCGCAGCTCCCTTTGATCCAACCGATCACCGAGGATCTCGGCGAGCAGGATGGCGACAGAGTAAGCCTCCTCGCCGGTGGCACAGGCCGGCACCCACACCCGGAGGGCATCCCCCGGGCGCTTGGTCGCCGCCAGGGTACGCAGGCTGCGCCCCAGCGCATCAAAGACAGCCCCGTCACGGAAGAAGGAAGACACCGAGATCAGGAAACTGTGCTGCAACTGGGCCAGCTCCCCGGGATCGGTCTGCACGTGGGCGAGGTAATCCTCCAGACACGAGAAACCCATGCCCTGGCTGCGCCGCAGGGTCTGGCGCCGCAGGGTGTTCTCCTTGTAGAGGCTCAGGTCCACGCCGGTTTCCCGGGAGGTCAGGGCCAGCAGGGTGCGGAAGGCACGGTCCTCAGCTTCGGTGCGCTGTTCGGCGAGGCTGTCGAGACGGGCGCCGATATCGTTGAGCCATTCGGCCACGGCCTCCAGCGCCTCCGCACCTTCGTCCGCCAGGTAAAGCACCACTCCGCCCGCAGCACGGATGGCCCGCGCCCCCGCGCTCTCTTCACTGCCCCGCGGCGCCGGCAGCACGCCCACTACCGCCTCAATGCCCAAGCCAGCGGCCGATGCAAGCAGCCGGTCGAGCAGGGCGGCAGACGTCTCTTCGGGGCCGGCAGGCAAGACGCCCAGCCCATCCCCGTGAAAGATCAGGACCTGCCCGGGCGGACACACGTGGACGCAGTCTACGCCTGGGAAGTCGCCATCCACAGCAAGGCGCACCGGCAGGCGGCAATCCGCCTCAAGCACATCGATGGGCAGGGGCTCGGCCAGCACAAAGGCAGCAAGCTCCTGCGGCGCAAGGCTCTGCAGCAGTTCCCGGACACGCCAGGGCCGGTCCGCAAAGCCCCCAAGGACCACCAGGCAAGGCCACTTGCCGGCATCCGGGGTACCGGTGCCCGCCATCCATATTCCCGTCATAGAGTGTTGCAAGTCGCCGAATGCAAGAAGCTGTCTCGCGATGGTATGCCGAAGCGGCGGGGTTTTCCATGGCATAGGTCAGGGGCGCATTCCAACGGGCTCGCACGCCCCTTGCGAAACCCGCCCGGACGTTCCATCATGAAGCATCAACCCGATCCGGAGATGCCGACATGATTCGTTCCCTTGCCCTGCTGCTCGCCCTGGCCCTGGGTTTCACCGCGGGCGCTCAAGCCTGTGGCGACAACGCCAAGCACACCAAGCCCGACATGAGCAAACCGGCGGCCCCCAAGACAGGTACCTGACAGGCCAAAAGCACAAGGGCGCCTGCAAGCGCCCTTTTTTACATCCGGAACGCCCCAAGGCCGCAAACACGCATCCGGGGCTGCCACCCACGCGGAGGCGCGTGGGATCTTTTGTTCCTGACCGCCTTTTCCTGTTTCAACGCATCGGCCATTAAACCCATAAAGGAGACACCTATGCCCAACAGAACCCTGAGTCAGGTCGTGGAAGGCCAGACACTGATTTCCGCCATCGCCGACACCTCCGTCCGTGCGGCGGCCATCGCCATGGCCAACAGCAAGGTCGGCGCCATCATGGTGGTGGATGACAAGGGCCAGCTCGCCGGCCTGTTCACCGAACGTGATGTGCTCAACCGGGTCGTGGCCAAGGGGCTTGATCCGGACAAGACGCCCCTGTCGGCGGTCATGACCAGCACGCTGCAGACGGCCTCTCCCGACAAGCCCCTGGCCCACGCCCTGCACATGATGTTCGAAGGCGGCTTCCGCCACGTGCCTGTCGTCGAGAACGGTCGGCCGGTAGGCATGGTTTCGGCCCGCAACGCCCTCGGCCTGGAGATCTGCCAGTTCGAGAAGGAGCTGAAGGACCGCGACCACATCGCCGAGATCCTCTGAGCGCGGCATCCACCCACGCCCCGAAAGGCCCCGCAAGGGGCCTTTCTCCGTTCACGACGCCCTCCCCGGCACGCCCGGGCCCGGCCAAATCGCCTAAGATTGCGCTTTCCCCACCATCAAGAAAGCGTCAAGCCCATGTTTTCCGGAATCGTTGCCGCCACCGGCCGCATCCTGAATGTGTCCCCCCTTGAAGAAGGCGTGCGCCTCACGGTGGACGTCGGCACCCTGGATCTGGACGATGTGCAACTGGGTGACAGCATCGCCAACAGCGGCGTATGCCTCACGGTGATTGCCCGGGACGGCAACACCGTCCAGTTCGATGTCTCCCGCGAAACCCTCAACTGCACAGTCGGCCTGGATGCCCCCGGCGAGGTCAACCTGGAGAAGGCCCTGCGTCTGGCCGACCGCCTTGGTGGTCACCTGGTGACCGGCCACGTGGACGGCCTCGGCGAAGTGCTCCGCTTCGCCCCGGTGGGCGAGAGCCATGAACTGGTGATCCGCGCACCTGCCGCCCTCGCCGGCTACATCGCCCGCAAGGGATCGATTACGGTGGATGGCGTCAGCCTGACCGTGAATCAGGTCGATGGCTGTGACTTCTCCATCAACCTGATTCCCCACACGGTGCAGGTGACCACCCTGCGCCGCCTGGCGACCGGCAGCAAGGTGAACCTGGAGATCGACCTGATCGCCCGCTACTGCGAGCGCCTGCTCAGCATGGACCGCAGCGCGAGCTGACCGGAATCAGCCACGCTTGCGGCGCAGCCCGCCCATCAGGCCCAGGCCCAGCAGCGCCAGGGCCGACGAGGCCGGCGCCGGCACCGTGCTTGAGGGCGGCGTCGTGGCGTCCGGGAAGCGCGCCTGATCCAGACCGGAGAAGTCGAAGGCCAGCGCCGAATCGAAGACTTCGTCGCCCCAGTTGACGACGCCAAACTCCAGGACGAAGTTGCCTGCGCCGGTAAAGGTGTAGTCGGAGTGGATCCAGCCCGACGGGCCGCACGTGTTCGCTGCATCCCAGCAGAAGCCGCTGGATGCCCCGAGCGGGTCCCACACGGTGCTCGACACATTGAAGCCGATCGACGCGCCATCGTTGAGCACCGCATCGAGCTCGTCCGGCAGGCTGTTGTCCTGCTGCCGCTTCAGCACATCCCCCGGCACCACATTGCCCCGCGCCGAGTTGGTGCTGCGGGCGGTGAACAGCCACGCCGCCGTGGTGTTCGTGCCGGCCGTCACCAGCCGCGCCCAGGCGTAATCCTCGTAGCCGCGGCCATCGGTGGAGATGTAGTTGAAGTTCAGGGACAGGGTGTCGTTGGCCTGGGCGCTGAAGACGCTGGAGACCACCGTGGAGCCGTTGTTCGCCGCTTCATTGCCCTTGCCGTCGGTCTTGAGCAGCAGCGGGGAGACGCCCGACACGCCGCCGGCGGTGGAGACGTAACCGAAGCGGGCATTGCCCGTCGGCGAGGTGGTGACGGTGCTGTCGCCGGCAATCAGACCGGTGGCGCCAGTGGCAGCCCAGGTGGTGCCGTCGAGGGACAGCACGGCTGCCTGGGCGACCGGGGCAAGCACCATGGCCGCAAGCCCCCAGGCGAGCTGCACTGAAGAAGACCGGAGTTTCATTGTTTTTCCCTTCCCTTGTTGTCTCGTCCGTCGGGACGTTTCGGTGCGGTGCCGATTGACCGGATGCACACCCGTGCGACCCCGCGGCACAGACATAAGCGCAAACCTCGTGCCACCACCCGTCACACCAACAAGCCACTGATATCAAATACTTTTCCGCCGAAAAACGGCGCCTGACCGACGCGCAGGGGCAAAGAGCCCAGAAAAATCGGGGCATTTACCCCACTTCTGGGGGTCGGCCGCACCGCCGGATGCCCGCCCGCCAGGCGACGCCCGGAATCCTGCCCGCGCGGCAGGAACGGCTTACGGTGGATAAAGTCGCGCTTGGCCGCCCGGGTGTGGGAAAATGGCCGGCCCAGGAAACACTTGACGGCCTGACTGCCCGCTGTCGATCCGACAGGGCACTCAGCACCATGCTCATGAATCGCAGAAGATCACTGAAGAACCCGTCGTTGCGGCCAGGCGGGCCTGTCGCCCGCGAACACGCGCGCCTCCAGGGTCAGCACTCACCCCTTGCCGGAGAATCCTTGCCATGAGCGCACTCGCCCCCATTCAGGACATCATTGCCGACATCAAGGCCGGCCGGATGGTCATTCTCGTGGACGAGGAAGATCGGGAGAACGAAGGCGATATCGTCATCGCCGCCGAGTTCATCACCCCCGAAACCATCAACTTCATGGCCAAGCACGCCCGCGGCCTGATCTGCCTCACCCTGACCGAAGAACGCTGCCGCCAGCTGGGCATCAACCACATGGCGCGGGACAACCGCAGCCAGTTCAGCACGGCCTTCACGGTGTCCATCGAGGCCGCCGAGGGCGTCACCACCGGCATCTCCGCGGCCGACCGGGCACGTACCGTGCAGGCCGCAGTGGCCCGTCATGCCAAGGCCACCGACATCGTCCAGCCAGGCCACATTTTCCCGATCATGGCCAAGCCGGGCGGCGTGCTGATCCGCGCCGGTCACACCGAAGCAGGCTGCGACCTGGCCGGCATCGCCGGGCTGGAGCCCGCATCCGTGATCTGCGAGATCATGAACGACGATGGCACGATGGCGCGCCTGCCGGAACTGATCGAGTTCGCCAGGGAACATGATCTCAGGATCGGCGCCATCCGCGACCTCATCGAGTATCGCGCCCGCACCGAAAAGTTGGTCGAGAAGGTCAGCGAGAAGAACGTGGATACCCCCTACGGCCCCTTCCGCCTGTCGGCCTTCGAGGACAAAACCTCTGGCGAAGTGCACCTGGCCATGGCCTTTGGTGACATCCGCCCCGAGGTGGACACCCTGGTCCGCGTCCACGAGCCCGTCTCGGTGCTCGACTTCCTCGACCCCGCCAGCGGTCGCCACAGCTTTCCGGTGGATGCCGCCCTCAAGCACATTGCCGAGCACGGCCACGGTGTCATCGTGCTGCTCTACCGCCCCCAGACCGGCCAGGATCTCCTGGCCCAGCTGTCCGGTGAAGCCAGCGCCAGCCGCCCCGCCCAGAAGTGGGATCCGCGCCTGTTCGGCATCGGCGCGCAGATCCTGTCCGGCCTCAATGTGGGCCGGATGAAGATCCTCGCCAGCCCGCGCAAGATCCCCAGCATGGCCGGCTTCGGCCTGACCGTCGTCGGCCACGTGGCGCCTGACGCCTGACGCCCAGCCTCACTTACAGGACATCCCATGCCCCGCTACGAAAACATCCGTGAAATCGAACCGAACCTGGACGGCCGTGGCCTCCGCGTCGGTGTCGTCATGTGCCGCTTCAACCTTGACGTCTGCGAGGGCCTGCTGTCCTCGTGTACCGCCGAGCTGCAACGCCTCGGAGTCGCCAGCGACGCCATCACCATCGCCACCGTGCCCGGCGCCCTCGAAGCACCGCTGACCCTGCAGGTCATGGCCCGGAGTGGTCGTTTCGACGCCCTGGTCGCCCTCGGTGCAGTGATCCGCGGCGAGACCTATCACTTCGAACTGGTCTCCAATGAACAAGGCGCCGGCATCAGCCGCGTCACCCTGGATACCGGCGTGCCCATCGCCAACGGCATCCTCACCACCGAAGACGACGACCAGGCCCTGGCCCGCATGCAGGTCAAGGGTGCCGACTGTGCCCAGGCCGCCGTCGAGATGGCCCGTCTCCTGAAGGCACTGGCATGAGCACCCCCAACAAATCTCCCCGCCGCCGCGCCCGCGAGTTCGCCCTGCAGGGCGTCTACCAGTGGCTGCTGAGCCAGGCCCAGCTCACCTCCATCGAAAGCCAGCTCGGCGAAGTCGGCGGTTTCGACAAGTGCGACCGGGATCTCTTCCTCGGCCTGCTGCGCGGCACCATCAGCAACGCGCCCGAGCTGCAAGTGGGCTTCGCGCCCTACATCGATCGCCCGCTCAATGAGCTGTCGCCGATCGAGCGCGGCATCCTGCTGATTTCCACCTTCGAGCTGATCCACCGCCCGGAGACCCCTTACCGGGTCATCATCAACGAGGCCATCGAACTGGCCAAGGGCTATGGCGGCACCGACGGGCACAAGTTCGTGAACGGCGTACTCGACAAGCTGGCCGCCCGCGTGCGCACCGACGAGGTGGAGGCCAACGCCCAGCAGCGCCGCGCCGCCCGCAACGGCGACCAGGGCTGAACCCGGCACTGACGGCGCCCAGCCCATCGCGATGCCCTCCGAATTCGCCCTGATCCGCCGTCACTTCACCCGCCCTGCCCGTCATACTGACCTGGCAGTCGGCGATGACGCCGCCCTGATCCGCGCCCGCCCCGGCATGCAGCTGGCCATCTCCACCGACATGCTGGTGGCCGGCACCCACTTCTTTGCCGATACCGACCCGGAAGACCTGGGCTGGAAGACCCTGGCGGTGAACGTCTCCGACCTTGCCGCCATGGGCGCAGAACCGCGCTGGGTGGTGCTCGCGGCGAGCCTGCCGAGTGCCGACGAAAGCTGGATCGCGCCCTTCGCCAAAGGCTTCTTCGCCTGCTGCGAGGCCTTCGGCATCGATGCCATCGGTGGCGACACCACCCGCGGCCCGCTCAACCTGTGCCCGACCATCTTTGGCGAGGTGCCGGCTGGCCAGGCCATCACCCGCAGCGGCGGCCGGCCGGGCGATGACCTGTGGGTGTCCGGCGCACCGGGCCGGGCCGCCCTCGGTCTGGCTCACCTGAAAGCCGAAGTCCGGCTCGCTGCCGACTGGCGCAGCAACTGCCTGGCGGCCCTGCAACGCCCCCAGCCCCGGGTCGCCCTCGGGCTGGCCCTGCGCGGTATGGCCACGGCCATGCTCGATGTCTCCGACGGCCTGCTGGGCGACCTGGATCACATTCTCGAATTGTCCGCGGTCGGCGCCGAGGTGGATGAGGCCGCCCTGCCCCTGGCGCCGCTGATCGCCGCCTGTGGCGACCCGGCCCGGGCCTTCCAGGCCTGCACCGCCGGCGGCGACGACTACGAGCTGCTGTTCGCCGCACCTGCCGAGCGCCGCGCCGAACTGGCCGCCCTGTCGGCCCGCCTCGACCTGCCCCTGCACCGCATCGGCCGCCTCACCGCCACAGCAGGCCAGCTGCAACTGCGCCACGCCAATGGCCAGCTCGACGACCTGGCCGTCCGCGGCTACGACCACTTCGGCCGCAACACATGAAGCCGACCCTGCGCTTCCTGGTGTCCGACCCAGCCCACTTCATCGCCCTGGGCTTCGGCTCCGGGCTGATGCCGAAAGGCCCGGGCACCGCCGGTACCCTGGTCGGCTGGCTGCTCTTTCCCTTTGTGCGTGCGCCCCTGTCCGACCCCCTGTTCGGTGGGCTGCTGCTGGCCAGCTTCCTGTTCGGCATCCTGGCCTGCGAGCGTACCGGGCGGGCCCTCGGGGTGGCCGATCATGGCGGCATCGTGTGGGACGAGATCGTTGCCATCTGGCTGGTGCTGTGGCTCACCCCACCCACCCTGGCCTGGCAAACCACCGCCTTCGTGCTGTTTCGCTTCTTCGACATCGTCAAACCGCCCCCCATCCGCTGGGTGGACGAGCGCACCCGCGGCGGTCTGGGCGTGATGTTCGATGACCTGCTGGCCGCCGGCTATACCCTGCTGGTGCTGGCTCTTCTCGTGAGGTTGATTGCCTGATGGACGCCCGCCTGGAAACCCTCTCCCACCTGGTCGGCGAGCGCCTGCAGGCCCGCGGCTGGCGACTCGCAACCGCCGAATCGTGCACCGGCGGCTGGGTCGCCGAGGTGGTCACCGCCACCGCTGGCAGCTCGGCCTGGTTCGACTGCGGATTCATCACCTACTCCAACGATGCCAAGTGCGCCCTGCTGGGCGTATCGCCCATGACCCTGGCACGCCATGGCGCCGTCAGCGAGCAGACTACCGCCGCCATGGTGCGGGGCACCCTCGAACGGGCCGAGGCCGACCTGGCCTTATCCATCTCGGGGGTAGCCGGACCCACCGGCGGCTCGCCGGAAAAACCCGTGGGCACGGTGTGCTTCGGCTGGGGCCGCGCGGGTGAAACGCCAGGCACCGCAACCTGTCATTTCGATGGAGATCGGGAGTCCGTGCGCTACCAGGCCGTGATCTTCGCCCTCGAAGAGCTGCTGCGCCGCTACGCCTGAACGGCAGCAGGGAGCCCCCCTGCGATCAAGGTAGACCTTTGCCGATAACTGTATAAAATATCAGTATCGCGCAAGCACACTCTGTACCTGCTGCAGCGCGTCCACCCGCACGCAAACTCTGTGCCATAATCTCCAAAACCCTTTCAGCAAGGATCAGACAGATGGATGACAACAAGGCCAAGGCCCTCGCCGCCGCGCTTTCCCAGATCGAAAAGCAGTTCGGCAAGGGTTCTATCATGCGTCTCGGCGACGGCGAGGTCGAAAGCGACATCCAGACCGTCTCCACTGGCTCGCTGGGTCTCGACATCGCCCTCGGCATCGGCGGCCTGCCGCGCGGTCGGGTCGTCGAAATCTACGGCCCGGAATCCTCCGGCAAAACCACCCTCACCCTCCAGGTGGTGGCCGAAATGCAGAAGCTCGGCGGCACCGCCGCCTTCATCGATGCCGAACACGCCCTTGACGTCACCTACGCCCAGAAGCTGGGCGTGAACGTCGGCGAGCTTCTCATCTCCCAGCCCGACACCGGCGAACAGGCCCTCGAAATCGCCGACATGCTGGTCCGCTCCGGCGGCGTCGACGTGGTGGTCATCGACTCGGTCGCAGCCCTCACCCCCAAGGCGGAAATCGAAGGCGAGATGGGCGATCAGCTCCCCGGCCTGCAGGCCCGCCTGATGTCCCAGGCCCTGCGCAAGCTCACCGCCAACATCAAGCGCACCAACACTCTGGTCATCTTCATCAACCAGATCCGCATGAAGATCGGCGTGATGTTCGGCAGCCCCGAGACCACCACCGGCGGTAACGCCCTCAAGTTCTACGCCTCCGTGCGCATGGACATCCGGCGCATCGGTACCATCAAGAAGAACGACGAGGTGATCGGCTCCGAGACCAAGGTCAAGGTCGTCAAAAACAAGGTCGCGCCCCCGTTCCGCGAAACCCTGTTCGACATCCTGTATGGCGAAGGCACCTCCCGCGAAGGCGAGATCATCGATCTGGGCGTCACCCACAAGTTCGTGGACAAGTCCGGCGCCTGGTATGCCTACAACGGCGAGAAGATCGGTCAGGGCAAGGACAACGCCCGCGAATTCCTGAAGGCCAATCCGCACATCGCCCGCGAGATCGAGAACAAGATCCGCGTCGCCTGCAGCCTGCCCGAGATGGCGGTCATCCCGCCGGTCACCGCAGCCGCAGCCTGAAAGCCCCGAAGGCGAAAGCATCAGGTCGATGGCCCAGAGTCTGCATGAGCGCGCCCTGCGCTGCCTGGCCCTGCGGGAACACTCGCGGGTCGAACTGGCCCGCAAGCTGGACGGGCTGGGTAGCCAGGACGAAGTCAATGCCGAGCTCGATCGCCTGGTCGAGCTCGGGCTGCTCTCCGATGCCCGCTTCGCCGACGCCTACATCCGTGCCAAGGCCACCCGTTTTGGTGCCAGCCGGCTGCGGATGGAACTGGCCAGGCGCGGCGTGGCCCAGGACCTCATCGCCTCCGCCATTGAGGAGAGTAATACCGACAGCGAACTCGACCGGGCCCGCGAAATCCAGCGCCGAAAATTCGCCACGCCACCCGCAGACGCGCGAGAATGGGCACGGCAGGCGAGATTCCTTCAAGGTCGCGGCTTTTCAACCGAAATCATTCGTAGAGTCCTGAGAGAACACCCCGGCGATGAGCCTGCTTAAAGTCAGCAACCTGCGCAAGAAGTACAAGGCCCGCACAGTCGTCCACGACGTCTCCTTCGACGTCGGCAGTGGCGAGGTCGTCGGCCTGCTCGGCCCCAACGGCGCAGGCAAGACCACCTGCTTCTACATGATCGTCGGCCTGGTGGCTGCCGACGGGGGCGAGATCACCCTTGACGACCAGGTTCTGACCCATCGCCCCATCCACCAGCGCGCACGCCTCGGCCTGTCCTACCTGCCCCAGGAAATGAGCGTGTTCCGCAAGCTCACCGTAGCCGAGAACATCCAGGCCGTGCTCGAGCTACAGCACCACGGCAAGGCCCAGATCGCTGCACGCCTCGACGAGCTGCTCAACGAGCTGGGCATCGAGCACCTCCGTGACAGCACCGCCATTTCCCTGTCGGGTGGCGAACGACGCCGTTGCGAGATCGCCCGCGCCCTGGCCACCGACCCGCGCCTGATCCTCCTTGACGAGCCCTTTGCCGGCGTGGATCCGATCGCCGTGATCGACATCCAGAAAATCATCCGCTTCCTGAAGGACAAGGGTATCGGCGTCCTGATCACCGACCACAACGTCCGCGAAACCCTCGGCATCTGCGACCGCGCCTTCATCATCAATGCGGGCGAAGTGCTCGCCAGCGGCCGCCCGGACGAGATCGTCCACAATGAGCAGGTGCGCCAGGTGTACCTCGGCGAACACTTCAGGCTCTGAGCACCGAGACGACTCATGAAGCCCAGCCTCCAGCTCAAACTCTCCCAGCACCTAGCACTGACCCCGCAGCTGCAGCAGTCCATCAAACTGCTCCAGCTGTCCACCCTTGAGCTCAACCAGGAGATCGAGAAAATCCTTCTCGAGAACCCGATGCTCGAACGGGAAGAGCCCGAAGGGGACCTGGGCTCCAGTCGTATCGAAACCCCCGGCCCGGTGGCGCCGGCGGGCAGCGAGGCCGCCCATGAGCGAGACCAGGAGCAATCCCGGGAGGCCGACCGGGAGCGGGAGCCCGACCGGGATTTCGACAACAGCGGTGAAGCCGGCGAGTGGATGGCGGCTGGCAGCGGTAACGGGCAGCGGGACGACGACGACGACGCCGATTTCCAGGAGTTCCAGGCGGCCGTACCGTCCCTGCGTGACCACCTGGACGCCCAGGTGGCCCTGACCCCCCTGTCCGACCGGGATCGGGCCCTGGTGCGCTTTCTCATCGAAGCCCTCGATGACGACGGCTACCTTACCCAGGATCTCGAAGATCTCCTGCCCCTGCTGCCTGCGGAGCTCGAGTTCGAGATCGACGACCTCAACATCGCCCTGCGCCAGATCCAGAGCCTGGACCCGGCCGGCATCGGTGCCACCGACGTGAGCCAGTGCCTGGGCCTGCAGCTGCGTACGCTGCCCCCCAGCGAGGCACGCCAGCTGGCCCTGGCCATTGTTGCCGAGCACCTGGAACTACTCGCCGCCCGCGACTTCCTCAAGCTCAAGCGGGCCCTGCGCTGCAACGACGATGCCCTGCGCGAAGCCCACAACCTGATCCTGGGGCTCAATCCAAGGCCGGGAGCCCAGTTCTCCCAGGCTGACACCCGTTACGTGGTCCCGGACGTGGTGGTGCGCAAGATCCGCAGCGCCTGGACGGTGAGCCTCAACCCCGATGCCATGCCGCGGCTGCGCATCAACCAGTTGTACGCCCAGATCCTGCGCGACAACCGCGGCGCCAGCGGCTCCCTGTCCAGCCACCTGCAGGAGGCCCGCTGGCTGATCAAGAACGTACAGCAACGTTTCGAGACCATCCAACGCGTCTCGCAAGCGATCGTTGACCGCCAGCGCCAGTTCTTCGATTATGGCGATGTGGCAATGCGCCCGCTTACCCTGCGGGAGATCGCCGAGCAGCTGGATCTACACGAATCCACCGTCTCCCGGGTGACCACCCAAAAGTACATGGCCACGCCGCGGGGCATTTTCGAGTTCAAGTATTTTTTCGGCAGTCACGTCGCCACCGACAGCGGTGGTGCTGCCTCCTCGACGGCGATTCGGGCGCTGATTCGCCAGCTCGTGGGGGCAGAAGACAAGAGGAAACCCTTGTCCGACGCGAAGATTGCCGAGTTGTTGGGCCAGCAGGGTATCGTGGTCGCTCGACGGACGATTGCAAAGTACCGCGAGTCCCTCGACATCCCGCCGGTCAGTCTGCGCAAAACCATCTGACAGAAAGGTAGCAACCATGAACCTCAACATCACGGGGCATCACGTCGAAGTTACGCCGGCGATCCGCGAGTACGTCACCTCCAAGCTCGACCGCGTGATCCGGCATTTCGACAACGTGACCAGCGTCGGCGTGATCCTCTCGGTGGAGAAGCTGCGTCAGAAGGCTGAAGTCACCGTTCACGTGCGCGGCAAGGACATCCATGTCGAGAGCGAAGACTCCGACATGTACGCCGCCATCGACGCCCTGACCGACAAGCTGGACCGTCAGGTTCTGAAGTACAAGGACAAGGTCTCCGACCACGGCCATGACTCACTGAAGCACCACGTGGCCGAATCCTGATTCGACGGCGCAAGTAATCCCGTTTTCCCCGGGACCGTTGTGGCTATAATGCGCCCCAGTTGACACAACGGCCCCGGCGGCTCAAGCCTCCGGATCCCCCTGAATCGCCCTTCATCGGAAACCTGTGTCGGTCCTTGCCGCATGCAGGAGAGTCCAAGCATGAATCTCATCGCCAAATTACTGCCGCCGGCCAACGTGGTCGTCGGACTCGAGGCGAGCAGCAAGAAGCGCGCTTTCGAGCAAGCGGGCCTGCTGTTCGAGAATAACCACGGAATCGGCCGAAGCACCGTCTTCGACAGCCTGTTTGCCCGGGAGAAGCTTGGCTCCACCGGGCTGGGACAAGGCATTGCCATTCCCCACGGCCGCATCAAGGGCCTCAAGGACGCCCTTGGCGCCTTCATCCGCCTGGCCGAGCCGGTTCCCTTCGACGCACCCGACGGACGCCCGGTTTCCCTGCTGTTCGTGCTGCTGGTGCCGGAACAGGCCAACGAACACCACCTGCAACTGCTGTCCGAGCTGGCCCAGATGTTCAGCGACCGCGCCTTCCGCGAGCAGCTCCTGAGCGCCCCGGACGCCCTGGCCGCCCATGCCCTCTTCGCCCAGTGGGGAAGCGATGCGCCAGACGACAGTAGCGCGGCTGTTTGACGACAACCTTGAACGCCTGAGGCTGCGGCACATCTGCGGCAGCCTCGCCACCCGCATTTCGGTCTCTGAAGACCGCATCTGGCCGGCCGACATGGTCGGCCACCTGAACCTGATCCATCCCGACCGCCTGCAGATTCTCGGCGCCTCCGAGATCGCCTGGGCCCGGCGCCAGACCCGGGAGAAGGTCATCCACCACGTGCGGGAGATCCTCTCCTACGCACCCCCGGCCCTCATCGTCGCCGACGACGAAGACATCCCCAGCATCATCCGCACGCTGTGCGCCAACGAAGACGTGGCGCTGTTCGCCAGCCCCCTGCCGGCGGCCAACGTCATCGACCACCTGCGCAGCTATCTGTCGCGCAAGCTCGCAGAGCGCGTGGCCCTGCACGGGGTGCTGATGGACGTGCTGGGCCTGGGTGTGTTCATAACCGGGGACTCGGGTGCCGGCAAGTCCGAACTTGCCCTCGAACTGATCTCCCGGGGCCATGGCCTGGTGGCCGACGACATCGTCGAGTTTTCGCGCATCGCCCCAAACGTCCTGGAAGGCCGCTGCCCGGAGCTGCTTCAGGACGTGATCGAGGTTCGCGGCCTGGGCATCCTCAACATCCGCACGATCTTCGGCGAAACGGCATGTCGCCGGAAGATGAAGCTCAAGCTCGTGGTTCATCTGCAGCGCCGCCAGCCCGGTCAGGAAGACCCTCTCCGCCTCAGCCACGATACGGAGGAACAGCTGATCCTGGGCATCCCCGTGCGACGGGTGATCCTGCCGGTTGCGGCCGGCCGCAACCTCGCGGTGCTACTCGAGGCGGCCGTACGCTCCACCATCCTGCTCTTGCGTGGCATTGACTCCACCCAGGAGTTCGTGGATCGCCAGCGCCGGGCCATGGAAGAGAACAGCATCTGAAGCCTGGACACACAAAGCTGCAAAAAAATGTGACCCAGGAGGCGTAATCACGCCCCCGCGCCGTGGGCCGTCAACGCCATGGCACATGCTCCGTTTATGATGGTGTCGCAGTTCCTGATAATCCTTCCTACGAGGAGTGGCCTGATGAAGAAAATGATCCTGAGCGTCGCCGTTTCCCTTTTCGCCGCCAGCCTGGCGCCCGCTGCCCTCGCGGCCGGCACCCAGCAGAACAAGATGAAGGAGTGCAATGCCTCCGCCGGTGAAAAGGAGTTGAAGGGCGACGAGCGCAAGGCGTTCATGAAGGAGTGTCTGTCCGCCAAGCCGGCCAAGACCACCCAGCAGGACAAGATGAAGTCCTGTAACAAGGATGCCGGCGAGAAGGCACTGAAGGGCGATGATCGCAAGAAGTTCATGAGCGACTGCCTGAAGGCGAACTGATTCGCCCTCCCCATCAGCACGAAGGGCCGCATTTGCGGCCCTTCTGCATTTCAGCCCTGCGCGCCGCGCACCTTGTCAGTCGATGGCGAAGGCCACGGCGTCGGACATGTTCTCGGCCGGTGAAAAACCGCAGCCGATATGCCCTTTCTCGCCCAGGATGAACTCGTCGCGCTTGATGCAGTGCTCCGAATTGCCCTCTTCGAGCAGATAGGTGCCATTGGTGCTGGAGTCGGCCAGATAGAACAGACCGCTACGTAACTCAATGCGGGCGTGCTGCCGGGACACCCGCGGATCGGCCACGACAATGTCGTTGCCGGTTTCGCGCCCGAAGAGCAGCGTCGGATGGGCTGCGTCTATGACCCAGTTCTGCCCGCGGAAGCTCACCCGGAGCTGTTTGAGGGCCTGTGCCGCCTCGTGGCGCAACTCTGCCGGGGTCGGCGGCGGGAGATCGCCCAGTTCAAGTGTCGGAAACGGAACCCCGCTGTTTTCTTCCATGCGGCTGAGCATGCGGCGCATGGACGGAGACAGGGCCTCACTGAAGCTCTCGGATACCGATATGGTGTCCGGGTTATGACTGGTAACCAGCCTGACGGCCATCACTTCGGCCTTCTCGTCGGCCTTTTCTGCCTCGGCCTCGAGCACCACTCCGGCCCGCAAGACGAGCTTGATGCCGCTCATGGGCGGCAGTGCCCGCACCCGCTCACGCATCTCCCGGGCGGCGAGCAGAGCTGAATCAGCCTCCGGAAAACGTGCCAGCAAACCGTCCGGGTGCAACTCAAGGCCGCTGGCGGAATAAGCCTCCGCACATCGGGACATCCGGTTCAGGCAGCGCTCGACCGCATAGCCGGCCTCAGCTTCGCCGAGTTTGACGGCAAGGCGTGCACCGCCGGCCACATCGGCATACAGCAGGCAGGCTGCGGAGGAACGCTCAATCATTCTCACAGACTCCGACGACGGTAATTGACGGCTCGCCCGGCACTGCGCCGGCATCCCCGGGGAAGGCCCGGCACAGGTCAGGCGCAAAGGGCTCCGACACTAGTTTCTCCATACCTCGATGGGAATCGCGGCAGACCCGGTCGGAGCTTCGGGCATGTCGGGATTGTCGAAGACTACATCTCCCTGCTCAACCTCTGTATCGCAGGACACCCCCTGAAAATCAAACAAGGCATTGTCGGCCAGATGGGATGGCACCACATTCTTCAAGGCTGTGGAGATGGACACGATACGGCCCGGAAAACGGGCATCCCAATCACGAAGCATAGCCTTGATCTGCTTGCGCTGGGCGTTCTCCTGGCTGCCACAGAGGTTGCACGGGATGATCGGATATTCCATGCCCCGGGCAAAGCGCTCGATGTCCTTCTCGGAACAATAGGCCAGCGGACGGATAACGACATGCTGGCGATCGTCACTGACCAGCTTGGGCGGCATGGACTTCATCTTGCCGCCGAAGAACATGTTGAGAAACAGGGTCTCGATCATGTCATCACGGTGATGGCCGAGGGCGATCTTGGTGGCCCCGAGCTCCTTCGCGGTGCGGTAGATGATGCCCCGGCGCAAGCGCGAGCACAGGGAGCAGGTGGTCTTGCCCTCAGGGATCTTGTCCTTGACGATCTTGTAGGTGTTCTCGGTGACGATGCGGTACTCGACCCCGATGGACTCGAAGTAAGCAGGCAGGACGTGGTCGGGGAAGCCTGGTTGTTTCTGGTCCAGGTTCATGGCCACGATGCGGAAATCGATCGGCGCCCGTTCGCGCAGGGCCAGCAGGATGGACAGCAGGGTGAAGGAATCCTTGCCCCCCGACACGCACACCATGACCACGTCACCGTCGGCAATCATGCCGTAATCACCGATCGCCTCGCCAACCTTGCGCTCGAGGTGTTTCTTGAGGCGCAGGATGGTGTTCGAGAAACGGGACTCCTTCTCCGGGGCGGGGTCGGCGGGTGAAAAAGCGGGGGCTGCCACTACGTGTTCCATGTCAATCCAGTTCAGATGATTATAGTCCGACCGAATATCCGCGCGGCCGGCTTGAAGTGTAAAACAAACTACAGATGGGCACTGCGCCCACCATCGACGGCAATGATCTGCCCGGTGATGTAGGGGGCATCAAAGAGCAGGAAGGCCACGGTCCGGGCGATGTCTGACGGCGCGCCGGTCCGGCCCAACAGGGTGTGGCGGACGATGGCCTCCCGCTCGGCAGGAGGAAACTGCCCATCATCGGGCCATTCTATGGCGCCCGGCGCCACCCCGTTGACACGCACCTGCGGCGCCAGCTCAAGGGCCAGGGCACGGGTCAGGCCGAGCAGGCCGGCCTTGGCCGCCGAATAGAGGGGGTAGCCCTTGAGCGGACGCTCGGCGTGGATATCCACGATGTTGATGATGGCGCCGCCGCTGGCCTTCAAATGAGGCGCCGCCGCCTGGGACAGGAACAGGGGCGCCTTGAGGTTGGAGCCGATCAGATCGGCCCAGGCCGTTTCGTCGATCTCGCCGAGGGCGGTGGGGAAGAAGCTGGAGGCGTTGTTCACCAGCCCGTCCAGCCGCCCGAAACGTTCAAGCACGGCCGACACCAATCCGGGCAGGGCCTTTGTATCAAGCAGATCGGCCTGCAGCACGAGGGCGGAATCAGGCCGCTCGGCATTGAAGCGCGCGGCCAGCGCCTCGGCATCGGCAGAGGAGCTGCGGTAATGCAGGGCCACCCGGGCACCGGCGTCATGCAGGTGTCGGGCGATCTCCGCACCGACGCGGCGGGCACCGCCGGTCACCAGCACGACGGGTGCAATGGAGTGTGTGTTCATTTGTCCCAGGAGGAAATCGACTGCGGGGATGGTAATGATACGGTGCCTCAGCCCTGCCGGGGCACCGGCCGGGGCAGGTAGAATGCCGGCTTTGTCTTCGGCGCCCTCTCCATGAACCTTCCCCAGCCTTCCCCGGACGCCCTCGAACAGAGCGGGCGCCTACTGACCCGCCTGCGCGCCCTGATCGACGCCGAGGGCGGCTGGATCTCCTTCGCCACCTACATGGCCGAAGCCCTGTACGCGCCCGGGCTGGGCTACTACAGCGGCGGCGCCCGCAAGTTCGGTGCGGGGGGCGATTTCATCACCGCACCCGAGCTCACGCCCCTGTTCGGGCAGGCCCTGGCCACCCAGGTCCAGCAGATCATGGACCTGTCGGCCCCCCACGTGATCGAAGCCGGTGCAGGCACCGGCCTGCTCGCCGCCGACCTGCTGCTGGAGTTGGAGCATCGCGGCGCCCTGCCGGAAAGCTATGGCATTCTCGAAGTGTCTGCCGAACTGCGTGAACGCCAGTTCGACACCCTCACCAGCAAGGTTCCCCATCTGGCCGGCCGGGTCAGCTGGCTGGACGGGCTGCCCGAGCGCTTCTCGGGTGCCATGGTGGCCAACGAAGTCCTGGATGTGATGCCGGTGCATCTGATTGCCTGGCGGCCGGAGGGGATTTTCGAGCGAGGTGTGGCCCTGGATGCCGAAGCTCGCTTCGTGTGGGCCGACCAGCCTGCGACCGGCCGGGTGGCCGCGGCCGCCGAGGCCCTCGGCCTGCCCCTGCCGGACGAGGGCGAATACGTGAGCGAGCTGAATCTGGCCGGACGGGCGTGGATTGGCGAATGGGCGGCCCGCCTGGAGCAGGGCGCCCTGCTTCTGGTGGACTACGGCTACCCGCGGGCCGAGTACTACCTGGCCAGCCGCAGCACCGGCACCCTGTTGTGCTATTTCCGGCACCATGCCCACGCCGACCCCTTCCTGTGGCCGGGGCTCAACGACATCACCGCCTTCGTGGATTTCACCGCGGCCGCGGAGGCCGGCTTCGAGGCGGGGCTGGACGTGCTGGGCTACGCGGACCAGGCCAACCTGCTGTTCAATTGCGGAATTCTGGAGTGTCTGGCGCGGCGGGCGCCGGAGGAGAGCACGGATTACATCCGCGCTGCCAAGGCCGTGCAACGCCTGACGGGGCCCCATGAGATGGGCGAACTGTTCAAGGTAATCGCCCTGGGCAAGGGCATCGTGCAGCCGCTGATCGGTTTCCGGCGCGGCGACCGGCTGCACACACTGTAACTATGCGCGGACCCGCCTGACAAGGAAACGCCGGCTCAAGGGCCGGCGCATCCTCCACCCTGCGGGCGTCGGGAGGCTTATTCCTGGAAGCGGTAGACCGCGTTCAGGAAGGCATCCACGTCAGTGGGAACAAAGTGTCGCTCGGGAGACGACACCGGGATCTCCTGCAGGCCAAGGGCAAGTTCGAGGGGCAACAGATTGGCGTTCAGCACTTCTTCGCTGTAGGCCAGGCCGGACTCACCATCCAGGTCCAGGGGGGTGCAGGCACCACTTTCCATATCCATGCAGATCACCATTTCGGCCTCCGTTGCGGGGGGAAGGGATCAGTCCCCGCTGATTTTCTTAACGGCTGCAGCGTCCAAAGGTTGAAGGGACTCCGGCGTGATGCCGGGGGACAAGGAAGCGTCCCCATCAAGACATCGTCCGTGTGCATGGCGCTAGGATGGGCTGCCGACAGATCCGTCGCAATGACGAAGTTCACAACCTGCCGTTTTTTGCCGCCCGATTACAAATCCTGACTTTTCAGCCACTCAATGATCGGGTCGGCTGCTACCCGCCAGTCGCTCTCCATCATCATGCCGTGCCCAAGACCGGGCAGAATCCTTGCCTCCACCCCATAGCGGCGGGCGGTCATGCGCACCTGATCGGGCGGGATCAGCACGTCGTGCTCGGCCCCGAGGACCAGCATGGGCGGCAACTGCATGCGCGACACGAAGGGCAGGTCGAACAGGGACATGTCCCAGATTGCCCGATGGGACTCGGGCTGGCACAAATGGTAGTAGCGCTGCAGGCGCTCCAGCTCGACCACCTCGTGGAACATGGCATGGCGCAGGGTTTCCATCTGGGGCTGGCCGCCACCCATGATGCGGTTCAGGTCACCCATCAGGTTGGGCTTGGAAAAAGCCAGCCCGAACGCAGAACCGAGCAGCCCCTGGGGCGGCACCGACGACATCAGCACCACGGCTGGCGCAGAACGCTTCTCCAGATACTTCTGGAGCACCATGCCGCCCATGGAGTGGCCGATCAGCACCGGGGGCACGGACAGCTTGTCCACCACCTCGGCGACGTCATCCACGTAGTCGGCGATGGAAAAGCTGTCGAGATAGGCCCGCCCACGGCTGCCGCCGTGCCCGGACAGGGAGACGGCGTAAGCCGCATAGCCCTGTGCCGCGAAATGGCGCAGAAAGAACTCGTCCCAACACCACGCCGCCGTGTAGGCACCATGGACGAAGAGCAGCGGGGTCTCATGGGCTTCGCCTTCCGGGCTGCGGCACAGGACCTCCAGGTCACCGAAACGGGCGCGATTCATGCCGGGATGCCCCGCAGACAGGGGCGCAGGGACGCGGGGAGAGAAATCAAGGTCATGAGCTGTTCTGGATTGCTATTGTTGTGGGGACACAACTTACAGCACGCCACCCAAGTGGGAAAGCAGAAAACCTGCCGGCCCGTCCCAATCCGCGGTTAAATCGCGCTTTCGAAGCGAACGGATCAAGGGCAATGCTCAAGTGGTTGCTGGCAATCGTGGTACTGGCGGTAGTGTCGGGCCTGGGCTCCGGCCTGGCGCTGCGACGCTGGCGCATTGGCCATCTCCCGGGTGATCTGCACTTCGACCTGTTCGGTCGCCACATCCACATCCCGCTCACCAGCACGCTGCTCATGTCGCTGCTGGTCTTCCTGGTCATCCGCTGGCTATAGGGCTCAGTCCAGCGGGGCCCGCACCGCAAAGATCACGCTGTCGAGGATCTGGCCCTCGGCCGACACCAGCTCCAGCACATGCCGGCCAGCCACCGGCCGCCAGGCCAGGCGCAGTCCGTTGCTGCCGTTCAGCTTCTCGCCGTTGAGCCGCCACCATGCACCGGCCGGCGCATGGGTAGCGTCAAAGCTCACCCGGAAGGACGGATCGTCGGCCAGCGCCATCGCATCTACCAGGAGACCATCGGCAGGGTAGGTAATCCGCGGCAGGCTGCGCGGCAACCCGACCCGCTCCATCTCGGTTCCGCGGATGAACCACTCCCGGCGCGGGCTTTCAATGGGTGGCTCGAAGACCACCAGGGCCGACACCACCCCCGGTGGCGGCACCAGGCGATGGGCCGCCTGCTGGCGATGCAGCCCCCGCAGGACGTCCTGCCAGGCCTGACTGGCCAGCGCCGGGATGCCCCGCCCCGATGTCCACAGGACCACCGTGAAACGATCCGAATAGCCCGCCCCAAGCGCATCCCGCCCGTCTGCCGCGTACTGGCGATAGACCACCGGCAGGGTGCCCCCCTCCAACTCGGTATCCACCAGGATCTCGCTGACGATGAATGCCGCCTCGGGCCGCAGCATGCGCCGGGGCTGGCGTTCGGACGCAGGCAGCAGGCGCGGAGCCACCCACTGCCCGCCGGCGGGCAGACTGCGATACAAGCCGGCCAGCTGGACGAGGCCGAGCTCGAGGGTATTGCCGCGCGACAACTCCACCTCGACCTGCCGCAGCCGTTCGGCCAGGCTTTCTCCCAACACCCTGCCGACCGTCTGAGCCGGATCAGCCATACCGCCAGCCAGGGCCTGGCGAACACTCACCCACATACGCTCGTCGGGCAGGGTCGGCGCATGATTGGAAAGAGGCTCTTCGATCAGGCTGGCCGCGGTGAGCAGTCGCCGCTCCAGCGCCAGCCCGTAGGCAAAGGGTTGCAGCAGGTTGCCGACGTTGCGTGGCACGGCAATCACGTCGGGCTGGGCCGCCTCGACACCGCCCACATAGGCCAGTATGTCGCCGGTCGCATTGTCCACCACCACCCCGGCAGCCTCACCCAGGCCCGTGCGCCGCAAGGCGCCGAGAAGAACACGCTGGGCCTCCGGATCAAGGGTGCTGATCAGCCGCTCGCCCGGGTGCTGCAGCAGCAGACGCGCCGCGTGGGGCGCCAGATCCCAGCGCGGGCCGGTGTTCTGGCGGTCGAGGCTGGCATTGATGAGGCGCTGGGCCAGGGCGCAGGCGCCTGGCGCGTTGATCCGTTCAGCCAGCACACAGGCACGGTGGGAGACGACTTCGGCCCGGGCATTGGGGCCACGCAGCAGCACCGCCAGAACCAGCGCTTCCGGCCGGCCAAGCTCTCCCGGCCCCTTGCCGAAAAATGCCCGGGACGCCGCATGGACGCCCTGCAGGTCCCCCCGGAAGGGCGCCAGGTTGAGATAGGCCTCGAGGATCTGCTCCTTGGTCCAGCGGGCCTCCAGCGCCTGGGCGGCCAGGGCCTGGTCCCATTTTTGGCCGAAGGAGCGCCGCGGCGCGCCATTACGCCCCAGGGCCAGCTCCGGATCGAGCAGCCCGGCGAGCTGCATGGACAGGGTGGACGCTCCGCGCTTGCGGTCGTACCACAGGTTGTGCCACAGGGAGCCGGCAAAGGCCCGCCAGTCCACCCCCGAGTGTTCGAAGAAGCGCTTGTCCTCGGCCGCCAGCAGAGCCTCCTTGAGGGCGGGCGAGAGGCTGTTAAGGCTGACCCATTCGAGCCGCCGCACCCCCATGTCGAGGCGCCGCTCGGCCAGGGGCGTGCCATCCCGGGCGAGCAGCACGGCCACCGACGGCCGCGCCCCGGCCCGGACTTCGGCAAAACCGGGGATCGGCTGGACAGCCTGGGCCAGCGATGCCGCGACAAGCAGCAGCGCCGGCAGCACAAGGCGCCGGATCAGCAGATCGAGAGCAGGAAAATGGCGGGACGGGTGCATGGGTGGCGGGCATTGTATGCCCCATCCCCCCTGGCCAGACGCGGGATTACTGACGCTCCCCGAGGGGAAAAGTGTCAATCTTCGTATCCTCTTCCACCACCGCAAGCCCCAGCGCCTTGACTGCCCCAACACGGGCCGCATGGACCGCCGCGGGGATGCGCGACTTGTCCTCGAGGCCCCGGGCGATGGCCCCCGCATCCACCCCCCGCACGGCGTGCAGGGCGGCCAGGAGACGTGCCTGTTGGGGATAAGGTCGCCCACCGGCCGGATCGCCACGGCCCCGGTGATCACAGGCACACGCAGCCAGCATGGCCTCGAAGCGCTCTGGCCGGCGCAGCCCGTCGCAGCGCTCGATGAGCTTCACGGTGGTTTCGGGGCGCAGCTGCAAGGCCTGATGGACGATGCCGTGCTCACGGGCCGTCATCACGGCCAGGTCGCGACAGTCGGCCGGGCACTTGAGGCGATCACACACCTGGCGCGCCAGGGTCTCGCTGGCCGCCTCATGGCCATAGTGGTGGGGCAGGATGTGCGCCGGGGTCAGGCCCTTGCCCAGGTCGTGGAACAGGCAGGCCAGGCGCACCGCGAGGGGCTGCCCGGACGCGGCGGCCGCGTCGATGACCAGCAGCTGATGCACGCCCGTATCAACCTCCGGGTGGTAGCGGGCCGGCTGGGGAACGCCGAACAGGCAGTCCAGCTCGGGCAGGATGCGCGCCAGGGCGCCGCAGTCACGCAGCAGCTGGATCATGCGCGAAGGCCGGGCTTCCATGAGGCCGCGGGCCAGCTCCTGCCACACCCGCTCCGGCACCAGGGCATCAACCTCACCGGCAGCCACCATGGCCTGCATCAGTTGCAGGGTTTCGGGCGCCACGCGAAAGTCGGCAAAGCGGGCCGCAAAGCGCGCCACACGCAGGATGCGCACCGGGTCCTCGGCAAAGGCCGGGCTGACATGACGGAAGACCCGCGCCTGCAGGTCGGCCTGGCCGCCGTAGGGGTCCACAAGCACGTCGTCGTCGCCCCGAGCCATGGCGTTGATGGTGAGATCACGCCGGGCCAGGTCCTCTTCGAGGGTCACCGTCGCATCGGTGTGGAAGACGAAACCGGCATAGCCCGGCGCCGTCTTGCGCTCGGTGCGGGCCAGGGCATGCTCTTCGTGGGTGCGGGGATGGAGGAAGACCGGGAAATCCTTGCCGACCGGACGATAGCCCTCGGCCAGCAGGGCTTCCGGCGTGGCGCCGACGACCACCCAGTCCCGGTCCTTCACCGGGAGCCCGAGGAGTTCGTCGCGAATGGCGCCACCGACACAGTAAATCTTCATGAGCGATGGAGCTGGAAGGTGGCAAAACGACAACGCTTGTTGGCCTTGCCCAGATAGATGGGGGCGATGGCCTCCAGGGGGGTGGGCACCCGCCCCCAGGGCTGGGGCGGGCCGGAAGTAACGTTGGGGGCACGCATGGAGCGCACGTTGTCGCGGCTCATCAGCGGCCCGGGCAGCATTTCGAGCACGCCCGCCTGGAGCATGGCCAGCCCTTCGGGCAGGGGAATGACGGGCCGGGGATAGCCGGTCAGATCCCCGACATACTCGACCAGCTCCCGAAGGGAGTACTGGGTGGGGCCGGCCATGTCGAAGGTCTGGCCCGCCGCATCGCTGCGCTGCAGGGCTTCAGCCACCACGTCGGCCACATCCTCCACATATACAGGCTGGAAGCGGGCATCCGCACCGCCCAGGGGCATCACCGGAAAACGCCGGACCAGGCTGGCAAACAGGTTGAGAAAGCTGTCTCCGGGCCCGAAGATCACGGAGGGTCGCAGGATGGTCCAGGCGAGATCCGGCGCAGCCGCGCGAATCGCCGCCTCGCCGTCGGCCTTGGAGCGCTGGTACTCGGACGGCGCGTCGGCGCTGGCGCCCAGGGCACTCACGTGCACGATGCGCTGCACGCCCGCCTGGCGGGCAGCGGCGACCAGGCGCTTGGGAAGCTCCACATGGGCACGGGCAAAGCCGGGGCCGTAGGGCGAGCCGGAGCGCGAATGGAGCACGCCGACCAGGCTCACCACTGCGTCCATGCCGGTCATCAGACTCGCCAGGGTGGGCGGATCGAAGACGTCGGCCTCGACCACCTCAGCGGTGGGCAGGAGCAGCAAGTGACGGGCACGCTCGCGACGACGCGTGGGGATGACAAGGCGGAGGCCGGCGGCCGTGAGGCGCTCAGCCACGGCAGAGCCGACGAAGCCGCTGCCTCCGACGACGAGTACGTTGCGAATGGGGGTCATAAGGGTCTCCTGGGTTGTTCCATAATGACAGATCAAAACCGGAGCAAAGAATTCCCCACCGGACGGTGCTTATTCGAGGCCGGCCCCCGGCGCCGGGCTGCCCATGCTGCCGCTGACGTCGCCGTTGCTGGCGGCAATCGTGCCCAGCCGGCTCTTCAGGGAGGCCGAGCGCCCCTCCAGCAGGAGGGCATAGACGACGGCATTGGCCATCACCTTCTTCACGTAGTCGCGGGTTTCACCGAAGGGAATGGTCTCGGCGTAGATAGCCCCTTCCAGCGGCTTCACGTCCTTCCAGCGCTTGGCCCGGCCGGGGCCGGCGTTGTAGGCGGCAGAGGCCAGCACCGGATGGTTGTCGAGGCCTTCGAGGACCATCCGCATGTAGGTGGTGCCGAACATCACATTGGTGTCGGGATCGCGCAGCCAGCCGACGTTGTAGCCCTTCATGCCGAGCTTGCCGGCAATCCATTGCCCCGTGGTCGGCATGATCTGCATCAGGCCCTGGGCACCAACGCCCGAACGGGCCGAGGTGACAAAACGGCTCTCCTGACGCATCAGGCCATACACCCAACCGGTGTCCAGGTCACGGCTGCGGGCATTGGGCTCGATGCGCTCGCGGTAGGGGGCAAGGTAGCGCAGGCTGTAGTCGTGCTCGCTGCGGGTCCGGTCGGCAGCGTTGATGGCCCGGTCGTAGATGCCGAGTTGCTGGGCGAACTGGGCCGCGGCGAGGAGGAAGCGATCATCCCGGTTGCGCATGGTCCAGTTCCATTCCCGCGTGCCTTCGGTACGCATGTCGAGCCGGAACAGCGCCAGGGCGCGCTGCACGCCCTGGGTCTGGCGCACCCGCTCGGCTTCTTCGTCGCTGGTGGCGCGGGCTTTGTCGGGCAGCTTGAAGCTGCGGCCCAGCTCTTCGTCCGCAAGAATGCTGTAGAAGGTCGGGTGCCCGGCCAGCCGCTCAAAAGCCTGGCGCGCAGCCTCCTTGTTGCCGAGGGCCTGCTGTGCCCGGCCGAACCAGTAGGTCCAGTCGGGCAGATCACGCTGGGCTGCAGGCATGGCCTCAACTGCAGACTTCACGGCCCGCCAGTCGCCGGCACGCAGCGCAGCGCGAACGCGCCAGGCGGCCTGCTCTTCAGACATGGGGGTATCGCCAGCCGCCTTGAACCAGGAATGGGCTTCGGGAAGCAGCTTGGTGGCAGCCTGCCAGGCAATCTGGCCTAGGGCGTAGCCACGCTCAGCCGCATTGAAACGCTCGTCGAGCCGGGCATAGCGCATATACGCGCCCATCGGATCATCGCGGGACAAGCGGGCCAGGGCGATCAGGGCCAGCTCGCGCCCCTGGCGGCTGGCCGCAAAATTGACGGGCTGACGGTCGAGCCAGGTAGACGGGTTGGTGCTGGCCTTGTCCAGATCGGACGGACCCAGCGCCTGCTCGGCCGGCAGCCAGCTGGCCACGGCCCGGGCGCCGGTAAGGCGCTTGGCCTCCATCAGACGCCGGATGCGCGCCCACAGGTCGTCCGGCGCCACCAGCGCTTCGCGGACCAAGGTCTGGAGAACCGGAATGCAGCTTTCCGGGGTATCTACCAAACTGAACCACAGGGGGCGCACTTCACCCAGCACCGCAGCGTCGCCGTTCTGCAGACGAGCCTGATAGTGATAGCAGCGCAGTTCCTGGTCCGGCTGCTCCTGGTACGGAAACTCGGCCGCAAAGCTGCCCCACTCACCCCGCTTGCCCAGGCTGCGCAGCCATTCGCCGCGCACCTTCTCGGCCAGCCAGCTGCCGCTGTTGCGTTCGAGGAAGTCCTGGATGCGGGCCGGATCGAAATCGGCGGATGGGCGGGCGATCTGGTTGGACAGGGCCCAGTATTCGGGATAGGGATCGAGCACGTGACCGGTGGCCGGCGCATTGAGGGCAAGGCGGTTGCGATCACCACTGCGCGCCGCGTCCCGGGCCAGCAGGATGCGCTCGTCACCGGGGTCGCCACCAGCCGGCATGGCCATCCACAAAACTGCCGCCAGTACGGCCCACGCGCTATTCTTCATCGATTTTTGTCCCGCCAAAATGCCGCCGGAGAATAGCACAGTGAACACCCCGAACTCCCCCGCCGGACGCGATATTGCTGCACTGCGAAAAGCCTTGCGCCAGGCGGCCATCGCCGCGCGGGAGACACTGCCCGCCACGGCACGGGCCGAACGCTCGGCCCGCATCGAAATCCACCTGGACGCTTTGCTGGAAACGCTGGCGCCCCGGACCCTGGCTTTTTGCTGGCCGTGGCGTGGAGAGGTGGATCTGGTTGCCTGGACAGGGCGTTGGCTGGCCGCCGATCCACTGCGGCAAGCGGCCTTGCCCGAAGTGACGGGGCCGGCGCAGCCAATGCGTTTCCGGCGCTGGCAGCCGGGCGACGCCATGGCAACGGATCATCACGGCATTCCGGTGCCGGCGCACGGTGCATGGGTAGAGCCGGACATGATCCTGGTGCCCCTCAACGCCTTCGACGCGGCGGGCTACCGGTTGGGCTACGGCGGCGGCTATTTCGACCGCACCCTGGCCGCCCTCGATCCGGCGCCGCTGTGCATCGGCGTGGCCTTCGAACTGGCCCGGACCGAAACCACCCACCCCCAGCCCCACGACCAGCCCATGGACTGGATCGTCACCGAGGCCGGCAGCTTTCGAGCCGCCGCGCGGCCCGACTTCAGCGGCTGACCGGACGCACCCCTTGTAGCGGGCTGCCGAGAATGGCCGCCCGGATGACATCGATGGCCCCGCTGCGGGGATAGGTGACCCGCCAGGCCAGGGCAATGCGCCGGAAGGGTTCCGGTGCCTCGAAGGGGCGCACGGTGAGCAGGGAATTGCCACCGGGCAGGGGGTCGGCAGCGGAGCTGGGCAGCACGGTGATACCGGCGCCGGTGGCCACCATGTGGCGGATGGTCTCCAGGGAGCTGCCTTCCAGGGTGCGCTGCAGGCCCTCGCCGCCGCGGCACAGGGGGCACACTTCAAGCACCTGGTCGCGAAAACAATTGCCGGCCCCGAGCAGCAGCAGCGGCGCCTCGGCGAGGCGGGCGGCCGGGATCGCAGAGTCGGCCTCCCAAGCGTGCCCGGCAGGCATCAGCACCCGGAAGGGTTCGTCATAAACCGCCTGGGTGACGATGCCAGGCTCCTCGAAAGGCAGGGCCACCACGATCACGTCCAGGTCGCCCCGCTTGAGCGACTCAGCCAGCCGCGCGGTATAGTTTTCCTGGATCAGCAGGGGCATGGATGGGGCCGCGGCATGAACCCGGGGGATCAGGTGCGGCAGCAGGTAGGGGCCGATGGTGTAGATCACACCCAGCTTGAGGGGGCCGGACAGGGGATCTCGCCCCGCCGTGGCCAGCTCCTTGATCTGCCCGGCTTCGAGGAGCACCTTTTCGGCCTGGGCGACGATGCGCGCCCCGATGTCGGTGATCTTCACGTCAGCCGCACTGCGTTCAAAGAGGGTGACGGCCAGTTCGTCCTCAAGCTTCTTGATGGCCACCGAGAGGGTCGGCTGGCTGACATTGCAACGTTCGGCCGCATGGCCGAAGTGACGCTCGCGGGCCAGAGCGACAAGATAGCGAAGATCGGTAAGCGTCATCAGGTCACCCCAGGTGGCAATAGTGATTAACTATACAACGTCGCCGCCCAAAGGGCGCACCAGACCGGGCACCTTCGGCGTGGACTTGCACTCCGCCAAAGCGCCCCCATTTTGTAAGCACTTGTTTAAGCACGGAACGCGATCCTCCCCGGGAGCGTCAGTTTTCAGGCTATCAACTGGAGCAATCGATGAAACCTGTCCTGGTTCGGTCCACCTTCGCCTTTTCAGCCCTTGTGCTGGCCCTCTCCGGCTGCCTGCAGGAGGGTGGCGCCATCTCGCCGTCCCACGCCGCCAATGGCGCACCCGCCAGCGTTGCCCCCCCGCCCCAGCTTGCACCCGCCTCCGCCACACCGGCCAGCCGCTACGGGCTGCCCGATTTTTCTGCGCTGGTCGAGCAGGTAGGGCCGGCGGTGGTCAACATCAGCGTCACCCAGAAGGTCTCCCGCAGCGGTGGCGCCACGGCCGGGGAAGACCCCTTCGCCGGCGACCCCTTCTACGATTTCCTGCGCCGCTTCGGCGTGCCCGTGCCCGGCATGCCGGGCAACGGTGGTGGCGGAGGCGGCGGTCGCAGCCCGGAGCAGATCCAGCAGGGCGTTGGCTCGGGCTTCATCGTCAGCGCCGACGGCTATGTGCTGACCAATGCCCACGTGGTCGATGGGGCCGGCGAAGTTACCGTGCGTCTCACCGACAAGCGCGAATTCAAGGCCAAGGTGGTGGGCACCGACAAGCGCACTGATGTGGCCCTGCTCAAGATCGACGCCAGCGGCCTGCCCTTCGTCCGGACCGGCGACGCCGAACGTACCAAGGTCGGCGAATGGGTGGTGGCCATGGGCTCGCCCTTCGGCTTCGAGAACACCGTCACCGCCGGCATCATCAGCGCCAAGGCCCGCCGTCTGCCAGACGAGAACTACGTCCCCTTCCTCCAGACCGACGTGGCCATCAACCCGGGCAACTCCGGCGGCCCCCTGTTCAACCTGGCTGGTGAAGTGGTCGGCATCAACTCCCAGATCTACTCACGCTCGGGCGGCTTCATGGGTATCTCCTTCGCCATCCCCATCGACGTGGCGATGAGGGTGAAGGATCAGTTGCAGAAGTACGGCAAGGTTTCGCGCGGCCGACTGGGCGTGACCATCCAGGGGCTCGATGCCGAGCTGGCCCAGAACTTCGGTCTCGACAAGCCGGGCGGCGCCCTCGTTGCCAACGTCGAGGCGGGGTCTCCGGCCGAGAAAGGTGGGCTGCAGGCCGGTGACGTGGTCATCGGCGTCAATGGCCAAAAGGTGGACAACTCCGCCGATCTTCCGCGCATCATCGGCGAACAGAAACCCGGCACCAGCGTGCGCCTGTCGGTCTGGCGTGATCGCAAGACCCGCGAGATCACGGTCACCCTGGGCGAGCAGGTCGGAGAGAAAACCCTCGCCGCCAACCCTGAACGCAAGAGCGACAGCACCAGCAACAAGCTGGGCCTGAACGGCCGCGCCCTGACCGGACAGGAGGCAAGCCGCCTCGGCATTCCGGGCGGGATCGTCGTCGAAGGTGCCAGCGGCCCGGCCGCCAAGGCCGGCCTGCAGAACGGCGACGTCATCCTCGGCATCAACAACCAAGCCATCACCAGCGTCGAACAGTTCCGCAAACTGCTCGACGCCGCCGGCAACCGCTTCGCCCTGCTCATCCAGCGGGGCGGCAGCCGGATCTTCCTGCCGATCCGAATCAACTGAGGCCGGTGCTGCCCGCCTCCGGGCGGGCAGCACTCAAGTGCATCAATTCACAAGGGAATAGCAAAAGAATACACAGGCGGATCAGCATGCAAGCTTTATAATTCGTGAGCCGGGGCGCGGTTAAAAAACAGGGAAAGCTCCGACCCCACCAAAACAAAAATCGTCCGATGCCCTCGCTGTTCTCCTTGCGGTCCTTGCTCACCGCACTTGCGGGCCTTGCATGCGCACATCCCGTTTTCGCTGTCGACAGCCAGGCGGGATATGGCGCCGAATTGCCTTTTTTCGAGGATCTCCCAACAATTCTGTCGGCCTCCCGACTGCCCCAGGCACTCAATGAAGCCCCCGGAGCGGTCACCATCCTCGACCGGCACTTCATCCAGGCAACCGGCTACCGCGATGTGGCACGACTGCTGCGCCTGGTGCCCGGCATGCAGATCGGCCAGGAACGCGGGCACTCCCAATGGGTTACCTACCACGGCCTGAGCAGCGACTTTCCCACCGAAATCCAGGTGCTCGTAGACGGCCGTTCGGTGTACGCGCCCAGCTCTTTCGGCGGCGTCGACTGGTCTTCCCTGCCCCTGACCATCGACGAGATTGAGCGCATAGAGGTCGTGCGCGGCACCAATTCAAATGCTTACGGCGCCAATGCCTTCCTGGGCGTGATCAACATCATCACCCGGCACAGCCATCAGGAGCGTAGCGCCTCCGGTCAGATCAACGCCGGCAATCGCGGCATCGCCGACATCCGCACCAGCTGGACCGGCGGCAGTGACAACCTGGGCCTGCGCCTGTCGGCAGCGCGGATCCGCGACAACGGCTTCAGGCGCTTGAATGACTCCCGCGTCAGCCAGACCCTCAGCCTGCGCAGCGACTATCGCCTCAACGCCCGGGACGAACTCACCCTGCGCGCCGGCTACAACCGCCTTGAACGCGGCATGGGCTACCCCGATTCGATCTACAACAACAACGGGGAGCGCACCGCCGGAGTCGAAGCCAGCACCATTCACCTGACCTGGCGGCGCACCCTCAACAACGAGGAAGAGTGGTTGGTCAGCGTCTACCGCAACCACGAATCCAACATAGAGCGGTGGACGGCCAGCTCTCCCAGCTTCCCCAATGTGCCCCTGAACCGCAACCGCAGCAGCGACCGGACCAACATTGAATTGCAGCATCGCTTTGCGCTCAACACCCAGGCGCGGCTGGTGTGGGGCCTGGAGGGGCGGCGCGATGAGTCCGATGCGCCCTTCCTCTTTGCAGGCGCCAAACCGCCGAGCGTGAGCATCTACCGGGCGTTCTCCAACCTGGACTGGCACCTGAACCCGGCTTGGCAACTGAACCTGGGCGGGCTACTCGAAAAAAATGGCGATGTCGCCGCCCAGTTCATCCCGCGGGCCTTTCTGAATTGGCAAGCGAGCACCACCGACACCTTCCGGGCCGGCTACGCCAGAGCCTGGCAGCAGCGCAACATGTTCGACATCCATGGCGACGTGCGCGCCTATGCGCCCAACACCGACCCACGGACCAGTGCCCCCATCGCCTGGCCCTACGTGCCCAACCCCGGTCTGCGCACCACATCGGTGGATACAATCGAAGTGGGCTACCTGGGGCGCTTCCCGAGCATGGATGCCACCCTCGACGTGCGGATCTTCAACGAGCGCATCCGCAATTTCGTGGTCCGCCGGAACATCCCTTCGCCCATAGGCCCGCTGGCCCTGGGCGCCCTACCCTCATCGCAGTTCGTCAACCTTGACTCCCCTGTGGTCCTGCGCGGCCTCGAATACCAGCTTCGCGCCAAACCCCGGGCGGGCACCGAGATCCTGTTCAGCCACACCCTGATTGACCGTCACACCGACGCACCGGAAGTGGCCAAGCGCACGGCCCCTTACTCGGCAAGCCTGACCTGGTTGCAAGACTATGGTGCGGGCTGGACGAGCACCGCAAGCATCCTGCGCATGGGCTCCCTGGCCGGCGGCTACGGCTATGTGCCGGGCTGCGATTACACCTCGCCGGACTACACCAGTCTCGATCTGCGCATCGCCAAAGCCTTTCAACTGGATGGCCGCCGGGTGGAGATGGCTATCAACGGCATCAATCTGGGCGAGCGTCACCAGGAGATCGCCGACCGCTCCGAGCAGTGTCTACCGGTGCATCTGAACAAGCCGGTCAATCCGGCCTCCAGCATGGTCTGGCTGTCCCTGGGCGTCGAGCTCTAGGCGAGCGCTCTGCCCCGGACGCCAGCCTGCAGGCTCAGACGCTGTCCGAGCCGACCGTCTTGCGGATGAACACCGCCCTCTGAATTTCCGTGACCCACACCAGCCCATCACCGGTCTGGCCGGTACTGGCCACCTGGACGATCTGCTCGACCAGCGCATCAGCCATCTCGTCCGGGGCAATGATCTCGATCCGCACCTTGTCGGTGAAATCGGTAAGCACCTCCTTGATGGTGTGGGGCGTATGCCGCGAGGTGGCACCACAGCCCGCCACCTTGGTGATGGTCATGCCCGGAAAGCCCGGAATCGCCCGCAGCACCTCGCGCAGACGGGGCAGCTTCTGGGGGCGGATGACGGCAAGAATTTCCTTCATGTGCATTCCTTCATTCTGGGGCGGACCACCCTTTCGGCGGCCCGCCCGGCGGGGATCAGGCTTCGTAGGGGGTGTCGTCAAACCACTTGTACAACGTGGGAAGCACGACCAAGGTCAGCAGCGTGGAGGTGATCAGGCCACCGATCACCACGATGGCGAGGGGGCGCTGCACTTCGGAACCCGGTCCGGTGGCGAACAGGAAGGGGATCAGCGCCAGCAGAGCCACCGTCGCGGTCATCATGACCGGCCGGAAGCGCAGGGTCGCCCCCTGCACCACGGCCTGGGCCACGGGCATCCCCTCGGTACGCAGGCTGCGAATATAGCTGACCAGCACCACCCCGTTGAGCACCGCGATGCCCCACAGGGCAATGAAACCCACCGATGCCGGCACCGACAGGTATTCACCGCTCACCAGCAGGCCGAGCACACCGCCCACGCTGGCGAAAGGCAGCACCAGAATGATCAGGCTGGCCAGCTTGAGTGACCCGAACAGCAGGAAGAGCAGGAAGAAGATCGCCGCCACGGTCACCGGAATGATGATGGTCAGGTGGCCCATGGCCCGCTCCAGGTTCTGGAACTGGCCGCCCCACTCCAGATAGTAGCCATCCTTCAGCTCCACCTTGGACTCAACAGTCTTCTGCAACTCAGCCACGAAGCCGCCCAGGTCACGGTCCTTCACATTGATCGCCACCACCACCCGGCGTTTGGCCAGCTCGCGGGAGATCTGCGCCGGACCATCCACGATATGGATGTGGGCCAGGTTCTCCAGGGCCACCTGCACGCCGCCCGGGGCATTCACCAGGATGTTGCCGATCTTCTCCACGTTGTCGCGGAAACTCTCGGGCAGACGCACCACCGACGCAAAGCGCCGTTCGCCCTCGTACACCTCGGTGGCCTGCTTACCGCCAATGGCCGCCTCGATCACATCATTCACGTCCGACACGTTGAGGCCGTGGCGGGCGATGGCGCTGCGATCGATCTCGATGGACAGGTACTGCTGGCCGGTCACCCGCTCGACGCGGATATCGGTGGCTCCGGTAATGCCCGATGCCACCCGCGCGATCTCCTCGGCCTTCTTCTTGAGCAGTTCCAAGTCGTCACCGAAGACCTTCACCGCCACATCGGAGCGCACCCCGGTGACCATCTCGTCCACCCGGTCGGAGATGGGCTGGGCCATCACCACCTGGGCGCCCGGCAGCACCTTGAGCTTCTCGCGCATGGCGTCGGCAATGGTGTCCTGGGTCCAGCCGGCAGGCCACTCGTCCCGCGGCTTGAGACTGACGATGGGTGTCGACTCGTTCTGGCCCTGGGGGTCGGCCGGCGACTCGCCGCGACCCACGCCGGAGATGGCCGACTTGACGCCCGGCACCTCCATGACCAGCTTCATCGCCTGCATTTCCATCTTGATGGACTCTTCCAGGGAGATGTTGGGCACCCGGTTGATGCCCGGCACCACCGAGCCTTCCTTCATCTCCGGGATGAAGGCCGTCCCCAGGAAGGGGAACATGCCCAGGGTCACCACCAGCAGCGCCAGGCCGCCCACCACCGTCTTGCGGCTGTTGGCCACCGACCAGTGGAGCATCTTCAGGTAGGGCGCCTTGATCTTCGCGATCAGCCAGGTGTCATGCTCCGCACCACCCTTGAGCAGGTAGGAAGACAGCACCGGCGTCAGGGTCAGAGACAGGAACAGGGAAACAGCCAAGGCAATGGCGATGGTGTAGGCCAGGGGCGCAAACATCTTGCCCTCCATCCCCTGCAAGGTCATCAGGGGCAGGAACACCAGGATGATGATGCCGACACCGAAGATCACCGGTGTGGCCACTTCCTGCACGGCGTCGAAGATGACGCGCACCTTGCTCTCCCCTTCCCCCACGTGGCCCAGGCGGGCAAAGGCGTTTTCCACCACCACCACGGAGCCGTCCACCATCAGGCCGATGGCGATGGCCAGGCCCCCCAGGGACATCAGGTTGGCCGAGATACCGTAGTGGTTCATGGCCATGAAGGTGAGCAGCGGCGTCAACACCAGCGTGGCCACCACGATCAGGCTCGAACGCACATCCCCCAGGAACAGGAAGAGCACCACCACCACCAGGGCGATGCCTTCCAGCAACACCTTGATCACCGTCCATAGGGCCGCGTCCACCAGCTCGGAGCGGTCGTAGTAGGGCACGATCTTCAGGCCATCAGGCAGCATGCCCTTGTCGTTGATCTCGGCCACCCGGGCCTTGATGCGGCTGACCACCTCCTTGGCGTTGCCGCCGCGGAGCATCATCACGATGCCGCCCACCGATTCGGTGACACCGTTCTTCACCACCGCCCCCTGACGCACCTCGTGACCGAAGGTCACTTCGGCCACATCGCGGATGTACACCGGTGTGCCGCCCACCTCCTTGAGCACGATGGAGCCGATATCACCCAGGGTCTTGACGAGGCCGATACCGCGGATCAGGTACTGCTCGGAATACTGGGGCAGCACACCGCCCCCGGAGTTGGCGTTGTTGCGGGCCACGGCCTCATACACATCCCGCACCGTCAGACGGTGGTGACGCAAGCGGTCCGGGTTCACCAGCACCTGGTACTGGCGGGCGTAGCCGCCTTGCGAGTTGATCTCCGCCACCCCCGGGATCGAACGCAGGAGCGGGCGCACCACCCAGTCCTGCACGATGCGCCTCTCGGTCAGCTCCTTCTCGGTGAGTTTGCGATCGCCGTCATCGGGATGATCGAGGGTGTACTGGTATACCTCACCCAGACCTGTAGACACGGGCCCAAGCACCGGCACCACGCCCTCGGGCATCCGACTGCCCACTTCCAGCAGGCGCTCCATGACCAGCTGGCGGGCAAAGTACACATCGGTCGCATCTGTGAACACCAGGGTGATCAACGACAGGCCGGGTTTGTTGAGAGAGCGCATCTCCTCCAACCCGGGCAGGCCGGTCATGGAGATTTCCAGGGGGACGGTGACAAAACGCTCCACCTCCTCGGGGGAACGCCCCTTGGCTTCGGTCGCGATCTGCACCTGCACATTGGTAACGTCGGGGAAGGCATCCACCGACAAGCTGCGCGCTGCGTTGAGGCCGAAGGCCAGCAGCACCACAGCCACCACCACCACCACCAGGCGCTGCTGGAGGGCGGCACGGACTAATGATTGAATCATGGCCGGTCCTTATTCCAGTTCCTTGCGCTTGCGCTCGTTGTTCAGGTGGAAGGCACCCTCGACGAGAATCGGCTGTTCAGGCTTAAGCCCCGACAGGACGGCACGCTTGCCCTCCATGTCCGGGCCGAGGCGCACCGGCGTCAGGCGGAACTGCCCCTTGGCCACTTCAACGAACACGTTGTCGGCGTCGCCGTCACGCACTACCGCCTGGGCCGGCACCACCACCCGCTCCACCGGCGCGGCCTGGATCAGCATGGTGGCCAGCATGGCCGGCTTAAGCTGCCGGTTGGTGTTGTCCACCACGCTGCGCACAGTGATCGTGCGGGTCTCGGGGTTCACCGTATCGGCCACATAAATGAGCTTGCCAGTCAGGCGCGAGCCCAGTGCCGGCACTTCGATATCCACGGTCTGCCCGGACTTCACCAGGGCACCCTGCTGCTCGGGCACCTCGGCAGTCACCCACACCCGGGACAGATCCGCCACCACATACAGGGCATCGGCCGGCTGAACCACCTGGCCCGGCGCCACCTGGCGCTCGACCACCGTGCCGGCCATCGTGGACGCCACGGACGTAACCGAGTTGATGGCACCCGTGGTACCCAGCTTGTTGATCGCCCCGGACGACATGCCGAGCACCCGCAGCTGGTCAGCCGCACCGCGCTGCTCCGCCGAGGCAATCGACAACTCGCTCTCCCGACGCTGCAGCTCTGCCTTGCCGATCACGTCGGCGGCAAACAGCTGGCGGGCGCGTTCGACGCTGCGCGCCTGCAGGTCAGCCTGGGCGCGGGCCTTGAGATAGCTGAGCTGGGCCTCACCCAGCTCGGTGCTGTTGATCACCGCCAGGGAATCCCCCACTCGGACCTGCTGGCCCAGGTGGGCCTGGATCTCGATCACGCGGCCGGTCACGGTGGCCCCGATACGGGTCACCCGGGCCTGGTCGAAGTCCACCTTGCCGGCCACCCGCAGGGTGTCCGAAACCTGGGTATTGCCGGCCGAAGTGACCTTGATGGGCGCACCAAAATTGGGCGGAACGGTGACCAGCAGCGGATCGGGGGGCGCCACGCTCACGGCATCACCGGTGCCTTCGCTCAGGGTGGTGGATCCCTGCTCGGCGGCGGGCTTGCCCGCAGGTTTCTGGGCATCCTTGCACCCGGCAAGGACGAGGGCAGCCATCAGCATGGCCAGGGCAGTCGGTCGTAGCTTCATGGGGAGATTCCGTATCATTGGGCAGCGCGCAGGCGCTCGATTTCGATGACGGCCAGCTGCAGCTCGTAGCGGGCGGCGATGAGTTCATTGCGTGCGGCGCGAAAGACGCGCTGGGCGTCCAGGTAATCCAGGATGCCGCGCTCGCCGAAGCGGTAAGCCGCCTCGGCCACCTTCAGGGCCGCCTCGGCCTCACGCAGGATGCCGTTCTCCAGGGCATTCACCTGGTTGCGGGCAATTTCATAGTGACGATAGGAGGCTTCAAGGGCCTGCAGCAGGGTCAGCTCCTGGCTGTCCCGGTCGCTGCGGCTCTTCTGCAGCAGGGCCCCGGCCTCGGCCACCTGGCCGCGACGCTGGTCCCACAGGGGTACGATGGCCATCACGCCGATACGCGTGTTGCGCAGCTCCACATCCCGGTCCTCGGCCACCTTTACGGCCAGCTCCGGATGGCGGCGCAGGCGCTCCAGCTCAAGCTGACGCTCGGCGCGCCGCACCTCGGCCTGGGCCCGGGCCAGCTCCGGGTTGCGAGCCACCACCTCCGTGCGCAGGGCGTCCAGGGACGGCACCATCGGCGCACTGGCCAGGGTCCCCTCCACCTCGAACTCCGTCGGCAGGGACGGACCCACCAGGCCGCGCAGGGCCGCACGGGCCTGGGCGACGCGCAGGATGGCGCTCTCCGCGCTCTTCTGGGCATTCAGCAGCTCAGTGTCGGCCTTGATCAGCTCGTAGCGGGGGGCTTCACCGGTCTGCACCCGCACGGCCACCCGTGCCCGGATCTGCTCGGCCAGGCTCAGGTCCTCCTTGGTGGCGCGCTGCTCCGCCTGACGGCGCAGGAGATCAAAGAAGCGCTGGTCGAGACGGGCCAGCAGATCCACCTCAAAACTGCGCCCTTCGGCCTGGCGCGCCTCCAGCCCGGAGGTGGCGGCGCCAATACGCGCCTCACGCTGCCAGGGGTTGTCGATGCGCTGGCTGAGGGCGAGGCTCTGGGCCCCGCCGGTCGCCACGCCAGGCACCCGGGCCTGGGTACGACCGGCCAGGAATTCGACTTCGGGGTTGGGATAAGCCCCGGCACTGGTGATCTGGGCCCGGCCGGCATCGACCATGGCCCGCGCCGCCTGCAGGGACGGGTGGCTGGCCCGGGCCGCGTCGCGCAGGGCCTGGAGCTTGTAGGGTTCAGCGCCCGGCGGCGCGGCCAGGGCAGGCAGAAGCGTCGCAGCAAGGGCGACGGCCAGGGAAAGCTTCCTGAGCATGGAAATCCTTCAGCGATTGTTCAACGCTGTTATTCAAATCATGAGATGGCAGGGCCGACAAACGGCCCGCCGGAACCAAAGCACATCACCCCGCAAAGGGTGTCCAGCTCAGGCCCGCCTGGGTGGCGGTGAGGTCAGCTTGGGGATCACCGAACGCCACATCGGACGGGCATCATTAGGGGGATCATCAAGCAGGAAGCGGGCCCGGAAACACGCCGTACAGGCGAGGGCCGGGCAATCGAGGGGGTCGAGGCTGCTGAGGTCGAGCTTCTCTTCGGCTGCCGGGTCGAGGGTCTGCACCTGCTCGGCCAGATCGGCCGCCGCATGGTGGTTGTCCACGGCCATGGAGCTGCCTGCCCACAGGAGGACGAGGCAGGCCAGAAAGAGAGAGAGGCTTCGGCGGATCAGGTGCATTGCAGCAATAAAGACCATCCGCGGTACGTGGAGTTCCGCATTCACTTACGATTGGAAGGCGGTTGATGATCGGAGGCGTGACTATAATCGCACTTTTTTCGCTTTTGCACCCCGCCATGCTGCGTCGCATCATCCTGCTTCTGCTCGTCCTGCCCTCCCTCGCCTTTGCCCAGATGACGCCGCCAACGGTCTCCGCACGGGCCTGGGTCCTTCTCGACGTGGGTTCCGGCCAGGTACTCACCGCCGAAAAGCCCGACCAGCGCATCGAGCCTGCCTCGCTGACCAAGCTGATGACGGCCTACCTGGCCTTCTCGGCGGTCAAGAACAAGACCCTGAGCCTGGAGCAGACCGTTCCGGTGTCGGAGAAGGCCTGGAAGGTGCCGGGCTCCAAGATGTTCATCGAGCCGCTGAAGCCGGTTACCGTGGACGAGTTGCTCCACGGCATGATCATCCAGTCGGGCAACGATGCCTGCGTGGCGCTGGCCGAAGCCATCGCCGGCTCCGAGGAGAACTTCGCCCAGCTGATGAACAAGGAAGCCGCCCGGCTGGGCATGAAGAACACTCACTTCGAGAACGCCACCGGCCTGCCCCACCCGTCCCACCTGACCTCGGTGCGCGACCTGTCCATCCTGGCCACCGCCATCATTCGCGACTTCCCCGAGTTCTATCCCATCTATTCCATCAAGGAATACAGCTATAACAAGATCAAGCAGCCCAACCGCAACCGCCTGCTGTTCATCGACCCCACCGTCGACGGCGTCAAGACCGGCCACACCGACAGCGCCGGCTACTGCCTGATCGCCTCGGCCAAGCGCAATGAGCGCCGCCTGGTGTCGGTAGTGGTGGGCACCACCAGCGACAGCGTGCGGGCCCAGGAATCCCAGAAACTTCTCAACTGGGGCTACCTGGCCTTCGACACGGTCAAGGTGTACAGCGCCAACCAGGCGGTGAACGAACTCCGCATCTGGAAGGGCACGGAGAACATGGTCAAGGGTGGCTTCCTGAACGATTTCGTGCTGTCGCTGCCCAAGGGCGACGCCGAGAAGCTCAAGGCCAACGTGGTCAGCCAGCAACCCCTGATGGCCCCGGTCACCAAGGGTCAGACCATCGGCACCCTGCAACTCAGCCTGAACGACAAGCCGGTGGGTGATTACCCCATCGTGGCCCTCGACGACATCCCTGAAGCGGGCTGGTTCGGCCGCTTGTGGGACGCCATCCGCCTGTGGTTCAAGAACCTCTGAGGAGAGTACCCGGATGACTGAAGAACGCACCACCCTGCTCGAATTCCCCTGCGAATTCCCCATCAAGATCATGGGTGCGCGGGTGGATGCCTTTGCCCAGACGGTGATCGATGTGGTGCTGCGCCACGCCCCCGACTTCGACCCCGCCACAGCGCAGATGCGCCCTTCGGCCAAAGGCAACTATCTGGCCATCACCTGCACCCTCACCGCCACCTCCCAGGTCCAGCTCGACGCCTTATACACCGAGCTGTCGTCCCACCCGATGGTGAAGGTCGTCCTGTGATCGTCCGCCACCTGGGCGTCGCGCCCTACGAACCCACCTGGCGCGCCATGCAGGAATTCACCGCCAGCCGTAACGCCACCACCGCGGACGAGCTGTGGCTGGTGCAGCATCCACCGGTGTACACCCTGGGCCAGGCCGGCAAGCCCGAGCACCTGCTCCACGCCACCGAGATTCCGCTGGTCAAGATCGACCGGGGCGGTCAGATCACCTACCACGGCCCCGGCCAGGTGGTGGCCTACCTGCTCCTCGACCTGCACCGACGCCACCTCAAGGTGCGCGAGATGGTCCAGTTGCTGGAGCAGGCCCTCATCGACTGCATCGCCGACTACGGCCTCGACGCCCGCCGCAAGGACGGCGCCCCGGGCGTCTACATCGACGGCGAGAAGGTTGCCGCCCTCGGCCTGCGGGTTCGCAACGGCTGCAGCTACCACGGATTGTCCCTCAACGTCGATATGGACTTGACACCATTTACGTGGATCAATCCCTGCGGCTATAGTGGGCTCAAGACCATACAACTCAAGGACTTCGGCGTGACTGAAGGCCCCGACGAAGTCACCGAACGACTTCTCGGCCACCTCCAGCGACATTTTCCCGACGTCCCTCCCACCGCCTGACCAAAGGACGACAGCCCCATGGATTCCGAGAGCCGCAAGCAGCGTGGCGCGGCCAAGACCGCCCGCATCCCCATCAAGATCGTTCCCGCCGAACGCCTCAAGAAGCCCGACTGGATCCGCATCAAGCTGGGCGCCGGCATCGAGGCCGAACGCTTCAACGAGATCAAGGACACCCTGCGCGAGCACAAGCTGCACACCGTCTGCGAGGAAGCCTCCTGCCCCAACATCCACGAATGCTTCGGCAAGGGCACGGCCACCTTCATGATCATGGGCGACATCTGCACCCGCCGCTGCCCCTTCTGCGACGTGGGCCACGGCCGCCCCGAGCCCCTCGACGTGAACGAGCCAGCCAACCTGGCCAAGACCATCGCCGCCATGCGCCTCAACTACGTGGTGATCACCAGCGTGGACCGGGACGACCTGCGTGACGGCGGCGCAGACCACTTCGTGCAGTGCATCAGCGCCACCCGCGAGGCCAGCCCCAAGACCACCATCGAAGTGCTGGTACCTGACTTCCGCGGCCGCATGGAGATCGCCCTGGACATCTTCGACCAGGCCCCGCCGGACGTGATGAACCACAACCTGGAAACCGTGCCGCGCCTCTACAAGCAGGCCCGCCCGGGTTCCGACTACGCCTACTCGCTGGAACTGCTCAAGCAGTTCAAGGCCCGCCACCCGGAGGTCAACACCAAGTCCGGCCTGATGGTCGGTCTGGGCGAAACCGACGACGAGATCCTCGAAGTGATGCGCGACATGCGCGCCCACAACGTGGACATGCTCACCATCGGCCAGTACCTCCAGCCCTCCGGCGGCCACCTGCCGGTGCTGCGCTACGTGCATCCCGACACCTTCAAGATGTTCGAGACCGAAGCACTGAAGATGGGCTTCAAGAACGCCGCCTGCGGCCCCATGGTGCGCTCAAGCTACTGGGCCGACCAGCAGGCTCACGGGGCGGGGGTGGTCTGACCCCATACCAGGATGCCGGAACACGGGCCCCGCCCGGCCGTTCCGGCAGGCCGCTCAGTGCTGACGCAGGCTGCCGAGCAGGCCTTTCTTGATGGCGATGGTGGTTGGCCGGTTGAAGCGGGCCGGCAGACGCCCGGGCTTGAACCAGCCGAAGTTTGAATGCTCCCGGTTGAGGCGGGGTACCACCTCGCGCTCAAGCCGCAGCAGATAGTAGTGCAGCTCGCGGTCCCCGCCGCCGTGCACGCCGTCCCCGAAGACCCTGCCCAGCTTCACCAGCTGCTTCTCCTTGACCCGCAGGCCGGCCTCCTCGACAAGCTCCCGCAGCAGGGCTGTGCGGGGCGACTCTCCCCGATCCACCCGGCCGCCAAAGAAATTCCACGCCCCCCCGTTGTTCACCACGCTGGAACGTTTTCCGAGCAACACCTTACCGGTGTCTGCGCACTGGATGATGGCCCACACGCCAGCCTTGCGTAACGAGGGATTCAGACGTTCCTTTGCCATGGGATGAGAAAAGAGTTGTGCGGATCAGTCAAACCGGGCAGAGACATCCTCGCGGACCCGGCGGTGTCATCAGGACTTTATATCGGTATTACGTTTCACAGTGCTTACAAGCACAAGCCAAGTTTATACAACCCAAGCATTTTCTTATGCAAGGCCAGAGTGCTCGAAGGCGCGCCATGGATCAGACGGGCCATGCCCCCCGGGAGAGCACGGCCGCAAGGGCCACCGATCCCCTGCCTGGCGCTGAGCCTGCATAAAGGCAGCCACACCAGCGTCACGGCGCTGTCATGCGCGCTTTGTCTAATCGAGGGTCACTTCTGGAGCCTGGACCATGCCGCTCGACAACACCCGCCGCGATTTCATCCGCAACTCTGCGACCCTGCTCACCGCCGCTTCGGCCACCGGCCTCCTCAGCGCCTGTGGCAGCAGCCATGACCGCCCCGCCCAGGCGGATTACCTTTATGGCGTCGCCAGCGGCGACCCCCTCACGGATCGGGTCATCCTGTGGACCCACGCCCGCGCCGGCAACCTGGACACCGCCATCGCCCTCAGCTGGCAGGTGGCATCCGACGCCGAGTTCCGCCAGATCGTCTCCGCCGGCCAGGTGTCCGCCACCGCCGACACCGGCTTCACCGCCAAGGTCGATGCGGGCGGCCTCACTGCGGGCAGCCGTTACTACTACCGCTTCATTGACGCCTCCGGCAAAGCATCGCCGGTCGGCGTCACCCGCACCCTGCCCACCGCGGACGTCAGCAGCGTGAAGTTTGCGGTGTTCTCCTGTGCCATCTATTCCGAGGGCTTCTTCAACGCCTACGATGCCGCCGCCCGCTCCGATGCCGACTACGCCCTGCACCTTGGCGACTACATCTACGAGTACGGGGCCGACCCCGCCAAGTACGGCAATACCGACGCCGTGGCACTCAACCGTGTCACGGCCCCCGCCCACGACATCGTGAGCCTCGACGACTACCGTACCCGCTACGCCCGCTACCGCTCGGACGCCAATCTCCAGGCCGTGCACGCCCGCATGCCCTTCATCGCCATCTGGGACGACCACGAGTTTGCCAACAATGCCTACGTGACCGGCGCCGAAAACCACGACAGCACCACCCAGGGCGACTGGGCCACACGCAAAGCCAACGCCGCACGGGCATATCACGAGTGGCTGCCCATCCGTAGCGACGCCAGCGGAGACCGGCTGAAGATCTATCGCCGCTTCGACTTTGGCCGCCTGCTCAGCCTGCACCTGCTCGACACCCGCATCGAGGGGCGCGACCGCCAGTACGACAACTACGGCGATGCCGACGGCGGCCTGGCCCGCTACGCCGCCGCCCTCGGGTCGGGCAGCGACGCCACCCACCGCATGATCAGCCCCACCCAGCAGGCCTGGCTGGTGGACGGCATCACCCGCTCGGAAGCCGCCTGGCAAATCCTCGGCAACCAAGACATCATGGCCCGGATGTGGATGCCCGCATCGGTGCTGCAGGCCCAGAACACGGCCTTCGCCAACCCCACGCCCGCCAATCAGGCCGCCGTACAGACCGCCATCAGCGACTACCTGGGCGCCAAGCTCACCCGCGCCGCCGGCCAGCCCCTGAGCCCCACCCAGAGCGCCCTGCTATCCGCCACCACCAACCCGCGCCTGCCGTACAACCTGGACGCCTGGGATGGCTACCCCCTGCAGCGGGAAGCCATCCTGCAGTCCATCCAGCCCCTCGGCAAGCGCCTCGTGACCCTGTCGGGCGACTCCCACAACGCGTGGTTTGCCAAGGTGACGACCCTGGCCGGACAGACCGTCGGCCACGAATTTGCCGGCACCTCCGTCAGCTCCCCGGGCTTCGAGTCCCTTGGCCTGGGCGCCCTCGGCCCGGCCCTGGACGGCAGCGTGGCGGCAGCCCAGCTCGGCAGCGCCGCCATCGGCGCCGGGCTGGGGCTGGTGGATGACCTGGCCTACGCCGACACCCGGCAGCGCGGCTACCTGCAATTCACCGTCACCGCCGACGCGGTGAAGGGTGAGTATGTATTTGTCAGCACGGTCAAGAGCAGCAGCTACGCGGCCAGCGTCGGCCGGACCATCACCGTTTCCGCCGCCGGCGGCGTCAGCTACGCCTGACCCACCAACGCACCATGCCGGTGCCGGCGCGTCCTCCAGAGGCCGCCCAGGCACCGGCATGGTCCGTGATGGCGGGCGGCAGGGCCCTGAAACGGCGCTTTTTCACCTGGAACGATTATTGCAGCGCAGCAGGGATATCGTTCAAGGAGCACCAACATGGCCGCGAACTGCACCTGGGATTCCATGGATGTCCATCTGCTGCGCGTACTCCACGCCCTGCTCACCGAATGCAGCGTGAGCAAGGCGGCGCGTCGCCTCAACCAGTCTCAACCCGCTGTCAGCACCGCTCTGCGCCGCCTGCGTGACATCACCGGCGACCAGCTGCTGGTGCGCAGCCGCAACGGCATGACCCCCACCGAACGGGGCGCCGGGCTGCTTGAGCCGGTCAAGATTGCGTTGCAGCAGATCGAAGCCATCGCCGTCCGCCAGGTCAAGTTCGACGCCGCCAGCTCCCGCCGGGTCTTCAACATTGCCACCCCGGACTACCTCAACGCAGTTCTGCTGGGCGAGATTGTGGCCCGCCTGCGCAAGTTCGCCCCCAATTCCCAGGTCGCCTTCCACTCCCTCGGCCCGGATTTCGACTACGCCCGCGCCCTGGAAACCGGCGAGCTGGACGTGGTCATCGGCAACTGGCCGCAGCCCCCGGAAAACCTGCGCATGGCCCCGCTCTTCGACGATGACGTGGTGTGCATCATGCGCAAGGGCCACCCCCTGGCCGGCAGCAAACTGAGCACCGAGGATTACCTCGCCGCCGAGCACCTGGTGCCCACCCCCTATGCCGTCGGGCAGCGCGGCGTCATTGACCTGCACCTGGCCCGCGAACGCCTGAAGCGCAACGTGGTGGCCTACGTCCCCTACTTCGGCCTGGTGCCCTACCTGCTGCTGGAGACCGACATGCTGTTCTCCAGCCCGCGCATCTTCGCCGAACACTGCGCCAGGATGATGCCCCTGACCGTTGTCGAGGCCCCCATCGACTTCCCCAAGATGAGCTTCTACCTGTTGTGGCACGACCGCAGCCATTACGAGGAAGAATGCCGCTGGTTCCGCGAACAGATCACCACGGTGGCGCGCAGCTCCCCGGCCATCCCCCGCGCCCAGGCCGCAGCCGTGACCAGCAGCGTGCAAACCTCCGCTACTGCCGTAGCCGCTCTCTGACGAGACAAGCGGCCCGGCGCGGCCGCCCGCTTGCGGCCTTCCTTGCGGCCTATTCCGCCACTATTCCGCCACCCGCGCCTCCAGGCGCAGCGCCGCGATCCGGGCGATCTGGCGCAGGGCTTCGGCAAACTCCGCCTCAAGATCGTGCCCCAGCCGGCGCTCCATAGCCGCGATGATGTCGCCCCGCCCCAGCCCCCTCACGGCAATGATGAAGGGAAAGCCGAACTTGGCGTTGTAGGCCCCGTTGAGGGCCTGGATCAGTTCGAACTCCTCCGGCGAGCACGCCGCCAGCCCGGCACCGGCCTGTTCTGCCGTTGACTCCCGGGTCAGCTCACCACGCACTGCCGCCTTGCCGGCCAGCTCCGGGTGGGCCCGGATCAGGGCCAGCTGGGCCGCGCGGGGTGCCGCCTGCATGGCGCCCACCAGAGTACCCAGCAGGGCCTCCCGGTTGGCGAAGGGGCGACGCGGCCAGGCCTGCTCGGCCACCCAGGGGGAATGCTCGAAGATGCCGTCGAGGGCCGCCACGAAGGCGGCCTGGTCCAGCTGCGACAGGCTTGCGGCGGTGAAGGTCGGGGTCGTCATGGCAGGGGCTCCGGGCCTGGGGCAAAAAAGGGACGAAACGGGGATCAGTGGAGTTCCGCTTCCAGCGCCATGTGCTTGGCGCTCTCGGCGGCATCACGACGATAGCCGTTGAAGAACAGGTTGAGCAGCACCGCGGTGATGGCCGTCAGCAGGATACCGCTATGCAGCAGGGGCCCCAGCACCTTGGGCATCTGGTGGAAGAACTTGTCGGCCACCAGCGGGATCATGCCGAAGCCGATGCTGATGGCGATGATGTAGGGGTTGAAGCGGTTGGTCTTCAGGTCGGCCGCCAGCAAAATCTTGATGCCCGTGGCGGCAACCATGCCGAACATCACGATGCCGGCACCGCCCAGCACGAACTGGGGCACCGAAGCCACCACGTGGGCCATCTTGGGGAACAGGCCGAAGGCCACCAAAATGGCCCCGCCGGCCACGCATACCCAGCGGCTGCGCACGCCTGTCACCCCCACCAGACCGATGTTCTGGGAGAAGGAGGTGTAGGGAAAGGCATTGAAGATGCCGCCAATCAGGGTGCCCAGGCCATCGGTGCGCAGGCCCTTCTCCAGGTCCTTGGGCGACAGGGGCTTGCCGGTGAGCTCGCCCAGCGCCAGGAACATGCCCAGGGATTCCACCATCACCACGATCATCACGAGGCACATGGTGGCCGCCGAGACCGGATCGAAGGTGGGCATGCCGAACTGGAAGGGATAGACCAGGGCGAACCACTCGGCCTGCTCCAGCCCGTCGAACTTGACCTTGCCCATGGCCAGCGCCACCACAAAACCGAACACCAGCCCCAGCAGCACCGACACATTGGCGACAAAGCCCTTGCCATACTTGGATAGCAACAGGATCACCAGCAACACCGAGAAGGCCACCCCCAGGTGCTCGGGCGCGCCGTAGGCCGGGTTGGGCACCATCTGCCCGGTAGCCAGATCCTTGATCATTGGCACGCCGCCGGCCGCCCAGTTGATGCCGACGCGCATCAGGGTCACGCCGATCACGGCGATGATGGTGCCGGTGACCACCGGCGGAAACAGGGGCAGCAGGCGGCTGATCACCGGCGCAAAGAAGATCCCGAACAGCCCCGCCACGATCACCGAGCCGAATATCGCCGTGATCCCCAGATCGGGGTTGGCGGCCATGGCCAGCATCGGGCTCACGGCGGCAAAGGTCACCCCCATCATCACCGGCAGGCGGATACCGAAGGGGCCGATGCCCAGCGCCTGGATCAGGGTGACGATGCCGCAGCACAGCAGGTCGGCATTGATCAGCAGGGCGATCTGGTCCTTGGGCAGCTTGAGGGCTGCCCCCAGGATCAGCGGCACCGCCACCGCGCCGGCATACATCACCAGCACGTGCTGCAGGCCCAGGGCAAACAGGCGGGGGGTAGGGAGGATTTCATCCACCGGGTGAACCGTGGTGTCAGGGTCGGGACGGGTCGTCACAGGCATCTCCTGGAAGGGCTGCGGACTGACGCCGCGAGCAGATCATGGGGGGATGGCAGGCCGCCGGAGCGTGCTCCGCGACGATGCCGCATGAATCCAGAGTACGGAGCGCGGCCGGGGGCCGACAAGTAGCGGGATCGGATAAGCATCCTGTCGGGTTTCATATGACCCCGCCCACCGCGCCCCCGGGCCCGCATTCCACAGCCTTATTCGCCCAAGCCAATAGGTGATATTCGCCGGCCGCAGAAAACCCCTTTCTATAATCGGGTCACTCCCACCCCTGCCGAGGACCCCCATGGGCCGCCTGACCACCCACGTACTCGACACCGCCCGCGGATGCCCCGCGGCCGGCATGGCCTTTGCGCTGCACCTGCTCGGATCTGACGGCAGCTGCCGTGAGCTGTGCCGCGGGGTCACCAATCACGACGGCCGCGCCGATGCCCCCCTGCTGCAGGGAGAAACCATGGCCGTGGGCAACTACGAGCTGGTCTTTGAGGTGGCGGCCTACTTTGCCGCCGCCAGCGTGCCGCAGTCCGACCCGCCCTTTCTGGGCAGCGTCCCCCTGCGCTTCGGCATTGCCGACACCGCCGCCCACTACCACGTGCCGCTCCTCGTATCGCCGTGGAGCTATTCAACCTACCGGGGCAGCTGATGGACGCTTACCTCATCGAATGGGGCAGCCTGCTGCTGCGCTGGCTTCACCTGATCGTCGGCATCGCCTGGATCGGCTCATCCTTCTACTTTGTGTGGCTGGACAACAGCCTCAAGCCCCCCACCGACCCGGCCCTCAAGGCCAAGGGCGTGGGCGGCGAGCTGTGGGCCGTGCATGGCGGCGGCTTCTACAACCCGCAGAAATACCTGGTCGCCCCGGCCCACCTGCCGGACGATCTGCACTGGTTCAAATGGGAGAGCTATTCCACTTGGCTGTCGGGCTTCGCCCTGATCTCCACCCTGTACTACCTGCAGGCCGGCAGCTACATGGTCGATCCCTCGGTGGCCGCCATCAGCCCGGGCACCGCCGTGGCCATCGGCCTGGGCACCCTGGCCGGCGGCTGGGTGGTGTATGACGTACTGTGCCGCCTGCTCATCAACCGCAGCCAGCTGCTCTTCGGCATCGTCTATTACGCCTTCGTGGTGGCCGTGGCCTGGGCCCTCACCCACCTTCTGTCGGGCCGTGCCGCCTTTATCCACGTGGGCGCCATGATCGCCACCACCATGAGCGGCAACGTCTTCTTCTGGATCATCCCGGGCCAGAAACGGGTGGTGGCCGCCATGCAGCGCGGCGACACCCCCGACCCCATGGACGGCATCCGCGCCAAGCAGCGCAGCTACCACAACAACTACCTGACCCTGCCGGTGCTGTTCTGCATGATCAGCAACCACTACGCCTTCACCTACACCCATGCCCACGCCTGGGCGGTGCTGGCCCTGATCATCCTGGCGGCCGTGCTGATCCGCCACTTCTTCAACCTGCGCCACAAGGGCGCCGTGCGCTGGGAGTTCCCCGCCGCCGCCATCGCCATCCTGGCCGGCGTAGCCATATGGCTGGCCCCGGCGCCGCGGCTTGCCAGTGCCGGCACCACCGCCCCCACCCTGGCCGACATCCAGCCCATCATCAACGCCCGCTGCACCGCCTGCCACGCCGAAAAGCCCACCCTGATGGCCTCCGCGCCGGCCGGCGTACTGCTCGACACCCCCCAGCGCATCGAAGCCCAGGCTCAGCGCATCCACGACCAGACGGTCAAGCTCAAGGCCATGCCCCTGGGCAACGTCACCGGGATCACCGAAGAGGAACGGATGAAGATTGCCGGGTGGTTTGAGGGGCGCTGAGGGCGCCACTCAGGCCCGCGTGGGCGGCTTCCTGCGGCCGAACAGATACACCGCCACCGCCCCGGTGGCAGCCCCGGCCGCAAACCCCTCCCAGGCGTCGATGGGCAGCAGAGAGCGCCCCAGCAGATAGAGCATCAACACCGGCAGGAGCACCGCAAAGATCGCGTTCCCCACATCCCCGGTGCGGATCAGCAGACCGCAGACCATCCACAGAAAGCGGAACAGCCCCACCAGGGCAAGCGCCAGAAAGAAATTCCCGAAAAACTCGAACACCGGAGCCACGCTGCGTTTGTCAGATGGGGCAGATGATGCCAGTCCGCCCGCCAGAGGGGGCCGGAAATGCGGCTGATAAAGGGCCAGGGCAAGCCCCCTCGTGGGGTCGAATTCATCCTAACTTCCTCCGTTTGACGCGTCGTCTGACGGTCGATACGGTCTCTCCTATAGGGGCGATTTGTAGGGGCGACTTCAGTCGCCCACCCCCGCGTCGATCACCGACACACCCTTGATCTCAGCCCGCGGGCGACTGAAGTCGCCCCCACAGTCCCTCCAGCCGCCCTCAGCGCGTCCCATAGACCCCTTCAGCTTCACCCATCGGGTGATACGGCCAGTGGAGGGCAAACCCGCGTCAGCAATGGGTTTGCGCTCATGGTGACGCCTCACCGTGCGCGTCCCGCGGAGCCAGCCGGCTGGCCACGATGAAATACAGCACCGCACCCACCACCCCGCTCCCCAGGCAAAACCAGTGCATGGCCTGCACCGACATCAGCCCGAGCAGACCGTTGTCCCGGGTCAAGGGCCAAAAGGGCTCCACGTCCGCATGCATGATCCCGTCAAGCAGCACATGGCTGAAAGTACCGACGAAAGCCGACAGCACAGCCACCGGCCAACGGATGGGCACAAAGCGGCGACAGCCGATCAGGCGCAAGCCGAACTCCGACAGATACTTCCCGCTGAGGGCCGAAGCGACGCCCAGCAGGGAGGCCCCGATCCAGGTATGGGTGAAGCCATGCAGATGCCCCTCGCCGGTCAGGATCACCACCAGCGGCTGAATATCCATCACGATCTGCGCCCAGCCGAAGACCATCAGGGAAAACGCCCCCTGCAGCACCGCCTTGATCAGGAGCCCCGGCCCCATGTGGAAGGGTGTAAATGGCATACATGCCTCTCAGAAACGCGCTTCAAGCGGCCCCACCAGAGCGCTGCGCCTCACGCGGCAAACTCCCGCACCTGAAACACGTTCCCCTCAGGGTCCATCCCGTTGCACACGGTAAAGCCCGGCCCCTGCCAGTTCTCGGCAAACACCTCGCCCCCCAGCCCCCGCGCCGCAAGCCGTGCCGCATCCAGGCTGGGCACGCTGAAGAAGAACTTGAGCGCCGTATCCTCGCGCCGCTGGGGCGGCGAGGTGATGACGATGCCCTCGGCAAAGGGCGGCGGAATCCGGTGCACCAGCAACTGGATGTCGGCGGATTCGAGCACGATCAGCTCCGGCGTGGCATGCAGGCGGGCCATGCCGGCGACGGCGCAATAAAAATCGGCAACGCGCTCGGGATCGAGGGCGTAGATGAAAAGTCCGGCACGGGCGGGACCTGGCATGGGTGCTCCTTATGCAGTGGTCGGAATGACCGCCAATAGATCGGTGACGCCGACATCCACGCCGGCCTGACACAACAGCGTCGTGACCTGGCCGCGATGGTGCGTCTGGTGGTTGAAGAAGTGCAGCAGCAAGGCCCCGAAACACCGGCTCGAATGGACGCCCGCCATGTTGCTGTAGGCCAGATCGGCCGACAGATGTTCGGGCGTCAGCCCGGCAACCCAGCGCTCGATCAGGGCATCCAGCCCCCGCCGGTACTGGCCCAGCCCCGCCAGATCGTCCGCGAGGGGTTGGGTCAAGGATGCAGGCCGGGGAAACCCGGACAACGCGCCCAGCGCCGGAAACGCCGCCTCGTGCTGCGCAAAGCGGTGCAGCCAGATCGTGTCCGCCACCGCGATGTGATTGAGCGTGCCCAGGATGGAACCAAAGAACGCCCCCTTGTCCGCCGTCAACGCCGCCGGGTCGAGGGTCGCCGCCGCGGCATACAGGCGGTCGTTCATCCAGCGGTTGTATTCGGCCATGAGGGAGGCGGTCTGTGGGGTCATTGGGGGGTCTCGGGTGGGTGGGTGCCGGACGGGCCGGCGGATGGGAAGTCAAGCACAGCCTGGATCGGCATTGGCGTCGCATGAGGCGGGGCGACAGCAAAAGCCAACACCACAAGGACCGCGGAGATTGCATAGCCAATCATGCGCCATGCGCCAGACTCCGCACTCGAGTAGTTGCGTGGGTTCTGACGGACATGGGGAGACTCTCAAGCTAGACAGCAACCTACATCAGATGAAACAGACGAAACAAGCCAACGAAGCGTCATTTAGGCGTGAGGCATGGCGACGATGGCGCCGCCGCATCATTCAAAAAAGCAACTACTTCAAGCCTCTCAGCCCTTCTTGATCTCTCAGGCCATGGATACTCCAGATCAAGCGCAAGCGTATTACTGGAAACCCTCACGGCGCCTTTTACGTTGATTATTCGCTGCCCGCACCGATAGAACTCCACCTCACCTGCCGAAAAATCACCTTCGAAACCACTGGTACGAACCTCAATCTCGACGGGGTATCGATATACAGTGAAGTCAAAGGGAAGATGCATATTTCCCGTGTGCCACCTCTGCCCCTGGAGGACATACGCTTTACCTCCCGAAAGGTCGGGATTTTTCCGAACAAAGGCTTGAGGCACCACGTCAATACCGTTCGCAAAATAGCATCCAGACACTGAGAAAGCACATGCAGCCATCCCAACCAATCGAGCAACCAAACGAATACATCTGGCTACAGAAACCAACGATCCCATAACCTATCAATCTCCTAGAGATCAATCATAAAGACCCGAACGCTCTCCCGGGCTTAGCTTTCTGCAAGACAAATACTGCTCTACAACCAGCTCACGAGGGTACTTTCCAAGATGCCCAAATTTTCCTACTGAACTCAGCTTTCCGACGACCTCAACAAACAGAATCGGCGTCCCTCCGCCCACCTTCTCAGTCTGTTCAACACAAGGCGGAAGTTTATCCAGCCACCAGCGCTCCTTGCTACCAACAAGCGAAAACCTGCTCTCCTCAAAACCGTAAGCATAGTATCCGGAAAAAGTCTCCCCCTCATTGGCGCACAAACAGCCCGAAAAAAGAAATATCGCCAAAAAACCGCGCTGCAATGGTGGCATCAAAGCAACCGACTCCAAAAATCCTGACATAGCGATGAGATGCGTGCAAATCATGCGCACCCCAACTCAAAGTCACTATTTACTTACACGGAACCTCAATCTGATACGAGTACTTTATATTTTTATTTCTGCACTAAGGCACTGAAATGACGAATACATCTCTGGTGAGGCTGCCTTTGCCCATGGGATGGTCTCGCATGCTTGTGCCGTACAGATGGAGGGCAAAAGGATGGCGATGGCGGAAAGTAGTCGCATTTGTGCTGCCTAACGTTGAAGTTGTGGGGCGGCAAAGCCGTCCCACACAAACAAGTGGTTAGGCGTTACTTCCACGGTTTCCACCAACTACTCTTGGTCTTGAGTTCGGCAAGCTCTTCAAATGGAGTGCGGTCAAAGTCCGCGTTGCTTTCATCGTGACGGAATCCACAGAGCTCCTTGGCGAGAATGAGTGGGATATCCATGTGGAAGTGGCCGTCGAGATTCTCGCTGTCCTCGGGTTCTACTGTAGCCAGTAATTCGCGGAAGCGTTGAGGCAGCAGGCCTTGGGAAGAAATATTTTCATTGTCTTCGTCGCCTTGATGCTGGACATGCCAGACGCGCGCACCGTCTCGCCAAAGTTCTACGGACGCAAAGTTGACGTGCTCCTCGATGGCGCACGCGACCGCTCGACAGCCTTTCGAGAGTGCAGACATGCTTTCTGCATTGGCAATTCGGTGATCGCAGCGTTGAGCGGCAACTAAGAACCAGTCGTTTGGCAAGGTATGGCTTGCGACGCCTTTGAACGGATATACGCAGTCTTTCGCCGTCTTGACCAATGACAGTCGCAACAGTGCTTCGTCGGCCGGAAGTGCCTCGACAGCGACCCAAGTTAATGAGATGCCCATGATGTGTGTGCGTAACGCCTAACGTAAAGGTAACCGACCTGCCACTTCCGGCAGATCCGAGCAACCAGAGGGAGCGGCGTTAGCCGCCAGCTTAGGGACAACCGTTTGGATTTCTGATGGAATACTTTCCATTAAACTCAAGTTTTTCATTTATCTTTTTATCTAAGCTCTGAGATAGATCGACAACGAACGTATTACTCTGAAATTCGACGTAGCCTGAAAGCCCCTTTATCTGATATGGAGTGGAATTAGGCCATGCGTAATGCACTGAGATTTGACCAGCTTCATACCTGCCTTTGTTTGCCGGGGAGCGAATTGTGACTAAGAGATTTGATCTTCCACCGACGAACCACTGAATTGGATTGTGAGGCAGATTCGGCCAAGTGCCTTGCAGGCTAGTCATACAAAGCGAACCTTCGCTTGCAAGCTGAACATATTTTTCAAAATCTGGCGGACGAAATGGCCCACCGCAGCCAGAAAGTAGCAGTAAAAATAGGAAAACTGGACCATGCCGCATGGCTGTACCTAACTTGGCCCCAAGGGGGCAGGCAGCTTCTGGCCTGTCCCGCTTGAGCGTAGGGCTAGAGAGCATTGGCAGATTTCTCCTTTTGATGACGCGTACGCCAGAGAACGATAGCCACGACTACCGACCAAATGAGCCACCATGCTATGACAGCAATAATCGCTCCCAAAGTGGTGGCCATGGGCCACCCATCGGAAGAGCCTTGAAGAGTAGGCAGCCCACAGTCTTCCAAAATGGATAATGCAACAAGTGTCGGAATCCAAAAGACGATTCCGAGAATTGGAATAAAGCGGGCAAGCAAGTATTCAAGCAGTAGCGCGCCCCCACCTCCGACAAATGAAATGAGTAACAGTCGTGCCATGCTGATCATTTTCTCTCCGATGTGCTAGCTAAGCCGGCAGCAAAAAGCGTAGCTTTTTGCTGCCGGCTGGAGCGGGAAGTTAGATGTCTTCAACACGATACCCAAAATCCAGTCCCGCATTTTTTATTACTTCCCTGCAGAGGGATAAAAACCTAGCTCCTTCTTCATCCGGCTCAAACTGACATATGACAAAAAGCCTAATTGGCCTTCCCTCTGCAGCTGGGTATGACTCCAATATTTCTCCGCTTTCAACAAATGCCAAGTACGAGTTCAACTTTTCTTGGATCAACAGCAGATGTTCTCTGCCGCCCCATTCAAGGTGATCGGTTGCTGTCAAAGTTACTGAGCCGCTGACGGGATCAGTGCTCATAAAATCGATCACGTTGGCTTGCTCGATGCTCATAGAGAAATCTAACCTCGAATGTAAGGGTCGGCCCGCTTGCGGGACGTCCAGCGGAGGCCGCAGGCCGTAGCAGCCTTGAGCGACTGGTTAGGCCAGGCGCTCATTTACAGACGCCCGCCAAGATAGAAGAAGACGAGCTATTTCCAGGTCGTGCTCCGGCCTCGCTGAAAGCCCCATGCGCTGCGTTGCGATGGAGCTGAGCTCTTCAGCAATTGCAGATTCATTTGCACAATCTCGGACCAAGGCAAAGACTCTGGGCAAATAGCCGTAGTACTCGTCTCGCGCTTGCGGCGTACCCGCGACTCCAATGGGATCCCAGACGTAGTGCAGAACTTCGTCAACGGCACGATAGAGCGCCATATCCTGCGCAGAGAGTTTCTGTCCCATGGCCTAAGGTTAAAAATCACCGCGCGGCCGTAAGGCCGATCCGGTTAATTGCGATGTTAGGCATTATTTCATTACCCCGTTAAGTACGTATGCAATAAAGTTGAGCGCGAGCAATATCAAGGCAGCCAACTGAATGCGCCTAATTAGCTTCGCATACTTGAAAGACTCCTGCGGACCTAAAGAGCCGGCAAGGCGCCGCAATTTTTCATCGTCGGAATGATCATAAGTTTCTGTTGGCGTCAGGTAGGTTTCCAGCTCGTCACCACGAACGCGTCCACCAAGCGCTTGCGCAATTTCAATCATGAGCTGAAGCTGCGCGTCATTAGGCTCTTTTGCCGTGAGTTCCAATGGGCTTGTATCCAACCAGAAGCCTTCTCCCTCACCCATATTTTTTAGTAGTGTTTGCGATGACGAATCGTATGACCACTCGGGAAACTTCGTTGCGAGGGCGATAAAGTCCTGCTCGGAGAATCGCTGGCGTCGTCCAGAAGCAGTCTTGATGATTGAAACGTTGTATCCCATATGAGCGCGCTGCCTAACGTGTAGCTAACCCGACGCCCGTCAGGGTGGTCGAATTGAGCGGAGTGTTGGGCGTTATTACGGAGAAAAAGAAAGTAGAAATCACTGAGCCCCCCCAGCAAAGGCACAAGTGACTCTTTTGATCGAAGCTCCAAGGAGAGGCACTTTTCTCCTGCAGTTTGTCTTTCCGGGAAAGCGAAGCAGAACATCCACCTTGTTATCGCAGACCTCTAGTTCTGTTTCGACGAGGTGGTTTGTTCGCAATGACTGCTTGTTACCGTCGATCCAGATTTCTGCGCCGGGCGGGGTGGTTTGAATGTCAATTGCAATCCTTCGCCGTTCGCAAGGCACGATAACAGAACCTGTGCACCAGTCATTTCCGGTAGGTGGACCAAATTGCGGTGTTGCCAATATAACCGTAGCCGCACCCTCCTTGCTTACCAGGGCAATTGCATCGATATGGCATATTTCCATAAAAATATCGTTCACTTTCATGTGCTTACAACACCCCTGTTCACAGCGCCATATTTTGTGTAGTT
>NZ_JBIJDC010000003.1:0-89634 GCF_044344315.1 Zoogloea sp. | reverse complement strand
CACGCCCCAGGCCCTGGCCCAACAGGCCAAGCTGATGGAGAGCTACGGCGCCACCTGCTGCTACGTGGTGGATTCGGGCGGCGCCCTGTCGATGAACGACGTGCGCGAGCGCTTCCGCGCCTTCAAGGACGTACTCAAGCCCGAGACCGAGACCGGCATCCACGCCCACCACAACCTGAGCCTGGGCGTGGCCAACTCCATCGTCGCGGTGGAGGAGGGCTGCGACCGGGTGGACGCCAGCCTGTCGGGCATGGGCGCCGGGGCCGGCAATGCCCCGCTGGAAGTCTTCATCGCCGCCGCCGACCGCATGGGCTGGAACCACGGCTGCAACCTGTACACCCTGATGGACGCCGCCGACGACATCGTGCGCCCCCTGCAGGACCGCCCGGTGCGGGTGGACCGGGAGACCCTGGCCCTGGGCTATGCCGGCGTGTATTCCAGCTTCCTGCGTCACTCCGAAGTGGCCGCCAAGAAGTATGGCCTGAAGGCGGTGGACATCCTCGTCGAGCTGGGCCGCCGCCGCATGGTGGGCGGGCAGGAAGACATGATCGTGGACGTGGCCCTGGACCTGCTGAAGGGCCATGAGCACGACGCCGTGCATGCCATCCCGACCATGAGCGAAGCGGGCTGAGCATCATGAGCACGAATCTCCTCGTCCGGCTGTCGCCCGAGGGCGGCAGCTTTGAATGTGCGCCGGGCCAGACGGTGCTCGACGCCGCCCTGGCCGCCGGCTACTGGCTGCCCCACAGCTGCCGCACCGGCACCTGCAACAGCTGCCACCTGGGCCTGCTGGAAGGGGCGGTGGAACACGCCCCGACCCGTCCGGACGGCACCGACGTGCCGGCTGGCCAGTGCCGCACCTGCCAGGCCGTGCCCACCGCCGAGCTGCTGCTCGACGCGCCCAAGGTGCCGGCCGAGCCCGGGCAGCGGGTGGTCACCACCGGTGCCAAGGTGGTGGACGTGAGCCGCCCGTCCCACGACGTGGTGGTGATCCGCCTGCAGGTGCCGCCTGCCGCCGGCTTCAGTTTCAAGGCCGGCCAGTACGCCAGCGTGATCCTCAAGGACGGGGCGAAGCGCAGCTACAGCATGGCCAACGATCCGGCGGAGGCGGGTGTCATCGAGTGGCACGTGCGCCGCATGGAAGGCGGGCGCTTCTCCACCCACGCCTACGACAAGCTCAAGGCCGGCGGCCTGCTGCGCATCGAGGGGCCCTATGGCGACTTCGTGCTGCAGCCGGGCGATGCGCCCATCGTGCTGTTGGCTTCCGGCACGGGCTACGCCCCCATCGCCGCGCTGCTCAAGACCCATGGTGCAGAGATGGCGCGCCGTGGGGCGGTGCTGTACTGGGGCGGCCGCCAGTGGGCCGACCTGTATGCGGTGGACAGCGTGGCTGCCTGGGAGGCGCAGTACCCGGGCATCCGCCTGGTGCCGGTGCTGTCGGAGGCCGGCCCGGAGTGGACCGGCCGGCGTGGTTTCGTGCATGCGGCGGTGCTGGAGGATTTGCCGGACCTCTCCGCCCACGAGGTCTATGCCTGCGGCAACCCGCTGATGATCGACGCGGCGCGCAGCAGCTTCACCGCCACGGCGGGGTTGCCGGCGGGGCGCTTCCTTGCCGACGCCTTCGTCGTCAATAACTGAACCGGGCCTGAGGAGACTTTCATGGATTTCGGTATCTTCGCGGTCCTGGCCCAGGACGGGGTCACCAACGGGGCGGTCTACGCCCTGCTGGCCATGGCCCTGGTGCTGGTGTTTTCGGTAACCCGCATCATCTTTCTGCCCCAGGGGGAGTTCATCGGTTTCGGTGCCCTCACCGTGGCAGCCCTGCAGAGCAGCCAGTTTCCCAAGCTGATCTGGCTGCTGATCGGCATTGGCGTGCTCACCTTCCTGGTGGAGCTGGGCTCGGCCCTGCGTCAGCGGCGCTATAAGCCGCTGCCGCGGCGCCTGCTCATGTGGAGCGTCATCGAGAACCTGATCTACCCCCAGTTCATCTGGCTGCTGGCCCATTCCCTCGACTGGCAGGGCATGCCGATGGCGGTGCAGATCCTGTTCACCCTGGCCATCACCGTGCCCCTGGGCATCATGATCTATCGCGTCGCCTTCCAGCCCATGGCCGAGGCCTCGGTGCTGGTGCTGCTGATCGTCTCGGTGGGGGTGCACTTCGCCATGCTGGGCATGGGGCTGTTCATCTTCGGGCCGGAAGGTTCGACCACCCACGCCTTTACCGAGTGGAGCACGGCCCTGGGCGAGATGCCCGTGTCAGGGCAGAGCGTGGTGGTGATGGCGGTGGCGGGCAGCCTGATCGGTCTGCTCTACCTGTTCTTCGACCGCACGCTGTATGGCAAGGCCCTGCGCGCCACCGCGGTCAACCGCAAGGGGGCGCAGCTGGTGGGTATCGGCACCAGCCAGGCCGGGCGCATGGCCTTCGGGCTGGCGGCGGGCCTGGGCACCCTGGCGGGCACCCTGATCGCGCCCCCTGATCGCGCCCCTCAACACCGTGGGTTACGACACCGGCTTCGTGGTGGCCCTGAAGGGCTTCGTGGCGGCCATCGTCGGCGGCCTGGCCAGCTACCCGCTGGCGGCGGCCGGGGCGCTGCTGGTCGGCCTGCTCGAGAGCTATTCCTCCTACTGGGCCAGTGCGTACAAGGAGGTGATCGTGTTCACGCTGATCATCCCGGTGCTGGCCTGGCGTTCGCTGACTTCCGGCCATGGAGACGAAGAATGAAGATGTCCACCAAGAAGCTCCAGTGGCTGATGTTCGGCTGGTTTTTCGTGTTTCCCTTTCTGCCTGTACCGGGTTACTGGATCACCATCGGCAACTACATCGGCCTGTATTCCATCGTCGCCCTCGGCCTGGTGCTGCTCACCGGCATCGGCGGCCTGACCTCCTTCGGGCAGGCGGCCTTCGTCGGCCTGGGGGCCTATACCACGGCCTATCTCAGCACCACCCTGGGCTGGTCGCCCTGGGTGGGTCTGGGGGCCGGGCTGGTGGTGTCCGGCCTGGCGGCGGCCCTGATCGGCAGCGTCACCGTGCGCCTGTCGGGCCACTTCCTGCCCCTGGCCACCATCGCCTGGGGGCTGTCGCTGTATTACCTGTTCGGGACCATCGAGTTCCTGGGCAAGTATGACGGCCTGTCGGGCATCCCGGCCCTGAGCGTGTTCGGCATCGACCTGTCGTCGCCGCGGGTGATGTACGGGGTGATCTGGCTGTGCCTGGGGGGCTGCCTGATGCTGGTGCTCAACCTGCTCAACTCCCGGCCCGGCCGCGCCATCCGGGCCCTGGCCAAGGGCAAGACCATGCCCGAGGCCATGGGCATCCACACCGCCCAGTACAAGATCCTGATCTTCGTGCTGGCGGCGCTGATGGCGAGCCTGTCGGGCTGGCTCTACGCCCACCTGCAGCGCTCGGTGAGCGCCACGCCCTTTGGCCTGCACATGGGCATCGAGTACCTGTTCATGGCGGTGGTGGGGGGCGTCGGCCACGTATGGGGGGCGATCCTCGGCGCGGTGGTGATGACCGGGATGAAGAGCCAGCAGCAGGATCTGCTGCCCCTGCTGCTGGGCAGCAACGGCAACTTCGAGATCGTGGTCTTCGGGGTGATGATCGTGCTGCTCCTGCTGTGGTCGCGGGACGGCCTGTGGCCCTGGGTGGCCAGCGTGTGGGCAAAGTTCCATCCGCCCGAGCCGGAGGTGGTGGCGCCGGCCATCGCCCCCGATGGCTACAGCGACCTGCCGCGCCGGGCCCGGCCCCAGGCCGGGGCGCTGATACTCGAGGTCAGTGATGCCCGCAAGCAGTTCGGTGGCTTGGTGGCGGTGAAGGACATGGCCTTCGAGATCCGTGCCGGGGAAGTGGTCGGCCTGATCGGCCCCAACGGGGCAGGCAAGTCCACCATGTTCAACCTGGTGACCGGGGTGCTGCCTGCCACCAGCGGCGAGATCCGCTTCTGCGGCGAGCGCATCGACCAGCTGGATTCCCGGCACATCGTGCGCATGGGCATCGGCCGCAGCTTCCAGCATGTGCACCTCATCCCGCACCTGTCGGTGCTGGAGAACGTGGCCATGGGGGCGCACCTGCGTGGGCGCAGCAGCCCGTTGGCGGCGGCCCTGCGCCTGGACCGCCATGAAGAAGCCCGGCTGCTGTTCCTGGCCGCCGAGCAGATCCGCCGGGTGGGGCTGGAGGAGCACATGCATACGCCGGCAGGCAGCCTGGCCCTGGGCCAGCAGCGCATCCTCGAGATCGCCCGCGCCTTGTGCACCGATCCGACGCTGCTGCTCCTCGACGAGCCCGCCGCCGGCCTGCGCCTGAAGGAGAAGGAGGCCCTGGCCGACTTGATACGCCAGCTCAAGGGCGAGGGCATGTCGGTGCTGCTGGTGGAGCACGACATGGACTTCGTGATGGGCCTGACCGACCGGCTGGTGGTGATGGAGTTCGGCAGCAAGATCGCCGAAGGCCTGCCCGCCGAGATCCAGAACAATGAAGCCGTGCTGGCGGCCTACCTGGGAGGTGTCGAATGAGCGCCGACAACAGCAGCAAACCCGTTCTTGAAACCCGCAATCTGAGCGTGCGCTATGGCAAGGTCGAGGCCCTGCGGGGCACCTCGATCAGCCTGCGGGCCGGCGAGATCGTCACCGTCATCGGCCCCAACGGGGCGGGCAAGTCCTCCCTGCTCAACGCCATCATGGGGGCCTTGCCCAGCGAGGGGCAGGCCCAGGGCGAGGTGCTCTACCAGGGGCAGGACGTGTCCCACCATGCCATCGAGCTGCGTCTGGGCAAAGGCCTGGCCCTGGTACCCGAGAAGCGCGAACTGTTCACCACCATGACCGTGGAGGACAACCTGGTGCTCGGCGCCTACCGGCGGCGCAAGGCGGGCTGGTCCTATCGGGACGGGCTGGAGGGCATCTACGCCGTCTTTCCTCGCCTCAAGGAGCGCCGCCACCAGTTGGCGGGCACCATGTCCGGCGGCGAGCGGCAGATGGTGGCCATCGGCCGCGCGCTGATGAGCGACCCCAAGGTGCTGATGCTCGACGAGCCCTCCCTGGGGCTGGCTCCGCGGGTGATGGCTGAGGTTTTTCAGGTGATCTCCCACCTGCGCGACACTGGCGTGGCGACCCTGCTGATCGAGCAGAACTCCCGCGCGGCGCTGAAAGTGTCGGACTACGGTTACGTGCTGGAGGTGGGCGACGTGACCCTGGAGGGCAAGGCCAGTGAGCTGGCCCAGAACCCGAAGGTGATCGAGGCCTATCTGGGGGCGAAGCACTGAGATGAGCATCCTGCGCACCGACCTCAGCGTGGACAGCCTCAATCGGGATGCGGCAGACTGCCTGCCGGGCTTTCTGGGGGTCGAGTTTCTGAGCCTGGAGCAGGGGCGGGCGAGCAGTCGCATGCCCCTGCGACCCATCCACATGGCCCCCAACCAGCGCCTGCACGCGGCCAGCCTGATCGCCCTGGCCGACACCACCACCGGCCATGCGACCATGGCGCACCTGCCGGCCGGCGCCCGCTCCTTCGCCACTATCGAGCTGAAGAGCAACCACCTGGGCACCCTCACCGAGGGTGCCATCGCCTGTGTGGCCACGGCCGCACACCTGGGGCGGACGACCCAGGTGTGGGACGCGGTGGTCACCGATGAGGCCACCGGCCGCCAGCTGGTGTTGTACCGTTGCACCCAGATGATCCTTTGACCGGCGCTCAAGGCGTCGGCAACAACAAGATGGAGTAACCCCCAATGAGTATCTGGTTTGCCCCCTTCACCCTGGAAGAAGTCAATGCCCGCGGTGCCACCTGTGCCAACGGCCACCTGGGCATGGAACTGATCGAGATCGGCGAGGACTTCCTGCGTGGCCGCATGCCCGTGGATCCGCGCACCCGCCAGCCCGCCGGGGCGCTGCACGGCGGCGTGTCGGTGGCCTTTGCCGAAACCCTGGCTTCCTGGTCTGCTGCCCACGTGGTAGACCCGGCCAAATACCACTGCGTCGGCCAGGAGATCAACGCCAACCACGTCCGTGCGGTGACCAGCGGCTGGGTCTACGGCGAAGCCCGGCCCCTGCACCTGGGGCGCACCACCCAGGTGTGGGAAGTGCGCATCACCAACGAGGAAGGCAAGCTGGTGTGCATCTCGCGCATGACCGCTGCCGTGCTCAGCAAGCCGAGCGAGTACAAGTAAGGGCGCCAGGCCTCGCTGTGGCGTCGACTTGTAGGGGCGACTTCAGTCGCCCATCCCCGCGCCGATCACTGACATGCCCTTGATCGGAGTCCGCGGGCGACTGAAGTCGCCCCTACAGTTGCCCTTGCAGTTTCCCCGACACAGAGCCCGGTATATGCGTTTTTTCAAGGAGTGATTGATGCACCCCACCCCGCCTGGACTGATCGACTTTCCCCGCCCCGATGGCAGTCTCTGCCAGGGCCACTTCGCCCACGCCGGTGCCGGCCGCCCGGGTGTGGTGGTTCTCCAGGAGTGGTGGGGGCTCAATGCCCAGATCTGCAGTGTCGTGGATCGCTTCGCCGCGGCCGGCTTCAATGCGCTGGCGCCGGATCTCTTCCGGGGCCGTGTAACCCAGGACCCGGATGAGGCCAGTCACATGATGGATGGCCTCGACTTTGCCGGCGCAACCTTTCAGGACATCCGCGGTGCGGTGGCTTACCTGCAGAAGGTCGGCAGCGGGCCGGTGGCGGTGATGGGCTTCTGCATGGGGGGTGCCCTGACGGTGGCCAGTGCCGTGCATCTGCCGGAAGTGGCGGCAGCGGTGTGCTTTTATGGCATTCCGCCCCGGGATTTTGCCGATCCGGCGCAGATCCGCATTCCCTTCCAGGGGCACTTCGCCACCCGGGACACCTGGTGCACCCCGGCGGCGGCCGGCGCGCTGGAGCAGGCCATGCTCGGCGCGGGCGCCTGTCCGGAGATCCATCACTACGAGGCGGTCCACGGTTTCTTCAACGCCACCCGGCCCCAGGTTTACGACCCGGCCCAGGCCGAGCTGGCCTGGACCCGGACCCTGGCCTTCCTGGAACGGCATCTGTAGAGTCTGGCCGATGCGTGATACCGGCACTTCCGAATACCTCGACATCCGCGGCCTGCGCCACCATGTGCGCCACTGGGGCCCGCGGGATGCCCCCACCTTCTTCCTGCTCCACGGCTGGATGGATTCCTCGCCGACCTTCCAGTTTCTGGTGGAGGCCCTCGAACAGCCCTGGCACATCATCGCCCCGGACTGGCGCGGCTATGGCGCCAGCGAGTGGCTGGACCGGCCGTACTGGTTCCCCGACTACTACGCCGATCTGGACGTGCTGCTCGATCATTTCTCGCCGGATCGTCCGGCCACGCTGGTGGGGCACAGCATGGGGGCCAACATTGCTGCCACCTATGCGGCGGTGCGCCCGCAGCGGGTGGCGCGGCTGGTCATGCTGGACTTCCTGGGGCTGCGGCCGCCGCCGGAGGTGGATGCGCCGATGCAACTGGTGCAGTGGATGGATGCCGTGGCGGCGAGGCCGCAGGTGCGTCCGTATGCGAATGCGGAAGCCCTGGCGCGACGCCTGCGTATGGTTAATCCGCGTCTCACGCTCGAGCAGGCCGATTTTCTGTCCCGCGCGGTAAGCCGGCCCCGGCCGGACGGGCAGATCGAGATGGCCTGCGACCCCTGGCACCGGGTGCATGGGCCGTCCCTCTACCATATCGAGGATTCCCTTTCGGCCTGGCGCAAGATCGAGGCGCCGGTGCTGCTGCTGATCGCTGACAAGGGCTTTGTGGACGACCGGATGGGTGACGACCCGGCGGAATTCGAGCGCCGTATCGGCTGCTTCCGTGACCGCCAGGTCATCACCATTGCCGACTCGGGGCACAACCTGCAGCACGATCAGCCGGTGCAGGTGGCGCGGGCGCTGGAGGCCTTTCTGGCCGGGTGAGTGCCGTCCTCAGGCGCGGACGGCTTGTTGCGCTCAGGTCCCCAGCGGTGCCCTGACGATCAGGCGGGGGGCCTTGCGGCGCAGCCACATTCGCAGCCCGGCATAAATGAGGACCAGGGTGGACAGCCCACCCAGGAGTACGCCAATCCGTCCGGGAAGGCCGAAGGCCGTACCGGTGTGGAGGGGCGTCTGCCAGTTGAGATAGCTGTCTCCCGGGCTGCTGCGGGTGGCATCCAGGCTGCGCAGGATCTCTCCGCCACGAACGGCCACCCAGACGGTGCTGCGACTGGTGGTGGGGCGTTGCACTTCGCCGGGCAGCAGGAAGCCGATGGCGTAGCTGTCGTCAGCGCTGCGCGGCAGCCCCACGCGCCGCAGCTTGCCGTCGGGGAAGACCCCGCGGGCGATGCGGACGGCTTCGTCGGCGTCGATGGGGGGGCGGTCGGACGGCGCGGCTCTTGGCGTCCTGCCCTCATCGAGCGGCGATAGGGCGGCGATTAGGGGGCGGACCTCGCCGGGCAGGGCCATGTAGACACCCGTCACGGCCAGGACCAGCAGTACCGGTGCACTGTAGAAGCCGATGGCACGATGCAGGTCGAAATGCAGGCGGGCCGCGCCAGCCTGCCACTTGATCTGCAGGGCCAGGCCCAGCTTGTTGCGCCCCGGCCACCACAGGTAGAGCCCGACCAGGGTCATCAACGCCCAGAGCCCGCTGGCGATTCCCATGATCCAGAAGCCGGTCTTGCCGAGCAGCAGCTTGCCGTGGATCTCGCTGAGCAGGTGGATGAAGTTGCGACGGTCAAGTTCGTGGTCGCTGCGGGAGCGATCGCCCAGTACCCGGGCGGTGAAGGGATCGACCAGTACCTGGTGGAAGCGGCCGCGGCCTTCTGCGTCCGGATCGGGGGCCTTGAAGAGCAGGGAGCCGACGCTGTTCCCGCTCCGTGGTGGGAGCAGGGATACGGCCTGCCAGGGGCCGTCGTCCCGGGCCTGCTGGTGGGCGGTGGCGGCGGCCACGAGTTCGGCAAGGGGGCGGGGCCCGGTGCCGGGCGTCGGCGGCGTGGCGCTGAGGATGTCCGGGTTGAGCAGCCGGTCGATCTCCTGGCCGAAGACCAGCACGCTGCCGGTGAGCGCAGCGAGGCCGATGAAGCCCATCAGGCCGAGCCCGAGGTAGCGGTGGAGCAGGGCGATCAGGCGGCGTGGCCTCATGGCGCCCCCTTTGGGACCGGCGTGATCACGCCGGTGAGCGGGTTGAAGCCGTCCGCCCGGTTCCAGTCCACCAGCAGCATGCGCCCGGCGGGGGTGCTGAAGCTGAACTGCCGGCGGCCTGCTACCGCGATGGCGCTTTCGCCGTGGGTGAAGTCCAGCTCCGGCTCGCTCCCTGTGCGGTTGTTGACGACAAGCGGAATGCCGGTCTCGCGGGAGCGGCGCTCCCACACGTCGCCCGGCCCCATGCCGTCCACCGGTGGCCAGTTGGCCGGGACGATCAGGAGGGCCGCGCCCTGCTCACGCTGGCGGGCGGCGGGCTCTGGCGCATACGTGTCGGCGCAGATCAGCACCCCCACGGGCACGCCATCCACCACGAAGGGGTGGCCATCGGTGCCCGCCACGGACCAGCTCTCGGCGCCGCCGTGGACGCGCTGCTTGCGGTAGGCGCCGAGGATCTTTCCCTCCCGGTCGATCACGGCGACGCTGTTGTGCAGCGTGTGATGGCGTGCATCCCGCTCGGCAAAGCCGATGAACAGGGCCACCTTGTTGTCCCGGGCAATGGCGGCGAGGGTGCTCATCCAGGTATCCGGGAAGGGGGCGATCCAGTTGGTGCCGATGCGTTTGGCGAAGTTGTAGCCGGTCTCCGCCAGCTCGGGGGTGATCACCCAGTCGGCGCCCTGACGGACGGCTTCGCGGACGCCGGCTTCTATCTGCGCACGGTTGGCGGCGATGTCGCCTGGCGTCGGGTCCAGGTGGAGGAGGGCCAGGCGCAGATGGCCGGCGGGCTTGGGCAGGGCCGACGGTGGGTCCGCAAAGCGCCGGCTGCCCGGCAGGAAGAAGCCGTTCTGCTTGCCCAGGGACTCGACCACCGCGCTGTAGGTGGCCTTGCCGATCAGCTCGCCGATGCGGCTGTGGCCGCCGGTGTAGCTGGCGGTGGGCGCACGGGTGCCCGAGACCACGATGATGCTGTCGGTGCCCGTGCCGGTGGCCTGCACGCCGGGGGTGTAGGTGCTCTTCACCTGCAGATCCTCCAGGGCGGCGGTCTTGCCTTCGGTGACGGTGATCAGCGCCCGGGCCAGGGCCGCGTCAGTCAGGCGGACATTGCTGAGGACCAGGATGTTGATGGTGCCCGCGGGTTCGGCGCCTTCGATGTAGCGGCCTTCATCCACGCCGGTGCGGATGGCGTTGCTCTTGGCGCCCGCCGTGGCCAGCACGGTGACGGTGAGCGGGCCGTGGCTGCGGGTGACGATGGCCAGGTTGTCCATGTCGGCGGCCGTGGCCATGTGGGCGACATCGGCCTTCGGCAGCCCCAGGCTTGCGGCAGTGACGCTGAGCGTGTGGTCGGTGTAGGCCTTGCCGCCGCGTCCGTCCCGGCCATTGAAGCGCGTGGACACGTTTTTCCATAGCTCCGGGTGGGCGCCATGGTTGATGGCGGCACGGCTGTCCACGAGGCCGTCACTGGTGGACAGGAGGCGGCGCGTCTCGGGAAAGGTGACGACCAGGGTTTTCTCCCACAGTCCGTCCCGCTGTGTGCGCGTGAGATGCGCCTCGGCCGACACCGCGCCGGGAAGGGGGAGTGCTTCGGCTCGGGCGGCAGATGTGAATACCATCAGCCCACCGAGGGCGAACAGGGTGGATCTTCGTTTGAGGGCGGGGCCAGCCCGCAGGCTCCATTTCAGCATCGCGTTTTCCTTTGGCGTGATCGCAGCAGGATGCCTGCGGCGACCAGCACGGTAAATCCCAACAGCGCCGCATAGGCCACGGGCTGTGGTACGGCCTGGGAGAGGGGGTCTTTTTCCTTCATTTCATAGCCCTGCACTACATCTTGCGGTGCGTCAGCTGTCGAGCTGCCTTCGGCCTTGGCTGGCGCTGCCGGGGATGTGGCCGGGTTGGCGCTCTGAGCGCCCGAGGCAGACCCGGCCGGGGGTGCCCCAACGGCTTGTCCGCCCGCGGGACGCCCTCCGGCACCCGGGGCCGGCATGGCCAGGGCTTCGGCCATGGCGCGCTTGTCCTGGGCCCTGGCCAGTTCGGTGATCGCTTCGCTGCTGCATGAGTCGGCGTTGCAAGCCACACCGGCCTCCGCGATGAGCTCCCGGTTCACTTTGTCCAGATGTGCCTTAACATCGACATCGGCCTGCCAGTAGCCCTTGTTGATGGCCACCAGCATCTTGTCCACGATGGCCTGGTAGGCCAGCAGGTTCTTTGCCTCGCGGAAGCGGTCCTTGACGCCCAGGGCATTGCGGTCGGCCACGTAGGTCTCGTACATCTCCTGCCACTTGGCGCCATCCACCGCTTCGGGCACGGTCACCTGCCAGCCCCAGAGGTGTTCGGTCACCTTCATGATGAAGCGGGCTCCGCCGTAGCCTTCCTTGAGCATGGCCTTGACCCACTCGGGGTTGGTGTAGCGGGTGCGCATCTCCCGGCCCATGAACTTGTCCAGGGTTTCGTGCTTGCCGCCCTGGCCGTCGGCCAGATTGAGGATGTAGGTCTCGGGGGTGTGCCCATTGACCTGACGGATGGCCATCGCCGTGGCTCCCAGGTACTGGAACACGTCGTCGTTGTCGAGGGTGCCGAATACGTTGCTGGCCCGGGAGTGGACGGCCGCTTTGGCGTCCTTCAGGGCCATCTTGAAGAGGTCCACGGCGAGTGCTGCGCCCCCCGGGCGCTCGCCCCAGTAGCCCTGACCGAACAGGTGGCCGACCCGGTTGAAGTACACATCGGCGATCGCCTTTTCGTCCTTCCAGGTGTTGCTGGCCTGGATGACGTTGTCGACGCCGGTGCCGTAAGCTCCGGAGGGCTCGGTGAAGATGCGCACGGCGGCCAGACGGGCGGCATCCGGCGCCGGAATCCCCCGGGCCTCCAGCAGCTTGCGGGTGCGCTCCACATTGGCATGGACGGGGTTGTCATCCTCGGGCAAGGCCTTGACCTGGCTCACTGCCTCGTCGAGTAGTTGCATCAGGCCGGGCAGGGCGTCCCGGTACAGACCGGAAGGGACGATGGTCACATCCACCCTGGGGCGACCGAGTTCGCTGCGGGGAATCACGTCCACGCCATCGATCCGTCCGCGTTCGTCCCAGCGGGGGCGAACCCCCAGCAGGGCGAGGATCTCCGCCTCGGTCACGCCTTCATGGCGCATGGCTTCCGTGCTCCAGAGGTTGAATACGACCCGATCGGGAAAGCGGCCGTGACGTTGCCTGTAGTCGGAGATGAACTTCTCTGCCAGGTTCCGGCCCTGGTCCCAGGTGCCAGGGGTGGGTAGCCGCGACGGGTCGAAGCCATAGAGGTTGCGGCCGGTGGGCAGGGCTTCCGGATTGCGCAGGGGGTCATTGCCCGGACCCGCAGCCACGTGGCGGCCGGCCAGACCTGCCACCAGGGCGTCCAGTTCGGCCCCGGCGCTGCTTTCGATCAGGGCGGCCAGCTCGGCTTGCCGGCGTCTGCGCTCTGCATCGCCGAGCTTGCGGTCGAGGGACAGGATGGCCGCGGCGGTGGATTGCCGCAGTGCTTGGGACGGGGCCACGCCGAAGGTATGCAGGCCGAACGGAGCGTGCTGTTCAGAGACTTCCTTCAGATAGTGTTCAAGGTGCTCCACCTGTTCGGCGTTCTCCAGGCGGCTGAGGCCCACATCCTTGAGGATCCCGAGCTTGCCGGCCAGGGTGTTGATTTCTCCGAGCCGGGCGGCAGCGGCAGATTCGCTCTTCTGGGCGGCTACCCCGAAATCGTCGATGAGACCACGCAGGCTGACCAGTTCCGGGTTGAGGGTGGCCCGGTCGAAGGGCGGGGTGAGGTGGGAGATGATGGTCGCCATGCCTCGCCGCTTGGCCTGCAGAGCCTCGCCGATGTCATCCATGATGTAGGGATAGAGCTGCGGTACGTCGGCCACCATGGCTTCGCCCGGGTCTGCAGCGGTAAAGCCTACTTCCTTGCCCGACAGCCATTCGTGGGTGGCGTGGGTGCCCACGTGCACCATCGCGTGGGCCTTGAAGCCCTTTTGCAGCCACAGGTAGAAGGCAAGGTACTGGTGGTGAGGGGGCAGGGCGACGTCGTGGTACATCTTCTTGGGGTCGCCCTCCCAGCCCCGGGAGGGCTGAGCGGCAAAGACCAGATTGCCGAAGCGCTGGGCGGGAAAGACGAAGTGCGGCGTGCCCCTGGGGTCGCGCCACAGCATCACGGTGGATTTCTCGGGTTCGCCCCAGGCTTTGATCATGGCTTCCCGCAGGGCCGCCGGCTGACGGTCGAACCAGCGCCGATACTCCGCGACCGGCATCAGGACCGCCTGGCCGCTCCGGGCCAGCTTCTCGAGTGCGCCAGGCGCCCAGTTGCCGATGTTGGTGCCGTGTTCACGCAGGGTTTCAAAGAGGGCGTCTTCGCTTTTCGGGCGCCCATGGGTGTCATAGCCTTCCTGTTCCAGCCGGCCGAGGATCTGCCACAGGGAGCGGGGGAGTACATTGAGGTAGGCCGCGCCGACGTTTTCCTTGCCCGGGGGGTAGTTGTAGTAGATCACTGCGACGCGCTTGAGGGAATTGAGCTCATAGCGCAGGCTCACCCACTTCCGTACCCTGTCGGCCAGGCGGTCGATGCGCTCCGGGATCGGCATTTCGGTGAGGTATTCGATGCCGGTCTCCTTGTCCTTCAACCGCTCTTTGCTGGCTACGACGGTGGGGGCAATGGCGCCGGCAAACTCGGCGCCGGACAGCTGCCAGGCCCGTTCCATCAGCGACAGGCCCAGGGGGGAGGCCTCCCACTCCTCGCGGGACTGGTTATATAGGGAGATGGCGTTGATGACGGGCACATCCAGGTGCTGCATGACCGGAATGGTCCTGGCGGGTACGTTGCCCATCTTGAGTGCCAGCCCGACGATGGCCACGACGCGCGCCCGGCCCCTGTCGTCCAGCAGGAAGCGCTCTGCCGGTATTTCCGACGGGTAGCCGAACACCGGAATCACGTTGAAGCCCCGTACCTCGATGGCCTTGATCATGGCATCAAGCAGCAGGGAGCTGCCGGCCTGGGCCGTGACCCGGTTGAAGACAAGGCCCACCCACTGCCGGTCGCTCCGGTCGGGGTGACTGCGGAGATAGGCGTCACGGAAGGATTCGAAACGGTCGAACACTTCGCCGCTGCCGGGTGCCCAGATGCCGATGGCGGGAAAAGGGCGTGGGGGCACTGTCTTGAGGGGGAGATCAAAGTCCCGGGCGAGCATGAGACGGATCATGGCCGCGTAGTTGTCGGCGCCGCCGGCCTGGGCGTACTCCCGCAGGGTTTCGTCCCGGGTCAGGCCGATGCGCTGTTCGCCCTCTTCATAGGGTGCTCCGACGGCATAGGCGTGGGCTTTGCGCTCACGCAGGCTGGCCACGGCGGGTTCAAGCGTATTGGCGAGTTCCCGGCCCATGTTGTAGATCAGGCCCACGTCGGCCCGGGCGAGCGCATCGATGTCGTCCTTGCCCGGGCTGCTGGATGAGACGATCCGGAAGCGCACATCCTTGAGGGCCTTGTCCTGCCGGAGTTGGCGGACCGCGTTCACCGCCGTCTGCATGGCAGGGTCGCCGGGAAAGAGCACCACGGACAGGGGCCGGGCATCGACGGTGCCCGCGAGCAGGATCAGCAGCGCGAACGTGGCGCGGCAGAGAGGGGCGAGGAACTTAGTCGGCAGGAACATAGACCACCCTCCCGTCCGGCAGCTTGTACGCGGTGCCCAGGCGTTCGCCCCGACCGGAGAGCTTCTCGTCGGTGACTTTCGATACCTTGATTTCCTTTCCGCGCTTGGTGACGATCTCCATTTCTCCCTTGGCGTTCTTCTTGACCATGGTCACCTCGGAGGTCGGGTCGAGCAGATCCATCATGTTGTAGGCCATGAACAGGGCGATCATCATCGATACGATGAAGACGATGCTGGCATCGAAGAGATTGGCGACGCCGGCAATGGGGTCTTCGAGGGCCTCACCGTCCAGGGCAAAGCGCCTACGCCGTTGCAGTAAGCGCATCGTCGGCCCCCTCCATCAGATGATGCGCTGGGGTGTCCGCGTTCAGCCCGGCAATGGCCAGCTCGGCGGCGTGGGCCATTTCGCGTACATCTTCCCGCGCCCAGCGCTCCCGGGACAGGGCGATCAGATAGGCCAGCACGCCAGCGCCCAGGCCGGCAACGGTGGCGGTGAAGGCAGTAACCATGCTCCCTGCCATCTTGGGTATGTTGCCTTCGGCAAGGGCTGCCAGCGAGATGCCCATGGGGATGAGGGTGCCCATCAGCCCGAGGGCGGGGCCGACCTTGATCACGAAGCGGATCCGGTCGAGGCGGCGGGACAGGGTCAGCTCGTGGGCCTGGAGCAGGCGCTCGACGTCGATGGCGAGGCGTCTGGCCGGATGGCCCGCCTTGCGCAGGCGGGACAGGTCGGTCAGAAAGGCCTGTCGTTCCATGAAGTGGCCGCGCCTGCGGAGCCAGCCGTCGTGCAGGGCAATGCCCAGTTGCAGTGGCATGTAGGCCACGAGGAGGGCGCAGCCGCCGATGACGGGCAGGTAGAGTGCAGTAGACACTTCGTAGAGTGTCCGTTCAATCAGTACGATGAGGTCCATGGGGAGTCTCCAGGCCGGCCCCGCCAGGGGCGGGGCCGGGGTCGGTCAGAAGTCGAGACGGTAGGCGACGCGGCCGTTTCGTCCGGCCAGGGGGTAGCCACCCTTCTCGGAGTAATAGCGGTCGAACAGGTTGTCGATCAGTACGGAGACGGAGCTGTGGCGGTCGAAGCGGTAGCGCACGGACAGATCGGCAACCGCAAACGGCGCGTAGCGAATGATGCTGGCGCTGTTGCCGTTCCAGTCGTTGTCCTGGAAGTGCCCCACATAACGCAGGCCAAATCGGCTGCTCCAGGCGCCGGACTGGTAGTCACCCGCCGCGCGCACCGTGTTGTTGGCGACGTTGCGGATCTCGCTCTGGATTCCGCCGATCTCCTCGGTTCGACGGAAATAATGGGTGCCGGCCAGACTCAGCGTGAGGCTGTCACTGGCCTTCCAGCGCCCGTTCCATTCCAGCCCTTCCATGCGGGCGCTGTTGGCGTTGGTGTAGGAGAAGTAGCGGTTGTCCGTGTCTTCGCCTACCTGGACGCGGGTGATGCGGTCCTTGACGCGGGTCCGGAACACGGTGAGGTCGGTGAAGAACGCACCGGCATGCCATTCAAGGCCCATGTCCCAGGTGACGCTGGACTCCGGACGCAGGCCTGCGTTGCCCGCCAGAACATCGTCCTTGCCGGCCTTGATGGTGAGTGCGGAGCCGGTGAGCTCCAGCGCTGAGGGTGGCACGAAGCCTTTGCCCACCGTGCCGTGCACCCGCATGCCACCTCCGAGCTTGTGGGTGAAGCCCAGGCTGGGGTTGTTGGTCGTGAAGTCGGCCTTGCCGGGGGTGAAGCTGTTCAGCAGGGGCGTGCTGAAGGTCTCGGTCTCGATGCGATCATGGCGCAGACCAAAATCGATGGTGGTGTTGCCCTGATTGAGGTAGAGCGTGTTCTGGACATACACCCCCAGGCTGCGACGTTCATTGTTGGCGCTGCTTGGGGCCTTGCGGGTGCCGTTGGCGTTGTAGCCGAAGGTCTTCTGCCGGACGCTCTCCTGATCCACACCGATCACGGTCATCAGATGGTCGTTCCAGGTCCACTGGTCCTGGATCTGCCAGCCGCGGTAGTCCAGTTCCTCGGCGAAGCTGCGAAACGGCAGATAGGGTCGTTCGGCCGCTGTGGTGCTGGTCCTCTTGTACTGCTCATAGGACTGGGTGCCGAAGAAGGTTCGGGCCGTGATCTGGTGGCCGCCGACGCGACCGGTCAGTTTGAGGTCGGTGCCCTCACGGTCCATGTCCTTGTTGGTCTGGGAGCTGGTGCCGCTGGCAAGGTCGCCGGGAGTGGCAATGTCGCGCCCCCGATAGAGTTCGTTGTTGATCTGTATGCGCCAGTCATCGCTCAACTTGAGCCCCAGGCGCAGGGCGTGGTTCTGTTGGCTGTAGGTGGTGTTGGGGCGTCGCGTGCCCTGTCCGGTCCGGAAGTCGGCGTTCTGTTCGAACAACGAGCCGGCATAGTCAAAATCGAGGCGTTCGCTCAGGCTGCCCCCGATGGCGGTGCGCAGCTCGTGGGTGTCGAAGCGTCCGGCGGCGATCTGCGCGTAGCCGCCGATAGGGCCACTGCGCTGGCGGGTGATCAGGTTCACCACGCCGCCCATTGCGGACGAGCCGTAGAGGGCCGACGCGGGCCCCTTGAGGACTTCGATGCGTTCCACCTGATCCATGTTGACCAGGCTGAGGTTGGTGGCCATGGCCGGACGGCCGTCGATGAGCAGCAGGGAGCGCTTGTTGATGCCCGAGAACTCGGGCCGGAAGCCTCGGATGCCGATGCCGGAGAGGTTGCCGGGGTACTGGATCACATCGACACTGGTGTGCTTCTTGAGCACGTCGGTCAGCTCTTGGGAAGGGGTGTTCTCGATGTCCCGGGGGCTCACCAGCTCGATGCGCTGGGGGGTGTCGTCGAGGCGGGCTTCGGCCCTGCGCCCGGTGACGACAACGGTGTCCAGCTGGGTCGGGTCCTGGGCCTGGGCCCAACCGGCGGCCAGGGAGGAGGCGACGAGGGTGAGGGAAAGTGAACGGATTCCGTGCAAGGTCAAACTCCGGTTCGACTGCCTGCACGCTCTCTGGTCGACATGAACGATTCCGGCATGACCCGTGCGCGGGCCATGCCGTACCTGTCGCCATCCGCAACCCCGCAGACAGTCCATGGTCAAGCGCCATCACGCAGGGCGTGACGGCGAACTGGCGACAGGCCGGTCTCCGGGCTTGCAAGATTTGAAGCATCGCCTTCCCAGGCCGATCGCACATGTCCGGGCGGACACCACGTTGCGGCCCAGTGACTGGTGGTTCGAGACCACCCAGATGTTTCCGTACTTGCTTACCGTTGCGGGGGCAGCCGGGGATTTGCGCCCTGAAGGGGGCGCGCACCTCGTTCCCGTTTCACCCGGGGTGGAATTCCCCGGGCACCTGAAGCTCGGCGCGGATTATAGCCATAGATGCAGACCGGAGGATATGCGCGGGGAAACTGGGAAAGCTGCGGGCTGGCGGGCCCCGAGACCACACGGAAGGCGTGGAAGGGGCTAGGTCGTACGTCGGATTGTTCTGTCTTCCAATGCAAACAAGGGAGCCATGAAGGCTCCCTTGTTTGCATGGCCTCAGCCCGGATGACCGGGCCGGGGCGGCCGGCTTCAGGCGAAGTTGGCGGAGGCGAAATCCCAGTTGGCCAGGCTGGCCAGGAAGGTTTCCACGAACTTCGGACGCATGTTGCGGTAGTCGATGTAGTAGGCGTGTTCCCACACATCGATGGTCAGCAGGGGCTTGCCTTCGCCGGTCTTCAGCGGGTTGCCGGCAGCGCCGGTGTTGGCGATGTCGACGGTGCCGTCGGCCTTCTTCACCAGCCAGGTCCAGCCGGAGCCGAAGTTGCCCACAGCGGAGGCCTGGAAGGCCTTCTTGAACTCGTCGAAGGAGCCCCACTTGGCGTTGATGGCGTCAGCCAGGGCACCGGTGGGAGCACCGCCGCCATTCGGCTTCATGCAGCTCCAGAAGAAGGTGTGGTTCCACACCTGGGCGGCGTTGTTGTAGATGCCGCCAGCCGGGGCCTTGAGGAAAGTCTCTTCGATGGAGAGGTTCTCGTACTCGGTGCCGGGGATCAGGTTGTTCAGGTTGACCACGTAGGCGTTGTGATGCTTCGCGTAGTGGTAGTCGAAGGTTTCTTCGGAAAGATGCGGGGCCAGGGCGTTCTTGGCGTAGGGCAGTTCGGGCAGGGTGTGAGCCATGTGATTTTCTCCGGGGGTTTGGAAATTGCCCGACTATTCTAGTCGGGATTGGGTTTCCTGCACAATCAGTAAGGATATTGGGGCACGCGTAAGGCGTCAGTCCCTTCAATCCTTGTTCACTGTGGCCCCGACCGAGCCATCGCTCATCTCGATGCGGATGCTTGAACCCGCCGTCAGGTTGGTGGCGCTGCGCACGATGCTGCCGTCTGCGTGGCGGGTGATGCTGTAGCCGCGGGCCAGCACCGCGCGCGGGTCGAGATGTGCGAGATGCTGCTGCAGGGCGTCCAGCCTCGCCTGGTGGCGTGCCAGCAGGCCGTGGGTGGCGCGCTGCAGGCGCTGGCCCAGGGCATCCAGGTGCGCGCGCTTCTGGGTAGGGTCCGGGCGCCGGGCCTTGAGGCGCAGGCCCAGACCGGCGACGCAGGCCTGGCGGCTGGCCAGGTGGCGGGCCATGCTGGCGCGCAGACCCTGATCGAGGATGGTGAGGCGCAGCTGGCTGCGCTCCAGGCGCTGGCGTGGGTGGGTGAGCCGCGCTGCCGCCCGGTCGAGACGCTGGGCGGCGGCGTCGATACGGCGCTCCATGCTCCGCCGCAGGCGGGCGGCCAGCTGTTCGAGGTTTTCGCGCAGCTCGACGTAGGCCGCACTGGCCAGCTCAGCGGCGGCCGTGGGGGTGGCGGCGCGCAGGTCGGCGCTGAAGTCGGCAATGCTGAAGTCGGTCTCGTGGCCCACGCCGACGATCACCGGCAGCGGACAGGCACGGATTGCCCGGGCCACCCGCTCGTCGTTGAAGGCGGCCAGGTCTTCGAGGCTGCCGCCACCTCGCACCAGCAGCAGCACGTCGTTGCCATCCGTGGCGGCCCGGGCACCGGCGCGCTGGATGGCGGCGGCAATCAGGGCTGGCGCGGTGTCGCCCTGCACCGGCGTCGGGTACAGGCTGACCGGCACCTGGGGCGCCCGCCGGGCCAGGGCCGCGGTGACGTCCCGCCAGGCTGCCGCCTGGGGTGAGGTGACCACCGCGATGCCGCGGGGAAAGCGGGGCAGGGGGCGTTTGCGGGCCGGATCGAACAGGCCTTCCGCCTCGAGCCGGGCCTTGAGGCGCAGGAAGGCCTCATACAGATTGCCGACACCCGCCTGGCGAACGGCTTCGACACTGAGCTGGTAATCCCCGCGCGGCTCGAACAGGGTGACCAGGGCGCGCACCTCCACCTGCATCCCGTGCTCCAGCCGGAAGGACAGGGACTGGGCGCGGTTGCGCCACATGGTGCAGCGCACCTGGGCCTGGTCGTCCTTGAGGGTGAAATACAGGTGCCCCGAGGCCGCGCGGGTGAGGGTGGAGACTTCGCCGGCGATCCACATCAGGGGAAAGCTGCCCTCCAGTGCTTCCCGGGCCGCGCGGTTAAGCCAGGACACGGAAACGACGTCGGCAGCGCCGCTCCTGAGCATTGAAGAAGGGGGATTCATGGCTGTGGATTCTACCGGAATCCACATCTGCCCCGGATCTGCCGAAAAAAATGGCCCGATCGGGCTTGACTTGCTGAAAAATACGTAAGTAATTGATTTTAAACGAATGTTGTTGTTGCTCAATTTTTGACCCGAGGACTAAAAAGCCTTACGGACTGCGGGTTTAGAGACATCGCCGGGCATCAATCCACAAAGTTATCCACAGATTTTGTGGATTGTCTCAGGATGCAACTCTGTTGCCTATGGGCTGTATACCGGGTTACATTCACGAGCTTGATTGGATTCCCAGGAGTGCTCGAGTGTTCGCCATCATCCAGGCTGCAGGCTGGCCAATCTGGCCCTTGTTGTTTGCTTCCATCGTGGCCGTGGCCCTGATCATCGAGCGGCTCATCACCCTGCGCCGCAGCAAGATCCTGCCGGACGGGCTCCTCGAAAAGGTCGTCGTCGAATTGCGTCAGGGCGGCGCCACCCCCGAGATGATCAACCGGGTTGCCCTCAGCTCCCCCCTCGGCCGGGTTTTTGCTGCCGGCCTGCGCAACGTGCGCAGCACGCGGGAGGTGATGAAGGAATCCATCGAGGAAACCGGCCGTGCCGTGACCCACGATCTGGAACGCTTCCTGACCACCCTCGGCACCATTGCCTCGATCAGCCCGCTTATGGGGCTGTTCGGCACCATCGTCGGCATGATCGAGATCTTCGGCTCCCAGGCGCCGGGTGGTTCCAACCCCCAGCAACTGGCCCAGGGTATCTCCATCGCCCTCTACAACACCGGTTTCGGTCTGGTCATTGCCATTCCGAGCATGATCTTCTGGCGTCATTTCCGTGCGACGGTGGACAGCCTCATCATCGACATGGAACAGCAGGCCATCCGCCTGGTCGAGATGATCCACGGTGAGCGCCGCTGAGGACCTGACATGAACTTTGGTCGTGGCCGCTCCCGCGAGGAGCCGGAGATCAACCTGATCCCGCTGATCGATGTGCTGTTGGTGATCATCATCTTCCTGATGCTGACCACCACGTATTCGCGCTTCGCCGGACTGGAGATCAATCTGCCGACGGCCGATGCCCAGGCCAGTAACGAGAAGACCGTCGAGATCAACGTGGCCGTCACCGCGGCGGGTGATGTGGTCATCAACAAGCGCCCGGTGAATGGTACGGGCCTGCAGGCGATTGTTGCGGCCATGCAGGCCGTGGTGCCGCCCGACGCCAAGGATCCGGTGGTCATCATCAACGCCGACGCCAAGGCCGCTCACCAGCGTGTCATCGATGTGATGCAGGCCGCCCAGCAGGCTGGTCTGGTGCATATCTCCTTCGCCACCCAGGCGGCCCAGCGCTGACGCTGTCGGGCATGCCACGCAGCGCCCCGGAATTCTGGCGGCACCGGGGCGTGCCAGCCCTCGCCCTGCTTCCCCTTTCCCTGCTATTTGCCCTGTTATCCGGTGCGCGGCGCTGGCTCTACCGAGCCGGTGTGCTGCGCGTCGAGCGCTTGCCGGTGCCCGTCATCGTGGTCGGCAACATCGCCGTGGGTGGCAGCGGCAAGACGCCGGTTGCCCTGTGGCTGGCGGCGGAGTTGAAGGCGCGCGGCTACACGCCGGGCATCATCAGTCGGGGCTATGGCGGGCGCGTGGTCGGGGTCGCCGAGGTTGAGCCGGGCGGTGACCCATCCCGCTTTGGGGACGAACCGGTGCTGATGGCGGCGGTGTCCGGGTGTCCGGTCTTTGTCGGGCGCGATCGGCCGGCCGCCGGACGGGCGCTGCTGGCGGCCCATCCGGCAGTGGATGTGATCATCACCGACGACGGCCTGCAGCACTATCGGCTGGCCCGGGATGTGGAGCTGGTGGTGGTGGACGAGGCGACGCTTGGCAACGGCCTGCGTCTGCCGGCCGGCCCGCTGCGGGAAGGTGTCGGGCGAATTGCCGGCAGCACCCTGGTGATGGCGCACGGAGCCTTCTCACCCGGCTTGAAGAGGAAGCTGGGCGGCGTCCCTGTGTTCGATTTTTCCCTGACGGGTGATGCCTTCGAGCGGGTGGCGAACCGCCTTGAGCGCTGCGAGCCGGCCCGTTTTCGGGGGCGTCGCGTGTGTGCCATGGCGGGCATAGGCCGGCCAGAGCGCTTTTTCGGGCAGCTTGAGGCCATGGGTCTGGCGCTTGAACGGCGCCCGTTTCCTGACCATCACACTTACACCGCGGCCGATGTGGCCATCAATGACGGCGATGTCCTGCTGATGACCGAGAAGGATGCGGTAAAATGCTGGCCTTTCGCCCCGGCCGACAGCTGGGTGTGGCCGGTCCGGGCGCAGGTGGCGCCCGGCGCGGCAGAACTGATTGTGGAGAAGCTCGATGGATCCCCGACTGCTTGAAATCCTGGTTTGCCCGATTACCAAGGGGCCGCTCGACTTCCGCAAGGACAGGCAGGAGCTGTGGAGCGTCAGTGCCCGGCTGGCCTATCCGATCCGCGACGGCATCCCCGTGATGCTGGAGGACGAAGCCCGCCCGCTGACCGAGGAAGAGCTGGCCCAGGCCCGCTGAGATGAGCTTCAAGATCGTCATTCCGGCGCGCCACGCGTCGACGCGCCTACCCGGCAAACCGCTGTTGGACATTCTCGGCAGGCCCATGATCCTGCGCGTCCTCGACCGGGCTCGCGAAGCCGGGGCGGAGGAAGTGTGGGTGGCTACCGATCACCAGGGCATTGCCGAGGTGGTCGAGGCCGCGGGGGGGCAGGTGATCCTGACCGGCGCCGAGCATCCGTCTGGCACTGACCGCCTGGCCGAGGTGGCAACGCGACTGGGCTGGTCCGACGATACCGTGGTGGTGAATGTGCAGGGCGATGAGCCGCTGATTCCGCCCGCCCTGATCGGTGATGCGGCGGCGGCCCTGGCGGAGGACAGCGAGGCAGCCATTGCCACCGCCTGCCATCCCCTTGTCTCCGCCGAGGAGTTCTTCAACCCGAACGTGGTGAAGCTGGTGCTTGATGCGCGGGGGCGTGCTCTTTACTTTTCCCGGGCGCCGATTCCCTGGGCGCGGGACGCCTTCGCCGCTGACCGGAGCCTGCTGCCTGCCGGGTTGCCCGCCTACCGCCACATCGGCCTCTACGCTTACCGGGCCGGCTTTCTCAAGCGCTACTCCAGTCTCGCGGCGTCACCGCTGGAGCAGTGGGAAGCCCTCGAACAACTTCGGGCCATGGCCCATGGTTTCCCCATCCGGGTGATGGTGCTCGATCACGCACCTCCGGCCGGAGTGGATACCGCAGAAGATCTGGAACGTGTCCGCCGGGCGTTTGACCTAGCGGAAGTTTCGCGATAGTTTCGCAATCCCATGTCGCATTGACAATAACCAGAGGAGGGAAAGACATGCGTCTGATTCTGTTGGGACCGCCGGGCGCCGGCAAAGGCACCCAAGCCAATTACATCAAGGAAAAGTTCGGTATTCCCCAGATCTCCACGGGCGACATGCTGCGTGCAGCCGTCAAGGCCGGCACCCCCCTGGGCATCGAGGCCAAGAAGGTCATGGATGCTGGCGGCCTTGTTTCCGACGACATCATCATTGGCCTGGTCAAGGATCGTCTGAAGGAAGCCGACTGCCAGTCCGGCTACATGTTCGATGGCTTCCCCCGTACCATTCCCCAGGCCGAAGCCATGAAAGTGGCCGGCGTGGCCATCGATTTCGTGCTTGAGATCGACGTGCCCGACGAGGAAATCATCGGCCGCATGTCGGGTCGCCGCGTGCATGTGGCTTCCGGCCGCACCTACCACGTCAAGTTCAATCCGCCTAAGGTGGAAGGCAAGGACGACGAAACCGGCGAAGCGCTGATCCAGCGTGACGACGACAAGGAGGAGACGGTCAAGAAGCGCCTCGACGTCTATCATTCCCAGACCAAGCCGCTGGTGGCCTACTATTCCGATTGGGCTGCGAACGGTGATGCGAACGCACCGAAATATCGCAAGATCGCGGGCCTCGGCAAGGTTGACGAGATTCGCGAGCGGGCTTTCGAAGCACTCAAGTAAGCTTCGACCGCCAGGTCTCGAGGGCCGGCCCATGGGTCGGCCCTTGTTTTTTCAGGTGTCCTGTTGCGGGGTGATCTAGCGATGGCCAGGAATCTTCTGTATGCCCAGTCGGGCGGTGTGACGGCAGTGATCAATGCCTCGGCTGCCGGGGTGATTGCCACTGCCCGGGAGGCTGACGAGCGCATTGGCCGGGTGCTGGCGGCGCGCAACGGCATTCTCGGGGTGCTGCGCGAGACGCTGGTGGATACGGCGGCCATCTCTGCAGACGATCTGGCGCGCCTGCGATGTACGCCGGGTGGCGCATTCGGTTCGTGTCGCTTCGACCTGGATCCGGAGGCAGCCAACCCGGCCCAGTACGACCGCCTTTTCGACGTGCTGGCGGCCCATGAGATCGGCTTCTTCCTCTACAACGGCGGCAATGGCTCGATGGAGACCTGCCGGCAGATCCAGGCCGCGGCCCAGGCCCGCGGCTACCCCCTGACGGTGGTAGGTGTGCCCAAGACCATCGACAACGACATCGTGCATACCGATTGCTGCCCGGGTTTCGGTTCGGCCGCAAAATACCTGGCCACCTCGATCCGGGAGGTGGGGCTGGATCTGCGTGCCATGACCACCACGGGCGGACGGGCCTTCGTGCTGGAGGTCATGGGGCGCAATGCTGGCTGGCTGGCGGCGGCCTGTGCACTGGCGGCCGATAGCCCCGATTGTGCGCCCCATCTCATTCTGTTGCCCGAGGTGCCCTTTGAAGAAGCGCCGTTTCTGGCCCGCGTGAGAGAGACCGTGGAGCGGCTCGGGTCTTGCGCCATTGTCGTGGCCGAAGGCTTGCGCGGGCCCGACGGGCAGATTCTGTCCATGCAGTCACAGCATCCCAAAGGTTACGTTCAGTTGGGGGGCGCAGGTGAGGCCATCGCCGACTGCATCCATTCGGCGCTGGGCTACAAGGTGCATTACGCGGTGGCCGATTATCTGCAACGTGCCGCGCGTCATCTGGCTTCGAAGACAGATACCGCCCAGGCTTTTGCGGTAGGCAAGGCCGCCGTTCGCCGCGCGGTGGCGGGCAGCGATGGGGTCATCGGGATCAAGCGCCTGTCCGGACGGCCCTATCGCTGGCGGACCACCCAGCAGGCCTTCGAGAGGGTGGCCAACCTTGAGCGCGTGCTGCCGCCCGACTTCATTGCACCGGATGGCCTGGGCGTGACTGACGATTTTCGCAACTGGTGCCGTCCGCTGATTGCGGGCGAGGATCTCCCGCGCTTCGTCGATGGTCTGCCGGATTACCTTCACCTGCAGCTTCCGCTGCTGGAGCGGAGGCTGCCGGACTACTAGCCCTGAAGGAAGAGGCGCTCCCGCACGCTGGCGCGGGGGAGGGATGTCAGGCTGGAACGGCCGGGTTGAGACTGTAGGTGACGGTGAGGCTGGCCTTGGCCAGGATGTGACCGACCATGGCATTGCGCACCTGCTGACCGTCGAAGGCGCCGACCACGGACAGCGTGGGCACATCGAGCGCGTACACCGTAAAGACGTAGCGGTGGCGGATCGAATCGTTCCATGGCGGGCAGGGGCCGTCGTAGCCGAAGTAATTCCCTTTCATCTGCGCGTCACCGGCAAACCAGCCGGTGTAATCGTTGAGGCCGTGCCGGCTGCCGTCCGGCAGATCGGGGCCGGGCTTGCCGTTCGGAGTCACTTCACTGGAATACTCGCCCTCGGCGATGGCGGTGGTCGTTTCGGGCAGGTCGATCAATACCCAGTGGAAAAAGTCCACCCGCGGCAGTTCGGCGGGAACCTGGCGGCCTTCCTGATTCACGTCGTCTCCACGGCTGGGCACGTCGGGGTCATGACAGATCACGGCAAAGCTGCGGGTGCCGGCCGGGGCTCCGCTCCAGCTGAGTTGCGGATTGCGGTTGCTGCCGAGGCAGACGTGCCCTTCGGCGGCAGGAATGCAGAAGGTGAAGGTGCCGGGAATCACGGCGCCGTCGGCAAAGCTCTGACTGGTCACTTGCATTGTTGTGGTCTCCCCTATAAGTGGGGGGATTTTAGCCAAGTTTGACCGGCGCGTTGCCGCTCATGCGCTGCGCCGGCGGAAGTCCCTGACCCGGAAACCGAGGGCAAAAAGCACAGCGAAGTACACGCCGATGCCGCCCAGCACCAGGGCGCACAGGCGGATCACACGTTCGATGCCGGATGCGCTCAGCCACAGGCTGTCATTGCCGGCTGTGAAATGCACGCTGAACCCCAGTACCACCAGTGCTACCAGCAGCTTCCCGGCAAAGCGCCCCCAGCCGGGCTGGGGCTGGTAGACCTGACGTTTGCGCAGGCCATGGTAGAGCAGGCCGGCATTGACGCAAGAGGCCAGGCCGATGGACAGGGCCAGACCGGCGTGCTGGAAGGGGCCGATGAAGACCAGGTTCATCAGCTGGGTGATGATCAGCGAGAAGATGCCGATGCGCACCGGGGTGCGAACGTCCTGGCGGGAGTAGAAGGCCGGCGCCAGCACCTTCACCAGGATCAGGCCGGTCAGGCCGATGCTATAGGCAATCAGGGCGCTGCGGGTTTGCAGGACGTCGTTGGCTCCGAAGGCGCCATGGTGAAACAGGGTGCTGATCAATGGCACTGCGAGCAGGGCCAGGCCTAGGGAGGCGGGTAGGGTCAGCATCAGGGTCAGGCGCAGGCCCCAATCCAGTAGCGCCGAGAATTCTGCGGGCTGCTCGTCGGCATGCATCTTGGAGAGGCTGGGCAGCAGGATGGTGCCCAGCGCTACGCCCAGCATGCCGGCCGGAAATTCCATCAGGCGGTCGGCGTAATACAGCCAGGACACGCTGCCACTGGGCAGGAAGGAGGCGAAAACGGTATTGATGAGCAGGGAGATCTGGCTCACCGAGACGCCCAGTATGGCCGGGCCCATGAGCTTGAGGATGCGCCGCACGCCGGGGTCGGAGAAGTTGAGTGAGAAGCGCGGCAGCATGCCGATCTTGGCCAGGGGGCGCAGTTGCAGCAGCACCTGGGCCAGTCCGCCGATGAACACGGCCCAGCCCAGGACAAGGATGGGCGGATCGAAGTAGGGCGCCGCGAACAGGGCCATGCCGATGAAGCTCAGGTTGAGCAGCACCGGCGTGAAGGCCGGGATGGCGAAGCGGCTCCAGGTGTTGAGCACGCCGCCGGCGAGGGCCACCAGCGCCATGAAGAAGATGTAGGGGAAGGTGATGCGGGTCAATTCGACGGTCAGCGCGAACTTCCTGGCATCGGCAGAAAAGCCGGGGGCCGTGGCGTAGATGATGGCCGGTGCTGCCAGGGCACCGAGGATGGACACGATCAGCACCACCAGCCCGAGGGCACTGGCTACATGATTGACGAGGCGGTGGGTTTCCTCTTCGCCGCGCTTGTTCTTGTATTCGGCGAGGATGGGGACAAAGGCCTGGGAGAATGCCCCCTCGGCGAACATGCGGCGTAGCAGGTTGGGCAGCCGGAAGGCCACCACGAAGGCGTCCATCTCGATGCCGGCGCCAAAGGCGCGGGCCTGCACGAAGTCACGCACGAACCCCAGGATGCGCGAAAGCAGGGTCATGCCGCTGACCGTGGCAAGGGCGCGGAGGAGGTTCATCGAGGCCATGGAATCGGGGGTGTTGCGAGGGCAAAGGGGCTTGATGTTAGCGGCTTATGGCGCCCTGCAGCAATGCGATTTTCGGCGTTCGGCCGCGTTTGGCATGGCCGCGGCGCCCGTCACGGGGGGTGATGGGGTAAAATGGAAAAAATTTTTGTGAGCTCGACCTGATGAAAACCACGTTCCTAGATTTTGAACAGCCTATTGCGGAACTCGAGGCAAAGATCGAAGAACTACGCTTTGTGCAGGATGATTCGGCGGTGGATATCTCCGAGGAGATCGGCCGCCTGGAGCAGAAGAACTACGGCCTGACCAAGGACATCTACAGCAAGCTGACGCCGTGGCAATGTGCCCTGGTGGCGCGTCACCCCCAGCGCCCTTACACCCTCGATTACGCACAGCACATCTTCACCGACTTCGAAGAGCTCCACGGGGATCGCAGCTTTGCCGACGACAAGGCCATCGTAGGTGGTCTGGCCCGCTTCAACGGGCAGTCGTGCATGATCATCGGGCACCAGAAGGGGCGTGACACCAAAGAGAAGATCCATCGCAATTTCGGCATGCCCCGGCCGGAGGGCTACCGCAAGGCCATGCGCCTGATGAAGCTGGCCGAGAAGTTCAACCTGCCGGTGTTCACCTTTGTCGATACGCCGGGCGCCTATCCGGGCATCGACGCTGAAGAGCGCGGCCAGTCGGAGGCCATTGGCCACAATCTGTTCGTGATGGCCGAGCTGAAGGTGCCGCTGATCTGCACCATCATCGGCGAAGGTGGGTCTGGCGGAGCGCTGGCGATCGCCGTGGGTGACCAGTTGCTGATGCTTCAGTACTCCACCTACTCGGTGATCTCCCCGGAGGGCTGCGCGTCCATCCTGTGGAAGAGTGCCGAGCGGGCCTCCGATGCGGCGGAAACCATGGGCATCACCGCGTCCCGTCTCAAGTCCCTGGGCCTGATCGACAAGGTGGTGAGTGAGCCGGTAGGCGGTGCCCACCGGGATCACCGGGCCATGGCCCAGAGCCTCAAGCGTGCGCTTCAGGATTCCTTGCGCCAGGTTTCCGAGCTGTCCCCCTCCCAGCTGCTTGAGCGGCGTTTCGAGCGTTTGATGAGTTACGGCAAGTTCAAGGAAATTGCCGTCGATTGATCTCGTCTCCGCTGTCGCCAGTCAATGGCGGCAGCTTCCTGCCGTGCCGGCCCGGCTCAGGGTCGGTCTGAGCGGCGGTCTTGATTCCACCGTCCTCCTGCATGTTCTCGCCGCCCTGCGCGAGCAGCTTGGCTTTGAGCTCAGCGCTGTCCATATCAACCACGGCCTGATTTCCGGGTCGGCGGCGTGGGCGGCGCCGTGTCGACAGCTCTGTGACGGGCTGGGCGTTCCGCTGCTTGTGCGGGAGGTTGTGGTCAGGCGTGACCATCCGGGCGGGATTGAAGCGGCGGCGCGGGAGGCCCGCCACGCCGCATTGCAGGAGGATGCCGACGGAGCGCTGCTGGTTCTGGCCCACCATCGGGACGATCAGGCCGAGACCGTGCTGTTTCGCGCCCTCCGGGGTGCGGGGGTGCGGGGGGCCGGGGGCATGCGCGTGCTGGATGCCCGGCGGGCCATCTGGCGGCCCTTGCTGGATGTGCCGCGCCGCGATCTAAAGGCCTATGCCGAGGAGCACGCTCTGGTTTGGGTCGAGGATCCGAGCAACCAGGACCTGCGTTTTTCACGCAATTTCCTGCGCCTGGAGGTGCTGCCCCGTATCGAGGCGCGCCAGGTGGGTGCCTCTGCCGGGCTGGCCCGTACCGGGCGGCTATGTGCCGAGGCGGCCGCTCTTCTCGACGAGCTGGCCGACCTGGATCTTGCGTCCATGGGCAGCACGGAAGCCCGTCGTTTCAGCCGTGCGGCGGCGGTCAGCCTTACTCCCCCTCGCCTGCGCAATGCCCTGCGCCGCGCCCTCGACCGGGCGGGGGCCCTGATGCCCGATGAAGATCGCCTGTGCGAGGCGGAGCGGCAGTTGCGTCTCGACACCGTCGCAGCCGGATGGCGCCTTGTGCTTGGAACGCACGCCCTTTGCGTCTATCGCGATGACTGGTGGATCGAGCTGGCAGACCTGCCTTCGATCCCTGCTGCAGTGCCGTGGGATGGGCGCATGCCCGTGCTGCCTTGGGCCCGCGGCCTCGTGCGTTTCGACCCGGCGGTGGGGCAGGGGCTTCTGGCCGCGGCCGTGATGGGAGCCTGCTGTGAAGTGCGGGGGCGGATGGGCGGCGAGCGCCTGCGCCTGAGGCCCGATGGCCCGGGCCGGAGCCTGAAGAACCTATTGCAGGAGGCGGCCGTCCCGGCCTGGTATCGCCCCTTGCTGCCCATGTTGTGGGTGGATGGACGCCTGGCCTGGGTGGCCGGGGTTGGCATTGCGGCAGAATTCCTCTGTCCGTCGGGCGAGCCGGGGGTGGTGCCCGGCTGGTCTGCAACCGACTGAGTTTCAGTCGCGCCCTGGGGCCAGTAACTGAGCCAGTTCCACGGCTGAACGTACCCCCATTTTTTCGAAGACGCGGGAGCGGTGCACCTCCACTGTGCGCATGGAGATGTTCAGCTCGTCGGCGATGACCTTATTGAACTTGCCCGCCAGGACCAGGTGCATCACCTCCTGCTCCCGGGGGGTCAGCTGGGCCAGGCGGCCGCTTACGGTGGCCTGGGTTTGCTGGCTGGCCAGGCGGCGCGCATCGCTTTCCATGGCTCGGATCACCACGTCCACCAGGGCATTGTCGTCAAAGGGCTTTTCGAGGAAGTCGAATGCGCCCTTCTTGAGGGTGCTGACCGCCATGGGTACATCGCCGTGGCCTGTCAGGAAGATCACGGGCATGGGGTTGTGTCGTTCGAGCAGGGCGTCGAAGCACTCCAACCCGCTCATCTCGCGCATCCGGATGTCCAGCACGATGCAGCCGTTGAAGTCCGGTTGCCAGCCGGCGAGGAACTCCTCAGCCGAGGACCACGTACGGGCGGCGACATTGCGAGTCCGCAGCAGCCAGGTCAGGGCGTCGCGAATGGCTTCGTCGTCGTCGACGATGTGGGCGAGGGGAGTGGTCATGGCTGGACGGGAAGCGAGAAGTTGAAAATCGTACCACCGCCAGGGTTGTCCTCGAAGCTCAGGCGGCCCCGGTGCAGTTCGGCGATGGAGCGGCAGATGTTGAGCCCCATGCCCATGCCTTCCTCCTTGGTGGTGAAGAACGGGGCAAAGAGCTTTTCTGCTACCTCGGGGGGAATGCCCTTGCCCCGGTCCGCGACACTGAGAATCAGCATGCCGTCCTGCAGGCGGGTGCCAAGGTGCAGATTGCGTTGGGCCCGGGGGGCATCGGCCATGGCATCCATGCCATTGCGGATCAGGTTGACGGCGACCTGTTCGATCATCACCGGATCGGCGGCGACCGTCGGCAGGTCTTCGGCCAGATCCTGGTGAATGCTCACACCGCGCCGCTGGGCATCCGGCTCCACCAGTCCGACGGCCTCGCGCAGGATGGCGTTGAGATCGACGGGTTCGCACTTGGGTTCGCTGCGCCTGACAAAGGCGTGGACCCGCCGGATGATCTGACCGGCTCGCTGGGCCTGCTTGCCGATCTTTTCGAGGATGCCACTGAGCTCGCCGGGGGACATGTCCCCCTTGCCGATCATGTTGATGCAGCCGGTGTTGTAGCTGGAGATGGCGGCCAGGGGCTGGTTGAGCTCATGGGCCAGGGTGGAGGCCATTTCCCCCATGGTGACCAGCCGGGCGGTGGCCTGCAGGCGCTCCTGCTGCTGGCGGTAGAGTTCCTGGGCGTGCTTCTGCTCGGTGACGTCCACCATGGAGCCCATCCAGCCGATGTGCCGGCCTTCCGAGTCGATCAGCGGCGCTTCGATGAGCAGGGCGTCAAAGCGCTCGCCGCTGCGGCGCATCAGGCGGATCTCGATGCCCTGGGGAGGCGCGTTGCCCCCCAGGACCATTTCGTGGACGGCCAGGGTGCGTTCCAGGGCTTCCGGCGCCCAGTAGGGCATGGGCGGGAGCAGGCCAACCAGCTCTTCGGCGCTCCAGCCGACCATGCGACAGAAGGCCGGGTTGACGTAGGTGATGCGTCCCTTGAGATCACGCGCTCGCATGCCGGTGTTGAGGGAGTCCTCCATGGCCTTGCGGAAAGCGTGTTCGGCGCGCAGGGCCTGTTCTGCAGCCTGACGGCGCTGCATGTGACGGCGCAGTTGCCACAGGCTCCAGACGATGGCGGCAGCCAGCACGCCGAGGGAGCCCATGAGGAGCAGGGGGATCCAGCGCACTTCGCTCTTGTAGGCGGTGACATTGAGGCTGAGGCCGTGGCCGGGTGGCTCGAAGGGGATCTCGTAGGCGAGGCTGGAAAGGGGGGAGACCCGCGACTTGGCGGCGATCTCGACGCCCAGGTTGTTGGCCACCGACACCCGGTAGCGCTCCGAGAACCACCAGGGCACTTGGCGGGAGATCATGTTGTTGAGGGAATACACACCGACCACCGAACCCAGGTAGCGCCCGCCGTCGAAGATCGGCACGTGCACCTCGAACTGGGTCTGGTTTTCGATGACCGCGTAGGCATCGCTATAGACCGGCCGGCCCATGGAGCGGGATAGTCGATGCGCAGAGCTGGAGGGAAAGGTGCCGCCGGCCTCGCCCACCAGATGGCTGTCGGTATAAGGAGGCTGGGCGCCGCGCACCTCACCGTTCGTGTGCAGCCAGAGAATGCGGATCAAGCCGCTTTCCGGGTCGAGCGCCTGGCGTAGCCGGGCCTGGGTGGTGGACGAGAGCGTGCCGCCCTTGAGCAGTTCGGGGCCCAGCTGGGTGAGATGGCTGTTGTTGCGATCAAACTGGAAGCCGAGGTTCTGCTCCATCCACAGCACATCATTGATCAGGGTGGCGCGCTGCTCCTCGGTATCCTGCCGGTGGGTCAGCCACAGCAGGGCCGCCATGGTGGCCACAAACAGGGCGACGGCAGCGTAAGGCAGGCTCCAGTACCAGCTTGGGGGCGGGGAAGAAGGTGCAGGTGGCAAGGGATTGAGAATCACGGATGGGCTGGAATTACGTTATCGCCGGAGCGGGCCGGGAGGACCATCAGAACTTTCCACACTGCGGATGACCACAATTGATGCGGATCCCGGGCTTGTCGATAGTGCACGGGCAGCCTGCTGTCGCCTCGGCAGCCCTTATCAAGTACAAGTTCCAATTACGGAGACAAAAAATGAAACTGCGCACTGTAATGTTCAGCCTCGCTGCCCTGGGTTTCTGTGCCTCGGCGTCTGCCCAGGCCCCGATCGTGATCAAGTTCAGCCACGTGGTGGCGGTGGATACACCCAAGGGCAAGGCCTCCGAGTTCTTCAAGAAGCGTGCTGAGGAGCTGACCAAGGGAAAGGTGAAGGTTGAGGTCTACGCCAATAGTGCACTTTACAAGGACAAGGAAGAACTGGAAGCCCTCCAGCTGGGTGCCGTGCAGATGCTGGCCCCGTCCCTGGCGAAGTTTGGCCCCCTGGGCGTGAAGGAATTCGAAGTCTTCGATCTGCCCTACATCTTCGATGACGCCAGCGAACTCCATCGTGTCACCCAGGGCCCCATCGGAGCCGGCATCCTGAAGAAGCTGGAGCCCAAGGGCATCGTTGGTCTGGCCTACTGGGACAATGGCTTCAAGTCCTTCTCCGCCAATACTCCGATCCGCACCCCGGCTGACCTGAAGGGCAAGAAGCTGCGCATCCAGTCGTCCAAGGTGCTGGAAGAGGAGATCCGTACGGTGGGTGGCCTGCCGCAGGTGATGGCCTTCTCCGAGGTTTACCAGGCGCTGCAGACCGGCGTGGTGGATGGCACCGAGAACCCCCACTCCAACATGTTCACCCAGAAGATGCATGAGGTTCAGAAGCACCTGACCGTGACCGACCACGGGTACCTCGGCTACGCGGTCATCGCCAACAAGAAGTTCTGGGACGGCCTGCCTGCCGACATTCGCGGCCAGCTGGAAACGGCCATGAAGGAATCCACCGTTTACGCCAACAAGATTGCCCAGGAAGAGAACGACAAGTCTCTTGAAGGCATCAAGAAGAGCGGCAAGACCCAGGTCTATGTGCCGACCAAGGAAGAGAAGCTGGCCTTCAAGAAGGCGATGGTCCCGGTCCATCAGAAGATGGAAGGCCGTATCGGCAAGGATCTGATCCAGTCCATCTACAAGGAAACCGGCTTCGACCCCGCGAAGCTGTAAGCACTCTCCGTTTCACGTCCGAAGGGCGCCCTCCCGCATGCAGGGAGGGCGCCAGGCCCGGGCTCCGTCCCGGCGCATCCAATCGCAATTCTCTGCGAGGCTAAATCATGAAATTACTCGATCACCTGGAAGAGTGGATCATCACCTTCCTGATGGGCGGGGCTACGGCAATCATTTTTCTGTCCGTGGTACACCGCTATCTGGCCGGTCTCAGCATTCCCGGTCTTCAGGACTGGCTGCTGTCCCTCAACTTCAGCTGGGCCCAGGAACTGTGCATCATCATGTTCGTGTGGATGGCCAAGTTCGGCGCCGCCTATGGCGTGCGTACCGGCATCCACGTGGGCGTCGATGTGCTCATCAACCGCCTGTCCGATAGTAACCGCAGCAAGTTCATCATCTTTGGTCTGCTCGCCGGCGCAACGTTTACCGGCATCGTGGCAACCCTTGGTGGCCACTTTGTGTGGGAGAACGGCGCCCACTACGCCTTCTTGAACATGACCGGTGCCGAGTTCGGTGATGTGCCCGAGGGCCCCACCACGCCCGACCTGGAATGGCCGACCTGGATCGTCTACAGCGCGATTCCCCTGGGTTCCAGTTTGATGTGCTTCCGCTTCCTGCAGGTGACCTGGAACTTCCTCAAGACGGGCGAGTTGCCCCATCACGACCACGGTCATGTGGATGGTCTTGAAGACGAAGTCGCCGCGGTGGATGCTAACCCCTACTCGCTGGACGACAACCTCCACATCCACGACCTCAAGCACAAGCCGCTCGGCGACCGTGAAGGAGACCGCAAATGAACGCCGCAATCATCTTCGGGATCCTGCTGGCCCTGATGCTGACGGGGATGCCGATCTCCATCTCCCTCGGCCTCACCGTACTCTCCTTCCTGTTCACCATGACGGAGGTGCCTCTCGAGTCAGTGGCCCTCAAGCTATTCACCGGCATCGAGAAGTTCGAGATCATGGCGATCCCGTTCTTCATCCTGGCGGGTAACTTCCTGACTCACGGCGGTGTGGCCAAGCGGATGATCAACTTCGCCACCTCCATGGTCGGGCACTGGTACGGCGGCCTGGGTCTTGCAGGCGTGCTGGCCTGTGCGCTGTTCGCGGCCGTGTCGGGCTCTTCGCCGGCCACCGTGGTGGCGATCGGCTCGATCCTTCTGCCGGCGATGGTCAGGGCAGGCTTCCCGAACAAGTTCGGGGCCGGCATCATCACCACGGCCGGCGCGCTGGGCATCCTGATCCCGCCGTCCATCGTCATGGTGATGTACTCGGTGGCTACCAACACCTCCGTCGGTGCGTTGTTCATGGCCGGCGTGGTGCCGGGTCTGGCCCTGGCGGCGACGCTGGGCGGCGTCACCTGGTACCGGGCGCGCAAGTTTAACTACCCCCGTCAGCCCAAGGCGTCGGTGGCGGAGCGCGTGAAGGCCTTCAAGGAGTCCGTGTGGGGCCTGCTGCTGATCGTGGTGGTGATGGGCGGTATCTACACCGGCATGTTCACGCCCACCGAGGCGGCCGCCATGAGCGCCATGTACGCCTTCTTCGTGGCCGTGTTTGTGTACCGCGACATGCCCCTGAAGGACGTGCCGAAGGTGCTGCTCAACTCTGCCAACATGTCGGCGATGCTGCTCTACATCATCACCAATGCGGTGCTGTTCAGCTTCATCATGACCAACGAGAACATCCCGCAGGCTCTGGCCGAGTGGATGCTGGGCAACGGGCTGGGTGTCGTCGCCTTCCTGCTCGCGGTCAACGTGCTGTTGCTGCTTGCCGGCAACTTCATGGAGCCCTCGTCCATCGTGCTGATCTTTGCGCCGATCCTGTTCCCGGTAGCGATGAAGCTGGGCATCGACCCGGTGCACTTCGGCATCATCATGGTGGTGAACATGGAAGTAGGCATGTGCCATCCGCCGGTGGGGCTCAACCTGTACGTGGCCTCGGGCATTACCAAGATGGGCATCACCGAGCTGACGGTGGCAGTATGGCCGTGGCTGCTGTCGATGCTGGTGTTCCTGGGGCTGGTGACATACTGGCCGGGCCTGTCGCTGTGGTTCCCGCGCATGCTTGGAATGATCTCCTGATGGCATCACGTCAGTTATTCAAGAAGCGTGGTTCCCGCGCATGCTCCGGATGATCTGATTTCCGCCTGCTGAATGTCCGAAAGCGCGCCCGAGTGGCGCGCTTTCGGTTTTTGAGGGTCCGGGTGCGTTTTGCCGGGCCTGCGCTTTGTGATAAAAGAGCGTGTTTACCGCGGCCGTCCGGTCGCGTGCGTTGTCAGCGAGGCCCGTGTTGTCCGAATCCCTCCCGTCGTCCGAGCACGACTGCTATCACTGCGGCTTGCCCATCCCCGCTGATGTGGATCTTCCGGTGGAGATCGATGGAACCCCCCACCAGATGTGCTGTACGGGCTGCCAGGCCGTGGCCCAGTCCATCGTCAGCAGCGGGCTGGTGGATTACTACAAACGCCGCGACACGCTGCCCGAGCAGGCCCGGGAGGCCATGCCCGACGAGCTCAAGGAGCTGGGGCTTTTTGACCATCCCGACTTTCAGCAGGGCTTCGTCAAGCCCATCGGCGAGCATGAGCGGGAAGCCGACCTGATCCTCGAAGGCATCACCTGCGCCGCCTGCATCTGGCTCAACGAGCAGCATGTGGCCCATCAGCCGGGTGTCACGGCGGTGGACATCAACTACGCCACCCGGCGTGCCCGGGTGCGCTGGGACGAGCGCAATATCAAGCTCTCCGACATCCTCGGCGCCATCCAGGCTATTGGTTACCGGGCCTACCCGTATGACTCCGCCCGGTCGGAGCAGATTTCCCAGCGGGAGCGTCGTTCCGCCCTGTGGCGCCTGTTCGTGGCCGGCTTCGGCATGATGCAGGTCATGATGTACGCCTTCCCGGTGTATGTGGCTGACCCCGGCGACATGACGGCCGACATCGAGTTGTTGATGCGCTGGGCCAGCCTGATTCTCACCGCGCCGGTTGTGCTGTATTCCGCCGCCCCCTTCTTCAGCCACGCCCTGCGCGATGTGCGCCTGCGTCGCCTGGGCATGGACGTGCCTGTGGCCCTCGGTGTGGGGGCGGCCTTTGTGGCGAGTTGCTGGGCCACCTTCACGGGCAGGGGAGAGGTGTACTTCGACTCGGTCACCATGTTCGTCTTCTTCCTGCTGTGCGGGCGTTATGTGGAGATGCTCGCCCGCCAGAAGGCCGTGCGCGGGGTCGAGGAGCTGGGCAAAGCCCTGCCGGCCTTTGCCGAGCGACTGGCTGCCTACCCGCTGCCGGAAGGTGAGCGGGTGCCGGTCTCGCAACTCGTGGCGGGCGACATCATCCGCATCAAGCCCGGTGAAACCGTGCCTGCCGACGGCGTGGTGATCGACGGCAACAGCGAGGCCAATGAAGCCCTCCTGACCGGTGAGAGCCGGCCGGTGCCCAAGGCGCCGGGGGCCGAGGTGACAGGAGGGAGCCTCAATATCGGCAGCCCCCTGACCGTGCGGGTCTCCCGCACCGGTGACAACACCCGGCTGGCGGCCATTCGTCATCTGATGGAGCGTGCGTCGGCAGAAAAGCCCAGAGTGGTTCAGCAGGCTGATCGCGTCGCCGCTTATTTCATCGTGGCGCTGCTGGTGCTGGCGGTGGTGACGGCTGCATGGTGGTGGTGGACCGATCCGGACCGGGCCTTGTGGGTGTTTGTCTCTGTGCTGGTGGTGAGCTGCCCTTGCGCCCTGTCCCTCGCGACACCGGTGGCGCTCACCGTGGCGACCGATGCCCTGGCCCGCATCGGCGTGCTGGTAACCCGCGGGCACGCCATCGAGGCGCTGGCCCGGGCTGATCATTTCGTCTTCGACAAGACTGGCACCCTCACATACGGAGAGATGCGGGTCGAGCAGGTACGCCTGCTGGGGCGCGTCGACGAGGCGGGCGTCCTGGCCCTGGCCGCTGCGCTCGAACAGGGTTCCGAGCATGCCATCGCCGCCGCGCTGCGTCTGCGTGCAGGTGGCGGGGCCTTGCCGGCCATCGCTGAACTGGCCGCGACCACGGGGCAAGGGGTGTCGGGTTTGCTCAACGGTGTGGCCCATCGCGTCGGGCGGCCAAGCTTCGTTGCCGAACTTGCCGGTTCGCCGGTACCCGAGGCTCTGCGTGAGGATGAGCGCTCAGGGCGCACGGTGATTGCCCTGGGGTCGGCGCAGGGATGGTTGGCGGGCTTTACCCTTTCCGATGGTCTCCGGGAGGATTGCCCCGCAGCTTTCGAATCCCTGCGTGGCAAGGGTATTGCTCTGTCCATCTTCAGTGGTGATACGCCGTCGACGGTCGAGGCGCTGGGCCGGCGTCTCGGGGTTGCACAGGCCCTTGGCGGCATGACGCCCGAGGACAAGCACCGTGGCCTGGTTGCCCTGCAGAAGGGCGATGCGGTGATCGCCATGGTGGGCGATGGCGTGAATGACGCGCCGGTGCTGGCCCAGGCACAGGTGTCGGTGGCTATGGGCGGAGGTACCGATCTGGCCCGCAACCAGGCCGACATCGTCCTGCTGAGCGGCCATCTTTCCTCTCTGGCCGAAGGGGTCACCCTGTCCCGTCGCGCGCTGGCCATCATCCGGCAAAACCTGTGGTGGTCGTTTGCCTATAATTTCACTGCCGTACCTCTCGCCATGTTCGGGCTCGTCACGCCGTGGATGGCGGGCATCGGCATGTCGGCGAGCTCGCTCTTCGTCGTCCTGAATGCCTTGCGCTTGCAGCGCAGGCCACCTCGCTGAGGGATTCCATGGAAAGTCTTTACCTGCTGATTCCCCTGTCCGTCGTGCTGGTTTTCGTGATCGGGGTTGTATTCTGGTGGTCGGTCCGGAGTGGTCAGTTCGATGATCTTGAAGGCCCAGGCTACCGAGTGGTGGTCGACGATGATGCACCGCCGGTGGTGAAACCTCCGGTCAAGGAGGATGACGGCGGTACGTCTCGCTGACGGGGTGAAAATTCACCACGCTATCTGAAGGGTTTTTGACCCAAATCAAGACGCCCGGGCAGGGAGATGCGCATACTCCGTTCCAAGTTGAAAACGCAAACACGAGCAACAAAATGCGTTTTCCTGGTGCGATGGCGCCAGTACTTAAGTCTCTCTGTTGGGGTTGGGGGTGCGCGATGCGCACCCTTTTTTTTCGCCTTTTTGCCCCCATTCCTGTGTTTCGGAAGCCATCTGTCCGATGTCTTCGCTTGCCGGTCAGCCCCCTTGCCTGACCGTCGCGAGTCACTGCGGAACCCTTCCTTCGTCCTGGATCAGCCTTGTTCCGGGCGGGCTTCGTGATTGCTTGTCAGCGCGTTCGATCGAGTGGTGTTGGGCCTTGTGCGTTGAAAAGCGCCGTTCTGAGGCGCCAACCTGCTAAAATTCCGGGCTTTAGTTTTTCGACCATCCTTTGTCTCACTGGAGTCTGCCTCATGGCCATTGAACGTACCCTGTCCATCATCAAACCCGACGCTGTTGCCAAGAACGTGATCGGTCAGATCTACGCCCGTTTCGAAGGCGCCGGCCTGAAGATCATCGCGGCCAAGCTGGTGCACCTCTCCGAGCGTGAAGCCGGTGAGTTCTACGCTGTGCACAAGGAGCGCCCCTTCTTCAAGGATCTGGTCTCCTTCATGACCTCCGGTCCGGTGATGATCCAGGCCCTGGAAGGTGAAAACGCCATCGCCAAGAACCGTGAGCTGATGGGCGCCACCGATCCGAAAAAGGCCGACAAGGGCACCATCCGCGCCGATTTCGCAGAGTCCATCGACGCCAACGCCGTGCATGGCTCCGACGCGCCCGAAACCGCCGCTGTGGAAGTTGCTTTCTTCTTCCCCGGCATGAACGTTTACAGCCGTTGATGATCTCTGGTTGCGGGATGAAAGCCCTTCTTCCCGCTGCCAAGGATGGAACTACCCGTGGTCAATCTCCTCGATTTCGATGCCGAAGCCCTTACCGACTGGTTTGTCCAGCAAGGTGAGAAACCATTCCGCGCCAAGCAGGTGCTCCGCTGGGTGCATCGCTTCGGTGCCACCGATTTCGACCAGATGACCGACGTGGCCAAGTCCCTGCGGGCCAAGCTCGCAGGGACGGCCTGCATCACGCCGCCGGTGCCGGTGCGTGACAGCATCTCCACGGACGGTACACGCAAGTGGCTGCTGGATGTGGGCAACGCCAATGCGGTTGAAACGGTGTTCATTCCCGAAACCAACCGCGGCACCCTGTGCATTTCCTCCCAAGCCGGCTGTGCCCTTGACTGCGCTTTCTGTTCAACAGGCAAGCAGGGCTTCAACCGCAACCTCAGTGCCGCTGAGATCATCGGTCAGTTGTGGCTGGCCAATCGCATGCTGGGCGCCAATGGCGACGGTGAGCGGGTGATCAGCAACGTGGTGATGATGGGCATGGGCGAGCCCCTCGCCAACTTTGACAACGTCGTGTCGGCCTTGAAGCTGATGCTCGACGATAACGCTTACGGTCTTTCCCGGCGGCGCGTCACCGTATCCACGTCAGGCATCGTGCCGGCCATGGATCGCCTGCGCGACGCCTGCCCCACGGCCCTTGCCGTTTCCTTGCACGCGTCCAATGACGCCTTGCGGGACAAGCTGGTGCCGATCAATCAGAAGTACCCCCTCCGCGAGCTGATGGCAGCCTGTCGGCGTTACCTTCAGAAGGCGCCACGAGATTTCATCACTTTCGAGTACGTCATGCTGGACGGCATCAACGATTCCGATGCCCATGCCCGTGAGCTGGTTGCCCTCGTGCGGGACGTACCTTGCAAATTCAACCTCATTCCGTTCAACCCCTTTCCGGGGTCCGGCTTCGAGCGTTCGCCGGCGCCGCGGATCAGACGTTTTGCTGAGATCCTTATAGATGCCGGTATCGTCACCACCACCCGCAAGACCCGCGGTGATGATGTGGACGCGGCTTGCGGCCAACTGGCCGGCCAAGTGCAGGACAAGACCCGCCGCACGACGCGCATTGTGCCGATTCAGGAGGTCTGACCGTGAAACGCATTATGCTGGCCCTGTCCATCCCGCTCATGCTGTCTGCCTGTGCGGGTCCGCAGATCCCGGGAGGGGTGGCGCGACTGGAGCGCCCGGTGTCCGAACAGCCCGTTCAGAGTGACGGACGGCGCAAGGCCAAGGTGCATGTGGAGCTCGGTCAGGCCTATTTTCAGGCGGGCCGCTTCGGGGTTGCCCTGGATGAGGCGCGTGCCGCGGCCACCTATGATTCCGGCTATGCCCCCGTTTATCAGCTGATGGGCCAGGTGCATATGTATCTGGAGGAGAACGAGATCGCGGAGGCGAATTTAGCCCATGCCCTGCGTCTCGCCCCGGGTGATCCGGAAGTGATGAATGCCTACGGCTGGTTCCTGTGCTCGGTCGGCAAGGAGCAGGCCGGGCTCGAGCTCCTGACCACGGCGGCACGCAATCCTTATTATCAGAGTCCCGCCCGGGCGCTCAACAATGCCGGGCTGTGCCAGGTTCGGCTCAAGAACGATCGAGCGGCTGAAGAGCAGTTTCTCCGGTCGCTGGAGACGGATGCGACCAATCTGCAGGCCATTTACCATCTCGCCGCCATCACCTACCGGCGAGGGGCCTATGAGGCGTCGCGGCGCTATATTGCCGCGCTGCATGAAGGTGGGGAGCCGACTGCCGAAAGCCTGTGGCTTGGCATCCGCGTCGAGCGTCGCCTCGGTGACCGGGCGGCCGAGGCTGCCCTTGCCCAACAGTTGCGTCGGCGCTTTCCCGCTTCTCCCGAATATCAAGCTTTCCAGCAAGGGCTGTATCAGTGACAGATTCTCAAGCTTTGTCGTCCTCCCCGAACCCGGTTGATGAAGTCCGGGCCGGTGATGGCCTGCGCCGCACTCGTGAGGCCCAAGGGCTCAGCATTTCTGAAGTGGCACATGCCCTCAAGCTCAACCCTCGGCAGATCGAGGCCCTTGAGTCCGGGCGTTTTGACCTCCTGCCGGGTTTTGCGTTCACCCGTGGTTTCCTGCGCAACTACGCCCGTCTCCTCAAGATCGATCCCGCACCCCTGCTGGCCCAGCTTGAGCCTCCAGAGGCCGATGCCAATGTGGAGCTGGCCCCTAGCTCTAACGCTCAGGGCGAGATGCCAGAGATTGGTCGAGGCCGTTTCCGCCGCTCGGTGATTCCCGGCATCCTGGCCGCCCTGGCGCTCCTTGGGGTCGTTGTGGCGGGCTGGTATTACGACACCCTGCGCTCTAAGCCGGCCGAGGAGCTGGCTGCCAGCCTTCCGGCCCCTGTTGAAGCTGTGCCCTCGTCCGAGCCCTCTCCGGCGGGTGAAACCGTCACCCCGGTAGCTGTTGGTGCCGCTGTGGCATCTCCGGCCGAGGTGGCCGTGGCCCCGCAGGTTCTTCCTGGTGCGCCGGCGGTTGCACCTGAGGTGGTGCCGGTTGCTGTTCCCGTGCCGGCAGTTGTCGAGACGCCAAAAGCCGCCGATGGCATGGAACGCCTGGTTTTCGACTTCAGCCAGGATGCATGGGTTGAGGTCAAGGACGCGAGCGGCAAGATCATTTTTTCGCGCCTCGGCAAGGCCGGCTCCCGGGAGCAACTCGAAGCACGTGCTCCCTTTTCACTGGTTGTCGGCAATGCCCGTTACGTGAAACTTGAGCGCAACGGTACGCCGGTCAATCTGGGCACCAAGGCGACGGTTGCCCGTCTCAAGCTGGAATGAGGGCAGAAACCATGGATCTTCTTCTCTCCGGGCGGGCTGCCGCGCGGCGTGTCACCCGTGAAGTGCGGATTGGTCAGGTTGTGGTTGGCTCTGGCGGCCCAATTGTCGTTCAGTCCATGACCAACACCGATACGGCCGATGATTTTTCGACCTCGATGCAAGTGGCCCAGTTGGCCCGGGCCGGGTCGGAGTTGGTGCGGATCACCGTGAATAACGATGAGGCGGCCAAGGCCGTCCCCAGGATCCGGGACAAGCTTCTGTCCATGAATCTCGACGTCCCGCTGGTAGGCGATTTTCACTACAACGGCCACAAATTGCTGGCTGACAACCCGGCCTGCGCCGAGGCTCTTGCCAAATACCGAATCAATCCAGGCAACGTAGGGCAGGGCGCCAAGCGCGACACCCAGTTTGCGTCCATTGTCGAAATGGCTTGCCGCTTCGACAAGCCGGTGCGCATCGGTGTCAACTGGGGCAGCCTGGACCCGTCGGTGCTGGCGAGGATCATGGATGAGAATGCCCGCCGCGAGATCCCCCGGGATGCCGGTGCCGTCATGCGCGAAGCCCTCGTGACCTCGGCCCTGGAGTCGGCTGCGAAGGCGGAAGAGTACGGGCTGGGTGGTGACAAGATCATCCTGTCTGCAAAGGTCAGCAGCGTGCAGGATCTGATCGCCGTCTATCGTGATCTGGCCGCAAAGTGTGATTACCCGTTGCACCTGGGGCTGACCGAGGCCGGAATGGGTTCGAAGGGTATCGTTGGCTCGACTGCAGCGCTTGCCGTGCTTTTGCAGGAAGGCATTGGCGACACCATTCGGGTGTCCCTGACGCCGGAGCCCAACGGGAGCCGCAGCCAGGAGGTCATCGTCGCCCAGGAGATCCTTCAGACCATGGGCTTGCGCGCGTTCACACCCATGGTGACGGCTTGCCCGGGCTGTGGGCGCACCACCAGCACTTTGTTCCAGGAACTGGCTTCCGATGTGCAGAGCTATGTTCGCGACAACATGCCGATCTGGCGTGAGCAGTTCGATGGCGTCGAGAACATGAACCTCGCCGTGATGGGCTGCATCGTCAATGGTCCGGGTGAGAGCAAGCATGCCAACATCGGGATATCCCTGCCCGGAACCGGTGAGTCTCCCGCGGCGCCGGTCTTCGAGGACGGCGTGAAGACCCAGACCCTGCGTGGCGACAACATCAGTAACGAATTCAAGACAATCATTGAAAGGTACGTGGCCCGTACCTACCGCCGCAAGGGCGCTCCGGCCTGAAGCGCCGGACGTCCCCCACGAAAAACAAGAAAGATCATGAGCAAAGTCCTCCAGGCCGTGCGCGGGATGAATGACATCCTGCCCGACGACGCCGAAGTGTGGGAGCAGTTCGAGGACATCGTCCGCAACTGGCTTCACAGCTACGGCTACCGTCCCATCCGCATGCCCATCGTCGAGCCGACGCCGCTGTTCAAGCGCGCCATCGGTGAAGTGACCGACATCGTCGAGAAGGAGATGTACTCCTTCGAGGATGCCCTCAACGGTGAGCACCTTACGCTGCGCCCGGAAGGCACCGCGTCCTGCGTGCGGGCCGCGATCCAGCACAACCTGCTGTTCGGTAATCCACGCCGACTCTACTATCACGGTCCGATGTTCCGCCACGAGCGCCCGCAGAAGGGGCGCTATCGCCAGTTCCATCAGGTTGGCGTGGAGGCCTTGGGCTACGAAGGTCCGGACATCGATGCCGAACACATCCTCATGTGCGCGCGTTTGTGGGACGATCTGGGTCTTGACGATGTCAGGCTGGAGATCAACTCCCTGGGTAGCAGCGAGGAGCGCGCAGCGCATCGTGCAGCCCTGATCACCTATCTCGAGCAGCACAAGGATCGCCTCGACGAGGATGGCCTGCGCCGCCTGTACTCGAATCCGCTGCGCATCCTGGATACCAAGAATCCCGACCTGCAGGGTATTGTCGAAGCGGCGCCCCGCCTTGCGGATTTCCTGGGCGAGGAGTCCCGTAAGCACTTCGATGGTGTGCAGACCCTGCTGAAGGATGCAGGAATGCCCTATCGTATCAATCACCGTCTGGTGCGCGGCCTTGACTACTACAACCGTACGGTCTTCGAGTGGGTCACGACCCGCCTCGGCGCTCAGGGCACGATCTGTGCGGGTGGCCGCTATGACGGGCTGGTGGCCCAGCTCGGCGGCAAGCCCGCGCCGGCGGCTGGTTTTGCCATGGGTGTGGAGCGACTTCTGGCCCTCTGGCAGGAGTGTGGTGGTGAGGCGGAACGTGTGGTGCCGGATGTCTATGTGGTTCATGCGGGCGAGGCCGCCCAGCGGGCAGCCTTTCGTGTGGCCGAAGCACTGCGCGGTACCGGGTTTTCAGTGACCCTGCATTGTGGTGGTGGGGGCTTCAAGTCCCAGATGAAGCGTGCCGATGCATCCGGCGCGCCCTTTGCAGTGGTCATCGGTGACGATGAGGCCGCGGCAGGCGAGGTCAGCCTCAAGCCCTTGCGCGACGGCAGTGAACAGATTCGCGTCCCGATGGACGCGCTCCCCGAAACCCTGGCGGACCGCCTACTCGAATCGGAAGAAGACGATGGCAGCATTTGACCTCGAAGAACAGGAACAGATTTCCCAGATCAAGGGCTGGTGGGAGAGCTATGGCACCGTTGTGACAGCGGTCGCCGTGGTTGCGGCCCTGGCCTCGGTGGGCTGGCAGGGCTGGAACTGGTACCGGGGCCAGCAAGGCGCCGAGGCTTCGGCCCTCTATGCGGTCGTGCAGCAGGCTGCTGTCGAGCACAATGCCCAGAAGGCCCGGGAAGTAACCGGGGCGATCATCGAGAAGTACAGCGGCACCCCCTACGCCGACCTGGCAGCCCTGCTGTCTGCCAAGGTGCAGAGCGATGCCGGCGATCTGAAGAACGCCCGCGTGCCCCTCGCCTGGGCGGCCGAGAAAGCCAACGATCCGGCCCTGCGCAACCTGGCGCGGCTGCGTCTGGCTACCGTACTGCTTGACGAGAAGGCCTATGACGAGGCCCTGGCGCAGCTCCAGGCTCCGGTCGATGCCGATCTGGCGGCCCGTTTCGCCGATCTGAAGGGTGACATCCTGGTGGCCCAGGGCAAGCCAGCCGAGGCGCGGGCGGCCTACAAGGCCGCTGTCGATGCACTGGCTACGGCAGTGAAGCCCGAGGCTTCCACCCTGCGTGAAATTGCCCAGGCCAAGCTTGATGCCGTCGGGGGTGCCCAATGAGGGCGCACCGCCTGGCGCTGATCCTGGCGGGTGCCTTGTGCCTGGGTGCGTGTTCGTCCCTGAATCCGTTTTCCTCGTCGAACACCAAGATCCCGTCGCTCAAGCCGCTGACCAGTTCCGTGAATGCGACCGAGACCTGGAAGGGGCGCGTCGGTGGGGCAGGTCGTTTCGTTTTTCAGCCGGCGGTTTCCGGCGATGCGGTTTTTGCAGCGGCAGGGGATGGCACTGTCGTCCGCCTGCAAGCCGGGCGGAGTGTCTGGAAGACTTCGGTCGACACTCCGATTTCCGGCGGCGTGGGTGCCAACAGTCGATTGGTTGTGGTGGGCTCGCCCAAGGGTGAGGTTATTGCCCTGGACGCGGAGTCGGGCCAGATCAAGTGGCGGGTGTCGGTCAATGCGGAGATTCTCGCTGCCCCGGTGCTGTCTGACGGGATAGTGGTGGTGCGTAGTGCAGATAGCCGCCTTTTTGGGCTTGATCCGGCGGACGGCAAACGGCGCTGGGTTTACCAGCGCGCCCTGCCTGCGCTCTCCCTGCGCAATTCAGCGGGCGTGGTGCTCGAAGGGAATGCGGTCTTTGCCGGCTTCCCGGGCGGCAAACTGGTGGCCGTCAGCGCAGTCAATGGCAGCCTGATGTGGGAAGGCGCCGTGGCCGTTCCGCGAGGTGCCACCGAGCTCGAACGGATTGCCGACATCACCAGCCTTCCGGTACTGGGGGCCCGTGCAGCGTGCGCGGTGGCCTATCAGGGGCGTATTGCCTGCTTCGATCTGGCCAACGGCTCCACCTTGTGGACGCGGGACATGTCCAGCTCGAAGGGGCTCGACCAGGATGGACGGCAGGTTTTCGTCACCGATGCGAAGGGGGCCGTACATGCCCTCGATCTGTCCACCGGTGCCAGCGCCTGGAAGCAGGATCAGCTTGCCGGCCGCGGCGCGGGGCGTCCCCGCGTGGTCGGAGAGCATGTGGTCGTGGGTGACATCGAGGGCTATGTGCATGTCCTTCGCAAGGACGACGGCAGCCTCGTAGGCCGCCAGCGCACTGATTCCAGCCCGATTCTTGCAGATATCCAGCGTGCCGGCAGCGACATCGTCGTGCAAACGCAGGACGGAAGTGTTTACGCCCTTGGCGTTCAATAACGGAGTCGCCGACGCGTGAAACCCACCCTGGTCCTGGTAGGACGCCCCAATGTGGGCAAATCGACCCTCTTCAACCGCCTCACCAAGACGCGTGATGCCCTGGTCGCCGATTTTCCTGGCTTGACCCGGGACCGCCGCTACGGCATGGGGCGAGCGCTTGAACGGGAATTCCTGGTGGTTGATACCGCGGGTTTCGACCCCGTGGCCAAGGATGGCATCGTTCATGAGATGGCCAAGCAGGCGGAGCAGGCGATCGCCGAAGCCGATGCACTGGTTTTCATGGTGGATGCCCGTTCCGGGCTTACCCCCCACGACGAGCAGATTGCCAGCCGTCTGCGTCGCGCCGGCCGCCCGACCTTTCTGGTCGTGAACAAGGCGGAGGGCATGAACCGGGCGATGGTGTCGGCCGAGTTTCATGCCTTGGGTATCGGTGACCCGCTATGTATTTCGTCGGCCCACGGCGACAACGTCAATTCCCTGATGGAGTTGATCCTGGAGTCCTTTCCGGAAGACGAGGACGATGAGCTTCCTGACGAAAAGGGCCCCCGTGTGGCCATCGTCGGACGCCCCAACGTGGGCAAGTCCACCCTGGTCAATACCCTGATCGGCGAGGAACGAGTCATTGCCTTCGACATGCCCGGAACCACGCGGGATGCCATTGAGGTGCCCTTCGAGCGCAACGGCAGGCATTACACGCTGATCGATACCGCGGGCCTGCGCAAACGCGGCAAGGTCTTCGAGGCAGTCGAGAAGTTTTCGGTCATCAAGACCCTGCAGGCTGTTGAGCAATGCAATGTCGTTGTCCTGGTGCTTGACGCAAGCCAGGAGATTTCCGATCAGGACGCACACATCGGAGGCTTTGCCGTGGAAGCCGGCAGGGCGCTGGTTGTTGCAGTGAACAAATGGGACAGCGTGGACGACTACCGTCGTGAGCGTATCAAGGAAGATATCGCCCGCAAGCTGCCCTTCCTGGGCTTTGCGCGATTTCTTTACGTTTCAGCCTTGAAGGGCCAAGGTATCGCCCCCATGTTGAAGGCTGTGGATGGCGCCTACGAAGCAGCGATGACCAAGCTGTCCACGCCCAAACTGACCCGTCTGCTTCTCGATACGATTGTCCGCCAGCAGCCGCCTCGGCACGGAGGCTTCCGTCCCAAGATGCGTTATGCCCACCAGGGGGGGATGAATCCTCCGGTGATCGTGGTGCATGGTAGTGCGCTCGATCATGTGCCACCGTCATATGTGCGTTTCCTGGAGCGGAGCTTCCAGGAGGCGTTCAAACTGCAGGGCACCCCTTTGCGGATACAATTCAAGTCGTCCCACAATCCTTACGCGAATAAGGATTGAAGAACCGTTTTCCACACCATCGAGCGGCTTGCTGTCATTTTGTGGCAGTGCAGCAAAAGGCTCTATAATTATTCCAAACTAAAACCATAGAGGTTCTACCATGAGCAACAAGGGGCAACTCTTACAAGATCCGTTCCTCAACGCATTGCGGCGCGAGCACGTGCCGGTTTCCATTTACCTGGTGAACGGCATCAAGTTGCAAGGTCAGGTCGAGTCCTTCGATCAGTACGTTGTTCTGTTGAAGAACACCGTAACCCAAATGGTGTACAAGCATGCCATCTCGACCGTGGTCCCCGCACGGCCGGTCAATATCCAGCAGGAACAAAACGAGGCAGCAAGCTGACTTCCCTCATCAAGGGCCATTTGAAGGCTGAAGATCAAGCGGGCTGACGCGTGTTTGAGCGACCCTCCGCGGGAAACCGCGCCGTTTTGGTTCAGGTTGATTTCGGGCAAGGCGGTATCGACGAGCGCCTCGCGGAGGTTGGCCTGCTGGCTTCAAGTGCGGGAGCCAGTGTGGTGGGTGTTGTCCAGGGTCGTCGGCAGGCGCCTGATCCGGCGTTCTACGTGGGCAAAGGCAAGGCTGAGGAGATCGGCCAGGTCGCCCAGATGAACGAGGCGGATCTCGTCATCTTCAATCACGACATCACCGCTGCCCAGCAGCGCAATCTTGAACGCAAGCTCAACTGCCGGGTTGTCGATAGATCGGCATTGATCCTCGACATCTTTGCCCTCCGTGCCAAAAGCCATGAAGGCAAACTGCAGGTCGAGTTGGCCCAGTTGCAGCACCTTTCCACCCGTCTTGTCAGAGGCTGGACCCACCTGGAGCGGCAAAAGGGCGGCATCGGTTTGCGTGGTCCGGGTGAGAAGCAGCTCGAAACCGACCGCCGGTTGCTGGGCGAGCGCGTCAAGATGCTCAAAGGACGGCTGGCCGTTCTTGAGCGTCAGCGCGCCGTGCGCAGGCGGGCACGGGAACGGCGGGACGTGCTCAGCGTGTCCCTCGTGGGTTACACCAACGCCGGAAAATCCACGCTCTTCAACGCCTTGACCAAAGCGGGCGCCTACGCCGCCGATCAGCTGTTCGCAACGCTGGATACGACCTCCCGTCGTCTTTTTCTCGGTGAGGCCGGGAACATCGTCCTCTCTGATACGGTCGGATTCATTCGAGATCTGCCTCACTCCCTGGTAGCAGCTTTTCACGCCACGCTTGAGGAAACGGTATCAGCCGATTTGTTGCTGCATGTCGTCGATTCATCCAGCGATGACAGGGAAGGACAGATTGCGGCTGTCAATGGTGTGCTCGACGAGATCGGGGCAGGGATGCTTCCGCAGATCCAGGTCTGGAACAAGATCGACGCGAGCATGGCAAGCGCGGAAGTGCAGCAGGACGCTTGTGGTAACATCTCGCGCGTTTTGCTCAGCGCCAGGTCAGGCGAAGGGCTTGATCTGTTGCGCCAGGTTCTTGCAGACGTGGCCCTGAAACACAAGGCAGCGCTGGCAGCCATCTCGGAATCCCGGGACGAGTCATACTGACGCGTTCCAGTTACCCCACTTCCCGGAGCGGATACATACCGTGATCTCAGGCATTCTCATGTCCCTCAATGATCCCAAATGGGGCAACCGTGGTGGCGGCGACAATCGCGGCGGCGGCGATAACCAGGGTCCTCCAGACCTCGAAGAATTGTGGCGCGACTTCAACCGGCGCCTGTCGGGCATGTTTGGCCGCGAGCCCGGGCGTAGTGGAGGCTCCGGTGGTGGTGACGGTGGTAACCGTCTGCCCGAATTCAATTTTCGCCAGTTCGGCGGCGGTATCGGGCTGATCGCTGCCTTCGGTGCCGTGGTCTGGCTGGCCAGCGGCTTTTACATCGTGGATGCAAGCCAGCGGGGAATCGTGCTGCAGTTCGGACGTTTCCTGGAAGCGACCGAACCGGGTCTGCGCTGGCGCCTGCCTTACCCCGTGCAGTCCCACGAATTGGTCAATTTGACCGGCGTGCGTACGGTGGAAATCGGCTATCGGGGGTCGGAGCGTAACAAGGTGCTCAAGGAAGCCCTGATGCTCACCGACGACGAGAACATCGTGAACATCCAGTTTGCTGTGCAATACGTCCTCAAGGATCCACAGCAGTATCTGTTTAACAACCGAGGCGCTGACGATTCCGTGATTCAGGCAGCAGAAACTGCTGTTCGTGAAATCGTGGGCAAGAGCAAGATGGACTTCGTACTGTACGAAGGGCGTGAGCAGGTGGCCGCAAATGCCCAGAAGCTGACCCAGGAAATCCTTGATCGTTACGCGACGGGTATCCAGGTGAGTAAGGTGACGATGCAGAACGCCCAGCCTCCCGAGCAGGTTCAGGCCGCTTTCGATGATGCGGTCAAGGCCGGTCAGGATCGTGAGCGCCAGAAAAACGAAGGCCAGGCTTACGCGAACGACGTGATTCCGCGGGCCCGCGGTGCCGCTTCGCGTCTGCTTGAGGAGGCAGATGCCTACAAGGGCAGGGTGGTCGCCCAGGCTGAGGGTGATGCCTCGCGCTTCAAGCAGATCCTGACTGAATATTCCAAGGCGCCGGAAGTGACGCGCCAGCGCATGTATATCGAGACCATGCAGCAGGTCCTGTCCAGCACGTCGAAGGTCATGGTGGATGCGAAAGGCAGCGGCAACCTGCTTTATCTGCCCCTCGACAAGCTGATGCAGGCGACCGCTGCAGCGGGTTTGGCTCCGACTGCCGATCCAGCGCAGGCGGCACGTCCCTCTGTCGCACCTGCGGCGGAGAGCTCAGTTACACCGCCGCGTGCGGATGCCCTCTCGGGTGAGGCCAGAACCCGCGAAGCCACACGCAATCGCGATCGGGGAGAACGTTGATGAGAGAGCGCCTGTCACTTTTTGTCGGCGTCGGCCTGTTTATCGTCGCCGTGTTGTCCATGTCCTTGTTTACCGTGGATCAGCGTCAGCATGCCCTCGTCTTCCAGTTGGGTGAGGTGAAGGAGCAGATCAGTGAGCCGGGTCTGCACATGAAGATCCCTCTCATCCAGAACGTGCGCTACTTTGACAGCCGGATCCTGACCCTCGATACGACGGAGCCCGAGCGCTTCATCACGTCCGAGAAAAAGAACGTGCTGGTGGATCTTTTCGTCAAGTGGCGCATCGTTGATCCGAAGCTTTACTACATCTCCGTCGGCGGGGATGAGGCCCGGGCGAAGACGCGCCTTGAGCAGACGGTGAATGCCGGTCTGCGCGAGGAGTTCGGCAAGCGGACGGTGCATGATGTGGTGTCCGGCGAGCGGAACAAGATCATGGATGAGATGCGTGTGAAGGCCGATCAGGATTCCCGCAAGATCGGCGTTCAGATCGTTGATGTGCGCCTGAAGCGGGTTGACCTGCCTGCCGAAGTGTCCGAGTCGGTTTATCGGCGCATGGAGGCAGAGCGCAAGCGCGTGGCCAACGAGCTCCGTTCCGAGGGGGGCGCCGAGGCAGAGAAGATCAAGGCCGATGCCGACAAGCAGCGTGAAGTGATCATTGCCGAGGCTTACCGCACTGCCCAGATGGTCAAGGGTGAAGGCGATGCGAAGGCGTCCGCCATCTATGCCCAGGCCTTCGGCCAGAGCCCCGAGTTCTATTCCTTCTACCGCAGTCTCGAAGCCTACCGCAGCAGCTTCAAGAGCAAGTCCGACGTCATGGTCGTTGAGCCGAGCTCTGAGTTCTTCAAGTACCTGAAGGGCGCTGGCGGTCGGTCCGGCGGTTCCGATTCGGGCAAGAGCGGGAAGTAATGGGGAGGACCCTGATCATCGCTTTTGCACTGATGCTGGTGCTGGAAGGCGTTATTCCCTTCGTCGCTCCCGCCGCCTGGCGGGAGACTTTTGCCCGCCTGATCCGTCTGGCTGACGGGCAAATACGTTTTGTCGGTCTGGGTTCGATGGTTCTCGGCCTCGCTATTCTGATTGTCTTTTCCTGAGGCGCTCTACCCATGTTGCGTTGGGTTCTACCCGAATATATCCAGGACGCCCTGCCCGCAGAGGCTGCCAAGCTGGAAGATCTGCGCCGTCGCCTGCTCGATGCCTTTCGTTTGAACGGATATCAGCTCGTCGCGCCTCCGCTACTCGAATATCTTGAGTCCTTGCTGACCGGCGCGGGTCAGGATCTCCAGTTGAAGACCCTCAAGCTTGTGGATCAGCTGTCGGGCCGTACCATGGGGGTGCGGGCCGACATCACGACCCAGGTCGCCCGCATCGACGCTCATCTGCTCAACCGCAAGGGGGTGACCCGACTGTGCTACTGCGGCACGGTTGCCCATGCCGTTCCTTCGTCGCTTACCGCAACCCGCGAGCCTCTCCAACTCGGTGCCGAGCTTTACGGTCACGCGGGCCTCGAAGCCGACGCAGAAGTGATCCGGCTGCTGGCCGGGACGCTGAGCATTGCCGGTGTCGGTACCTCGCGGATTGACCTGGGCCATGTGGGCCTGTTCAAGGCCTTGTCCCGCAAGGCGGGGTTGCCGGCTGATCGGGAAGAGGCGCTTTTCGATTGCCTGCAGGCCAAGGATCTTCCCGGACTGCATGAGTTGCTTGGCGATGTGGCTGCGGAAGTGCGGACCGGGTTGCTGGCTTTGCCAACGCTTTACGGGGCTGCTGACGTGCTGGGTAAGGCCCGCGCCTTGCTGCCCGACGATGGCGAGATTCGTGCTGCGCTGGATGACCTGGAGCAACTGGCCACGCAGCTGGCAGACTTGCCCATCAGCTTTGATCTGGCCGATTTGCGCGGCTACCACTATCACAGTGGTGTGGTGTTTGCGGCCTACGGAGGGAATTCTCCTGTCGCCCTGGCGCTCGGCGGGCGTTACGACAGCGTCGGCCGCGCCTTCGGTCGGGGGCGTCCGGCTACCGGATTCAGCCTTGATCTGCGGGAGCTTGCTGCGCAGGTTGCCGATCCACTGCTGCCTGGCGCCATCCTCGCGTCTGGCGCGGGGACGGAAGGTTTTGACGAGGCTGTAGCCCGCCTGCGCGAAGCAGGGGAGAATGTAGTCGTTGAATTGCCCGGCCATGAAGGCACGTGGCGTGAGGCCGGTTGTGACCGGCATCTAATTCTGCGGGGCGGCGCCTGGCAGGTTGAACCGCTTCAGGGAGAGTAAGAAAAATGGCAAAGAATGTAGTGGTGGTCGGTACCCAGTGGGGCGATGAAGGCAAAGGCAAGATCGTTGACTGGTTGACCGATCAGGCTCAGGGGGTAGTGCGCTTCCAGGGCGGGCACAACGCGGGTCACACCCTTGTGGTCGGGACGACAGAGTACAAGTTGAATCTGGTGCCCTCCGGTATCGTCCGGGAAGGCGTCCAGTGCTACATCGGCAATGGCGTGGTGCTGGACATCCATCACCTGCTGGCTGAAGTCCGTGGGCTGGAGGCTGGCGGCATCAAGGTGCGGGAACGCCTGCGGATCAGCCCGGGCTGTCCGGTCATTCTCGGCTATCACTCGGCTCTCGACCGTGCGCGCGAGGCGAAGAAGAGTGCCGGTGACAAGATCGGTACGACTGGCAAGGGCATTGGCCCGACCTATGAGGATAAGGTGTCCCGTCGGGCCCTGAGGGTCTACGATCTGTTCGATCCGAAACGCTTTGCCGAAAAGCTGGCGGAAGTACTCGACTATCACAATTTCGTTCTGACCCAGTATCTGGGCGCCGAACCGGTTGAGTTTCAGGCCGTGTTCGACCAAGCGATGGCCGATGCCGAAGAGATTCGGCCGATGGTGACCGATGTTTCGGCAGACCTTTACGCCATCAACAAGGCAGGGGGCAATCTGCTGTTTGAGGGTGCGCAGGGCACCTTGCTCGACATTGATCACGGTACCTATCCGTTTGTGACCTCCAGCAACTGCGTTGCCGGCCAGGCGGCTGCGGGTTCTGGCGTGGGCCCTGGCCGGCTGCACTACGTGCTGGGCATTACCAAGGCTTACTGTACCCGCGTTGGCGGCGGTCCTTTCCCCACTGAACTGGATTTTGAGACCCCCGGTACTCCGGGCTACCAGATGTCCACCGTTGGCCGTGAGTTCGGCACCGTTACCGGCCGCAAGCGTCGCTGTGGATGGCTTGATCTGGCTGCGCTGAAGCGTTCGATCATCATCAACGGTGTCTCGGGCTTGTGCATCACGAAGCTGGATGTTCTGGACGGGCTCACCGAACTCAAGCTGTGCACCGGTTATATGCTGGACGGCAAGCGTATCGACCTGTTGCCGATGGGCGCGGAGGAGGTGGTTCGCTGCGAACCCATTCTCGAGACCATGCCTGGCTGGAGTGGAACCACCTTTGGTGCGCGCACCTGGGATGCACTGCCGCCTGAAGCCCGGGCCTATCTGCATCGCATCGAGGAGATCTGCGAGATTTCCATTGATGTGGTGTCCACCGGGCCGGAACGTGACGAGACTATTCTGAAGCGCCATCCTTTCGGCGCCTGAGCGTAGGTCTCTCGATAAGCCCCGGTTGCAGGCTCGCCGCCTGCATCCGGGGCTTCGTCCATTCATGCCCGGGCGGAAACGAGGAGGGTGGAGCGGTGAACGACAAAACAAAAAGGCCGGTCATCAACTGACCGGCCTTTCCGATATATCTGGTGCCCAGAAGAGGACTCGAACCTCCACGCCTCGCGGCACTAGTACCTGAAACTAGCGCGTCTACCAATTTCGCCATCTGGGCAACGAAAGCGCTATTATAGAACAAATTGATGCAGACGCAAAAGCCTTGCAGCCCACACTTTTTGGATCATCCGTCGCAATCGAAACAAACAAAGAAAAAGCCGGTCAACCGACCGGCTTCTCCGAAACATCCTGGTGCCCAGAAGAGGACTCGAACCTCCACGCCTCGCGGCACTAGTACCTGAAACTAGCGCGTCTACCAATTTCGCCATCTGGGCAACGAGCTCAAAATTATAGAGTAGAAATTATCCGTGTCAATATCAAAAGCCAAGAACACTAAAAAACTTAGCAAACTGCGCCGCAGTGATCCCTTCTTCGAACGGGAGTGCCAGAAGTACGAATTTCCGCTGCCGAGCAGGGAGTTCGTCATCCAAACGCTTGGCGAGCAGGGCATTCCGTTGCCGTTTGCTGACCTTGCTGCTGCCCTGGATATCCAGGCGGCGGAGATCGAGTTTTTCGAGCGTCGCATGTTTGCGATGCAGCGTGATGGTCAGGTCATGCGCAATCGGCGTGGCGATTATCTCCTGCCCGCGAAGGCTGATCTCATTCGCGGTACGGTGCAGGGGCACCCGGAAGGCTACGGCTTTGTAGTAACCGACGAAGAGGGGGCCGACGTTTTCCTTGGACCCAATGAGATGCGTGAGGTCCTTCACGGGGATCGGGTGATGGTGCGCATTGCCGGCCTTGATCGGCGCGGCCGGCCGGAAGGCAAGATCGTAGAGGTGCTGGAGCGCGCCAATACGCGTGTGGTCGGTCGGGTCTTGGTCGAGAACGGGGTAACCCTGGTTGTCCCAGAGAACCGCCGCATCTCCCAGGAGATCCTGCTGGCCCCAGGGGCCAAATCCAAAGCCGTAGCCGGGCAGGTCGTGGTGGTGGAACTGGTCGAACAGCCGACCCGCTACGCTCAGCCTATCGGCAAGGTTGTCGAAGTGCTCGGCAACTATGCAGATCCCGGCATGGAGATCGAGATTGCCCTGCGCAAGCACGAGTTGCCGTTCGAGTTTGGCAAGGCGGCGAAGGAGCAGACCCGCCGCCTGCCAGACAAAGTCCGCAAGATGGACTGGAAGGGCAGGGAGGATCTCACTGCGCTTCCCTTGGTGACCATCGATGGCGAGACGGCCAGGGATTTCGACGACGCGGTGTATTGCGAACGCCAGGGGCGTGGTTTTCGGCTGGTGGTTGCCATCGCCGATGTCTCCCACTATGTGACGGTCGGCTCTGCGCTGGATGGCGAGGCCTACGACCGTGGCAATTCGGTCTACTTTCCGCGCAGGGTGATTCCGATGCTGCCGGAGAAGCTCTCGAATGGGCTATGTTCGCTGAATCCTCAGGTGGAGCGTCTGTGTATGGTCTGCGACATGGCCATCTCCCAGACGGGGGTGATCAAGCAGTATCGCTTCTATCCGGCGGTGATGTTCTCCAAGGCTCGCCTCACCTACAACCAGGTCGCGGCGGCGCTCTATGACAATGATCCTGCGGCGCTCGAGATCGTCGGTGGCCTGCTTCCCCACCTGCAGAATCTGGACAAGCTCTTCCGGGTGTTGCTCAAGGCCCGGGCAAAGCGGGGTGCGATCGATTTCGAAACCCAGGAAACCCGGATGGTGTTCGACGACAACGGCAAGATCGAGAAGATCATTCCGGAGAGTCGCAACGATGCCCATCGCCTGATCGAGGAGTGCATGCTCGCTGCCAATGTGTGTGCTTCCGAGTTCCTGCAGGGGCAGGAACATCCAGCCCTGTACCGGGTTCATGAGGGGCCGACCCCCGAGAAGCTCGCCAAGTTGCGGGATTTCCTGGGCGAGTTCGGGCTGCAGCTGGGAGGGGGTGAGGAGCCCAGGGCCGGTGATTACGCCCGGTTGCTGGAGAGCATCAAGGCGCGGCCGGATCTGCAACTTCTCCAGACCGTGATGCTCCGCTCCCTGCGTCAGGCGGTATACAGCCCTGAAAACGTGGGGCACTTCGGTCTTGCTTACGAGGCTTATACCCACTTCACGTCGCCCATCCGGCGTTACCCCGATCTGCTGGTGCATCGCGCGATCAAGGCGGCGCTTCTGGGGCAGCACTACACGCCGGCTCAGGAAAACGGGGATTGGGAGGCAATCGGCATGCACTGCTCGATGACCGAGCGCCGTGCCGACGAAGCTGACAGAGATGTGGAAAACTGGCTCAAGTGCTACTACATGCAGGACCGCATCGGCGAGGAGTTTGAGGGCAGCGTGTCGGCGGTGGTGCCGTTCGGGCTGTTTGTGGCGCTCCATGACGTCTTCGTCGAAGGCCTTGTGCATATCTCGGATCTGGGGAGTGACTATTTTCACTTCGACGATGCCCAGCATGCACTGGTGGGGGAGCGCACCGGCCAGCGCTATCGCCTGTCCGACCAGGTTCGGGTGCAACTGGTGCGGGTGAACATGGAGGCCAGCAAGATCGATTTTCGCCTCCTTCAGGGCCCGGAGCGTGTCACCGAGCGAGTGGGCAAGACATCGCGTACAAAGGCTGCACGCATTGCGCCGGAGCCTGCTCAGGCTGTGGAGGCTGCTCCTCCAGCAGGGCGCCGTCGATCGGCCAAGGCAAGCCAGCCCGAAGTGCCTGGCGAGGCGGTAGAATCAGCGCCCTCGCCGAAGGCCATGAAAGACAAAACCAAAGCCAAGGCCAAAACCTCAATGCCGCGCAAGAGTGCCGCGGACAGCACAAAGAAGAAAGCCAAGCCTCGTGTCTGACAACACCAGTTCCCGCCTCATCTACGGTTTTCATGCCGTTCTCGCCAAGCTTCGCCAGGATCCAGAGGGCATCTTCGAAATTTTCACCGATGCCCAACGTAATGACGCCCGGGCCAGGGATCTGCTTCGTCACGCCGAGCAGCTGGGTACCCGGATCATTCCGTCCGAGGGCGAGCGGCTTGATCGCATGGTTGGAACGCGTCGCCATCAGGGGGTGGTTGCCCGGGTGGATGGTCGTCGCAAGGAGCTGAAGCTGCCTGATGTTCTGGATGGGCTTACAGAGCCTGCCTTGCTGCTGGTGCTGGACGGCATTCAGGACCCGCATAACCTGGGGGCCTGTCTGCGCGTGGCGGATGCGGCGGGTGCCCATGCCGTGATTGCCCCGAAGGATAAGGCAGTCGGTCTCAACGCTACGGCCATCAAGGTGGCCAGCGGTGCGGCAGATACGGTTCCCTACATCACCGTCACCAATCTGGCTCGTGCCTTGCGGGAGATGCAGGAGGCCGGTGTGTGGATCCTGGGTGCTGCTGGCGAGGCGGAGAAGTCTATTTACACCGTCGATCAGAAGGGGCCGATCGCCTGGGTGCTGGGTGCGGAAGGCGATGGTCTGCGTCGTCTGACCCGCGAGACCTGCGACGAGTTGATCAGCATTCCCATGTACGGCACCGTCGAGAGCCTCAATGTGTCGGTTGCCAGTGGTCTCTGCCTGTTTGAGGCGCGTCGCCAGCGTGGCGGTTGAGCGTCATCGGCGATGAAGCTCGATTACGCTGAAGTACGCCATCTGCTTCGGCGTTCGCGCAGCGGGGCGCTTGGCAGCGTTTCGCTGGCCATGCCTGGGTTCCCGTTCGTGAGCCTGTTGCCTTACGTGCTCGATGAGGCCTGCAGGCCTCTATTCCTGCTCAGCGGTCTTGCTGAACACACGAAGAATCTTCTTGCCGATCCTCGGGCCAGCCTGTTGGTTGCGGAAGGGCTGGGTAGTGTGCTTGAGCAGGCCCGACTGACCTTGTTGGGTACGGTTGAGCGGGTGGAGCTGGATGCGCCCGGGCGCGTTCGTTTTTTGCGCTACTGCCCTGAATCGGAAAAACTCCTGGCGCTGGGGGATTTTGCCTTCTTCCGGATGGCGCCGCTGAAGGCCCGTTTCATCGGAGGTTTCGGGCGCATGGGGTGGATGGATGCTACCCCCATGCCCCATGTGCTTGCGCCCGGGGAGGAGGCTACGCTGCTCGAAGTTCTTGCGCACAGGGCTCCTGCCGGTTTGCGGGTGGAGGGGGTGGATGCGGAGGGGCTGGATATCGTAGCGGCCGGGGTCAGTCGTCGTATTGACCTGACGCCTACTCACACAGGGCTCGACGCCCTGCTTGAGGCTGCTGTGAATGGGATGGCGCGGGCCGGCTTGACCATGCCTGCCGATCCGCCCGCTGGTATATTTGCCTGAGGCTCAGTCGACCCGGTTGAGCTTGTCCATATATTGTTTCGTGAACACCCGATCCGGCAGATCCTTCGCTGTCATTTGGGAGTAGCGCAGTACCGACACCTCTCCTTTTTTGAGCGCATCTTCCATCACCAGTTGCGTTGGTCGGGTACGACCACCCAGATTCTGGAATTTCTCGTAGCGGGCAACCTTGAGAAGGCGTTCAGAGAGTGAGTAGAACTCTGCCCTGTGCGGCCAGTTATTTGATTGCCTGACCCAGTAAAGAACTTTTGCGTAGGTTACGCCGCGGTCCACAGCGGTGAGCTCCAAAACGTACATCTTCTCGCCGTCAATGGTCTCGGTTCGCAAGATCTTTGGTTCATAGTCACCAGAGAAATTGGCACGGGCCAAGTCGCCATTGGCGACTTGGCCCGTCAGCCGCTGTGCAAGTGAAAGACGCACTGGCTGGGAAATGTTGGGCATGAAGATCCACAGGTCGCGGCCCCTCATGAGCATTGCCTGGCCTCGATCGGTGGCCGGTTCGATGGTCTGTACGATCGTGTTTTCATTACCCTTGGAGAGAATTCTGTACTTCCTCTCTTCCGCGGGCTCACCGGGGCTGGTTGATTCAATGGTGATCAGGACCTGAAAACCGTCGCGGGGGAAGCGTACTTCATCGGAGCGGGCGACCACGTTGCGAGCTGTTTCGTCGTCGTCGGCGAGTGACAGGTTCGAGAGACCGATGGCAGCCACTGCCATGAGAGCCGTGCAGGTTTCGCGCAAGCCGGGCAGGTAAAAGTTGAAGCTCATGGTGTTATCCTTGGAAAGCAAACAACATAGTTCAATGCACAAATGCCGATCATCCGTGTTGACGATTTAAGCAAGACCTATCGACTTGGTGACCAAGACGTCACCGCGCTGGAGGGCGTGTCACTGACCGTTGAAGAGGGTGTGTTCATGGCCATAGCCGGACCGTCCGGTAGTGGAAAATCGACACTGCTCAATATCATGGGGTGCATTGATACGCCTAGCAAGGGGCGTGTTGAAATCGAAGGAAAGGACGTGTCTGGTCAGAGCCCGGACGACCTTGCCGACGTGCGTGCGCGAACGATCGGTTTCATTTTTCAGACCTTCAATCTCTTGCCTGTTCTTTCGGCCTTCGAGAACGTCGAGTACCCCCTTCTCCAGATGCCAGAGCTGTCCGCACTTGAGCGGAGGGACAGGGTGAATAACTATCTGTCCAAGGTGGGGCTGGCCAAGTACGCCCATCACCGTCCGAACCAGTTGTCCGGTGGGCAGCGGCAGCGGGTTGCGGTTGCAAGAGCGCTGGTGACTCATTCGCGGGTCGTGTTGGCTGATGAGCCGACTGCCAATCTGGATCGACGAACCGGGGAGAGCATTCTCAACCTGATGCGGGATCTCAACCAGAATGACGGTACGACCTTCGTGTTTTCAACTCACGACAAGCGGGTGATGAATCGGGCCGACCGTTTGGTCCGGATGGAGGATGGCCAGATCACCGCGCTCGGCCTGAGGCGCGATGGTGCATGGAAGTTTGTTCAGGATCGACGCAAGCCGGACGATGATCCTGATATCTGATCGCAATCAAACGCAAGAGGAATAGATGAATCCTTACAGCTCAAAGTCTGCATACATTGCATTGGTCCTTGCGATGCTGGCTTCAGTGGGGCCGGTTGTGGCGGCTGAAGATGATCTCGGTCTTGAGCTCGACGAGGCTGGAAAAATCAAGACTGGAGTCGTCCTCCAGTTTGATCTGGCGCGAACCTATGCCGATAAGGAGCATTGGTCCATGGCTCGCTCACGGGCGGAACTGGCTGCCCAGGGTGGCGGTTCCGGCTTCAAGTGGAAGATCTCCGGGCGAGCTGATGCCGATGCTGTCTTCGCCATCGACTCAGGCTTTTATCCCGATGCCGTGCGTCGAGACCAGCAGTACCAATTTGATCTGCGTGAAACATATGTGGATTTCTCGGCGGGCGATATGGATATCCGGCTCGGTCGGCAGCATATCGTCTGGGGTGAGATGGTCGGCCTCTTCTTTGCGGACGTGGTTTCGGCCAGGGATCTGCGTACCTTCTACCTGCCGGAGTTCGAACAGCTGCGCATTCCCCAATGGGCCGCTCGTGCCGAATATTATTTCGGTGAAACCCACGCGGAATTCGTCTGGATCCCGTCTCCGAGTTATGACCGGATCGGCAAGCCCGGCGCAGAGTTTTATCCGCTGCCAAGAGGGGCCAATGTGCGTGGAGAGGTCAAGCCGGACGCCTCGCTGGGAAATACCAACTGGGGGGGGCGTCTCTCCCGGCTGATTGGTGGCTGGGACGTGTCGGGTTTCTATTACCGCAGTCTTGATGTGGCCCAAACCTTCTATGCCGTAGGCGTAAACGATTTCCAGCCACGCCACGATCGAATTGCCCAGATCGGTGGCACTGTAGCCAAGGATTTCGGTGAATTCGTTCTAAAGGGTGAGGCCGTGCATACGCGAGGAAGACGCTTCCTTTCGGAGGATCCGACGGCCCCCAATGGCCTCGTGCGGCAGGACACCATTGATTATGTTATCGGGGTTGACGTACCTGCGTTCAATGAAGGTCATGTCAATCTGCAGTATTTCGCTCGTCGTGCGGCTAACCATGATCCATCCATTGGTTCGGAGCGCACCGAGGGCGGGGCCAGCATCCTTCTGAATACCCGCGTTACCCAGGCTTGGGAAGCTGAAGCCTTGCTGGTTTCCATGCTCAATCGCACCGATTTCATGTTCAGGCCGAAGGTGAGGTGGTCCGCAGCCAAGAACCTCAGAGTTGTTTTCGGTGTAGATGTCTTCGGTGGCAAACCCACGGGTCTGTTCGGTCGTTATGACGATCGTGATCGGGTTTACACCGAGGCACGTTGGTCTTTCTAGTTGTCAAGCCATCCCGTTCGGTGCCGAAATATGACGGATTTGGGCGGTTTTGGAGATTTTCCCAAACCCTGATCGTTAAAGCGTTGGCCCGTTGCGGGGTGGCGTGACGTTTTTCTCCGGAGTCGCGTCCGGGCTGCCGTAATATCCGCTTGTTATCATCAGAAGGCTGCAGACTGGCCTAATTGAGGGGAAGTTTTTCATGAAACGACTATTGACGATTGGCGCACTTGCCTGCTTTGCTGCCGGACTGACAGGGTGCGCGACGCCCTATCCCGCTGCGCCAGTTTCGGCCACAAATTCGGAATATAACTACCTGATCGGGCCTGGTGACTCCGTCAATATCGTGGTTTGGCGAAATCCAGAGCTGTCCATGCAGGTTCCCGTGCGGCCGGATGGCCGGATCACCACGCCACTGGTCGAAGATCTTCCAGCTGCGGGGCGCGATGCCTCGACGCTCGCCCGTGAGATCGAAAAGGCTCTCGCGAAGTACATCCGTGATCCGGTCGTGACGGTGATCGTCACATCGTTCGTCGGCCCTTACTCGGAGCAGGTTCGCGTCGTTGGTGAAGCGGCTCGTCCCATGACCCTCCCGTTCAAGCAGAAGATGACCCTGCTTGACCTGATGATCGCAGTAGGCGGCATCACTGATTTTGCCGATGGAAACCGGGCAACATTGCTGCGTACGTCCGAGGGAAGCAAGCAATACTCGGTTCGTCTGAGGGATCTCATCAAGCGTGGTGACGTTTCCGCAAACGTCGATCTCAAGCCGGGCGATGTGCTGATCATCCCCCAGAGCTGGTTCTGACCCATTCTTCTTGATCTCCTCCCCGGGGTGTCCCGGGGAGTCGCCTTCGGAATTTCCCAATGGAAGACATACTAAGACAGCTGGCGGTGATACTCCGCGGCATGTGGCTCTATCGCTGGTGGGGCTTGGCTGCTGCGTGGATCGTCGGCCCGATCGCTGCGGCGACGGTCTACTTGCTACCTGACCGCTATGAGTCTTCGGCACGTGTGTACGTGGATACCCAGTCGATCCTCAAGCCCCTGATGTCCGGGCTTGCCGTGCAACCCAACGTGGATCAGCAGATCAATATTCTCAGCCGTACGCTGATCAGTCGTCCCAATGTGGAAAAGCTTATCCGCATGGCCGACCTCGATCTTACGGTCAAGACCAAGGAAGAGCGCGAAGCGCTTATCGCCAGCGTCACCAAGTCTCTTGAGATCCGTGTTGCGGGTCGGGACAACCTATATACCCTCGCTTACACCGATACTGACGCTGAGCGCGCCAAGCGCGTTGTTCAGTCCATGGTGTCCATGTTTGTCGAGTCTGGCCTGGGTGACAAGCGCAAAGACTCGGACACGGCGCGCAAGTTCATTGAAGAGCAGATCAAGGCCTATGAGCAAAAGCTCGAGGAGGCTGAGAATCGTCTCAAGGAATACAAGCTGCGCAATCTTTCCACTGTCGGCTCCGGCGGTCGGGATTATTTCTCCAAGATGAATGAAGCCGGCGAACAGCTGAATCAGGCGCGCCTGGCCCTGCGCGAAGCTGAAAATTCGCGGGATGCGCTCAAGCGTCAGATCGTTGGTGAGGAGCCTGTTCTCCTGCCGGACAACGTGAGCAGCGCTGCCTTGGCTGCTGTTTCTGTGCCAGAACTCGATGGCCGCATCGAGGCGCTCAAGAAGGCATTGGATGGATTGCTGCAGCGTTACACGGATCAGCATCCCGATGTAGTGGGTGCCCGCAAGACCATTGAACTGCTGGAGGCTCAGAAGATCAAGGAGATCCAGTCGCGCCAGAAGTCGGCACCGACCGGTATGTCGAGTTCGGCCAACTCCAATCCGGTGTACCAGCAGCTGAAGATGTCCCTGGCCGAGGCCGAGGCCAATGTGGCGTCGCTCCGCGCCCGGGTTTCCGAGTATGAAAGCCGGGTCCAGTCCCTGTCTGCGGCATCCCGCATGCTGCCCCAGATCGAAGCTGAATATACCCAGCTCAACCGGGACTACGATGTCAATAAACGCAACTACGACCAGCTTGTGGCCCGTCGCGAGTCGGCCACGATGGCGGTCGAGATGGGGGCAACTTCGGGTGTCGCAGACTTCCGCCTGATTGATCCTCCCACTGTGCCTAACAAGCCGGCAGCGCCTAACCGGATGCTGCTGATGCCGGCTGCGGGTCTTGCGGCCCTGTTGATGGGGGCTGCCATCAGTTTTCTGATCAGTCAGATTCGCCCCACCTTCTCGGACACCAATGTGTTGCGGGACATGACCGGCCTGGCGGTTCTTGGCGCAGTCAGCATGATCTCTGATCCAGATCGGGCGCGAAACCTGCGCCGTGGGAAGATCGCATTTCTTGGCGGGGTGGGAGCCCTTGTGGGTTTGTTTGGCGCTATGACCGTCTGGCTGATGTTGGCCAGAATGGCTTGAGGGGCGAAAATGAGCATTATTGAAAAAGCCGTCGAGCGGCTCGAACAACTACAGAGAGCTGCGGGTAACGGCGATACTGCCGAGCGCCATGAACCTCTCGTCCAGGAGCCTGCCACTACCATCCAGTCTGCGCCTGCCGCAGTGGCCGTTGAGCGATCAACAGTAAAGGAGCCGGCCGTATCTGCTCCGGTCGAGGCGCGGGCTCAGAATCCTGATCGGCTCGTCGAAATCGATCTTGATCGACTTCATTCGATTGGCATCGTGACCCCCAATGCGCCGCGCTCGCTGATCGGCGACGAGTTCCGCATTGTCAAGCGCCCCCTGTTGCGCAATGTGCAGGGCAAGGGCGCGGCCGAGGTCAAGAACGCCAATCTGATCATGGTAACGAGCTCTTTGCCTGGTGAGGGCAAAAGCTTCAGCTCGATCAATCTTGCGATCAGCATGGCGATGGAGCTGGATCACACCGTGCTGCTGATCGATGCGGACGTCTCCCGTCCATCCGTGCTGAACATCCTTGGCCTGCCGCCGCGGAAGGGGCTGATGGATGTTCTGACGTCAAATGACATGCAGCTGGGCGATGTTCTCCTCAAGACCAACATTGAGAAACTCAGCCTGCTGCCGGCAGGGACGCCGCACCCGAGGGCGACGGAACTGCTGGCCAGTGACGCCATGAATCACTTGCTGGCCGAGCTTGCCGATCGTTATTCCGACCGGATCATCGTGTTTGATTCCCCGCCGCTTCTGGTGACGACTGAGTCCCGTGTTCTGGCTACCCATATGGGGCAGATCGTGATGGTGGTTGAGTCGAATCGCACTACCCAGGCGGCTGTAAAGCAGGCTCTTGCAACCATCGACTCCTGCCCGGTCAGGCTGATGCTTCTAAACAAGGCCCAGCAAACCAGTGGTGGTTCCTACGGCTACGGCTACGGCTACGGTTACGGTTACGGTTACGGTCAAGGACCGAGGGAGGGTGTGTGAAGCGCCGTCGTTACGTCCGGCACCATGGCTTCCTCCCGAGCCTGTGCTTCGCAGCCTTGTCGGCGGCGTTCGCCAATCCGGTCTTCTCTCAGGCCCAGGCGCCGATTTTTCAGACTGCGGTCAGTGTTTCGGAGACAGTCACCGACAACGTTCAACTGCGCAATGGCTCGGAGGCCACGAGTGAGTGGATCACCTTGATCAGCCCAAGCGTCTCCGCAAGGTCCTACGGAGGGCGCGTCAGGGGCAACCTCCAGGCGGCTTTCAATGCGTCGCTGTATGGCCGGGATTCGGAGCTCAGCCGCGGTTTTCTCACCTTGCGTGGTGATGGCAAGGTAACAGCCTTGGAGAACCGTGCTTTTGTTGATCTGATGGCGTCGGTCAGCCAAGAGGCGTTGTCCAGCCTCGGTGTCCAGTCCGGAGACAGTGTGACCGGGCGCACTAACCAGACGAGCGTCCGCAATATCGTTGTCAGTCCGTATGTCATAGGGCGTTTTGCGTCCACCGGAAAGGCCGAGGTGCGCTATTCCCTGGCTGACACCGACACATCCTCGTCCACCGTGCAGAGGACGCAGAGTCAAACCCTGTCGGCCAACCTCTCTGATCCTAACGCGTTTGGCAAGGCGGGTTGGTCACTGGCACTCTCCGACAGCGTCATTCAGTATTCCGACCGACGTGACCTCAACAACAGTTCGCTTCGGGGAAGCGCCCTGTTCCAGTTCAATCCACAGTTGCAGATGCGCCTTATTGCGGGTTCGGAATCCAACAATTTCCGTACCGTTGATGACAAGCGTTCGACGATTACAGGTATCGGTCTGGACTGGGCGGCGAGTCCCAAGACCAAATTTTCGGGGCTGTGGGAAGACCGCTTTTTCGGGCCCGGATACCTGATGACTGCCAGTCACCAGAGTGGGCGCTATGTTGTTTCGGCTCGCTATTCGAAGGATGCGAGCAGTACGAGCCAGTCTCTCAACGCGATTACGCAGTTCGATACATACGGCTTGTTGATGTCGATGACGGCCGCACGCTTTCCGGATTTTGCAGAGCGGGATGCCTTCGTGCGTGCTTACATCGCTGATCGGGGCCTTCCGGGCCGCCTGGGTAGTAGCCAGGCTGTGCTTTCGAACGGGGTCTTCCTTGATCGCCGCATCAATGTCGACATGATGCTGACCGGTCCAAGGAATACGCTCCAATTCACGGTATATCGGTCGGAGCGCTCTTCCCTGAGCAGCCAGGAGTTTGCGCTTGGACCGGATTTCACCTCAAATACCCATATCAAGGATATGAGCGGGACGATGAGTCTTACCCATCAGTTGACTCCGATTACCTCCGCAAGCATTGCTCTGACGCTGATGCGCAGTCAGCAAGAAGGCTCCAGTACCGGTACTGACCTGAGCAACCGTACCCGTCGTGTTACGGCCGGTGTCATGACGCAGTTCACACCCAAGACAAACGGCTCCCTCCTGATTCGTAACAGTGAGGGCAAAGGGATTACGACCTATACCGAGAACGCTGTCATCGGCTCGGTTTCCATCCGGTTCTGAGAGCGCTCATGTACGAAGCATATTTCGGTCTGCGAGGCAAACCCTTTCAGTTGAATCCGGACCCGTCCTTCTTCTATGGTAGCCGTGGTCATCGTAGGGCGATGGCTTATCTGGAGTACGGACTGCACCAGAATGAGGGATTCATCGTTGTGACCGGAGAGGTCGGCGCGGGCAAGACGTTGCTGGTGCGTAGCCTTCTCGAGAAGCTGGATCCCAACAAGATCGTTGCCGCTAACCTGGTGAGCACCCAGATTGATGCTGACGATATCCTCCGCTTGGTTGCGGCTTCCTTCGGCATCCCCAGCAAGCATCTTGCAAAGAGTGATCTGCTGCTGGCGATCGAAGCCTTTCTGGTGTCCACAACGGCCGCCGGAAAGCGTGCGCTGTTGATCGTTGACGAGGCCCAAAACCTGACGCAGCGTGCGGTCGAGGAACTGCGCATGCTCTCCAACTTTCAGCTTGAAGATCATGCATTGCTGCAGAGTTTCCTGGTCGGGCAGCCTGAATTCCGCACCATCATGCAGAGTCCCGAGATGGTCCAGTTGCGCCAGAGGGTCATCGCGTCCTACCACCTGGGCCCCCTGGATGTGGCCGAGACCCAGGCTTACGTGGAACACCGGCTTGGCTGTGTTGGCTGGAAAGGCAATCCGGCATTCGAGGCCGAAGCCATGAAGTCCATCTTCAGCCACAGCCAAGGCATTCCCCGGCGTATCAACGCCCTGTGTGACCGCATCATGCTGGCCGCCTTTCTGGGTGATCAGCGTCGGATCAGTGCGGAGCTTGTGGAGCAGATCGCGGCGGAAATGAGCGAGGAGCAGATCGTGCCTGCAGCGCTTCAGACAGGAGTCTCCGCCCCGGGTCAGGCAGTGCTTGCCCAGCCCGGAGCGATCGACATCCAGCGCCTGCTGGCTGATCCAGAGGCTGCCCGGACGCTTGCCACCATGGGGCCTGGCTATGATGCGACCCGCTTCGAGGAGCGTCTGGCCCTGCTAGAGCGGACCCTCTCCACCACCCTGAACGCCCTTAGCCAGTTGATCGGCGCCGCCCAGCAACCCGCCGGCGGAGAGGGGAAAGAGGCAGTAAGCAAATGACGGTATCGCATTCCGACCGGGGAGGCGTCATAAACGCCCTGACCATTGATGTGGAGGACTATTTCCAGGTCTCCGCCTTGGCGTCCCATTTTCCCAAGGATGTCTGGAACACCACCCCGTGTCGGGTCGAGCGCAATGTCGATCGCATTCTCGAGATGCTCGCCCAAAGCGGCGCGCGAGGGACATTCTTCACACTGGGCTGGATCGCTGAACGTTACCCCGAGCTGGTCCGACGGATTGCTGCAGAAGGCCACGAACTGGCCAGTCATGGCTATGCGCATGAGCGGGCCAGCGATCAGTCGCCGGAAGCCTTTCTGGCAGATATCAAGCTTGCCAAGGTTGTGCTGGAAGATATCGCAGGCTGTGAGGTGAGGGGCTACCGGGCGCCAAGCTTTTCCGTCGGTCTGTCCAATCCCTGGGCCCACGGTTGCATCGAAGAGGCCGGCTACGCCTACAGTTCCAGCGTGTATCCGGTGAAGCACGACCATTACGGTGTTCCCGATGCGCCGCGATTCCCTTACATGGTGGGGGCGGGCCTCGTCGAGATTCCCATTACGACGGTCAGACGGTTTGGGCGTAACTGGCCGGTTGGAGGAGGTGGTTACTTCCGTCTGTTGCCTTACCCGGTCTCTGCCTGGGGTATCCGCAAGGTCAATCAGGAAGATCGAAAACCTGCAATCTTCTACTTCCATCCTTGGGAAATCGATCCTGGGCAGCCGGTGGTGCGCGAGGCGTCCGCCAAGGCGCGCTTCAGGCATTACGTGAATCTCGCCCAGACCGAAGCCCGTCTTCAGCGCCTTCTTCAGGATTTTTCCTGGGGGCGGATGGACGAAGTGTTTCTGCCCGCGGCAAGTCCGTCAGTTTAAGGTTCCCAGCATGGTTTCTGTCGTCAATGTGCGTTCCTTCGCAGAGGCTGACTCTGCGCGCTGGAACGAGTTTGTGTTTGCCTGCCCAGGTGCGACTTTTTTTCATCGGATCGAGTGGCGCGGAATCATGCGCGACGTGTTTCGTCACCGCACTCACTACTTGCTTGCCGAACGGGATAACAGAATCGTTGCCGTCCTTCCGCTGGCGGAGGTGAAAAGCCGGCTGTTCGGCCATGCCCTGACTTCCTTGCCCTTTGCGGTTTATGGTGGGATTGCCGGAGATGATGTGGAGGCCGTGGCGGCGCTGGAGGCAGCCGCCGAAGATCTGGCCCGCAAAGCTGGCGTCCAGCATCTCGAGTATCGCAATCTCACTGTCCGTCATTCGGACTGGCCGCGGCAGGAGGTTTACTTCACTTTCCGGAAGGAGATCTTTCCGGACGAAGAAGCCAACATGGCGGCGATTCCCCGCAAGCAGCGCGCGATGGTTCGCAAGGGCATCAAGAATGGCCTAGTGGCCACCTTTGACAGCACGCCGGATCGTTTCTTCTCCCTTTACTCCGACAATGTGTTGCGCCACGGTACACCGGCCTTGTCGAAGAAGTTCTTCCAGACCCTGTTGTCGGTTTTCGGCAAGGATTGCGACATCCTCACCGTGACTACCGCTGACGGCAAGCTTCTTTCCAGTGTGCTGAGTTTCTATTTTCGGGAGGAGATCCTTCCTTATTACGCAGGGGATGATCTCGCTGCCCGGGATCTCGCGGCCAACGACTTCAAGTACTGGGAACTGATGCGTCATGCCTGTGCCCGGGGTTGTCGCATTTTTGACTATGGCCGCAGCAAAGCCGGTACAGGGCCATTCAGCTTCAAGAAGAACTGGGGTTTCGAGCCAACGCCCTTGTCGTACGAGTACCGTCTTTTCAAGCGGGACGCCGTACCCCAGAACAATCCCCTGAACCCCAAGTACAGGGCCTTCATCGCCTTGTGGCGGCGTTTGCCCATCGGTGTCGCCAATCGTCTTGGGCCGAGTCTTGTCCGCAATCTTGGCTGACAACTCTCCCGACACCATGTGCGCTTCATCTGGCTGTCAGCGCCGTCCCTGCCGACGGCAAGCAGAACAACTCCGCCACCCACGCCACAGGAAAACTCCATGAGCCCGCTTGTGCAGGTGTTCTCAGCCATTTCGGCCATCCTGGTCTGGGTGATCGCGTGGTATTTCGGCACGGCTCAGGAGGTGTCCTCCATCTGGTGGCGTTCCGACACCTTCGCCCACGGCCTGCTCGTTCTGCCGATTTCCGGATGGCTGGCGTGGCGCAACAAGGATCGGCTCGTTGGCTTGTCGATACAACCGGCCCTTGTGATGGCCTTGCCAATCCTGGCTGCCGGTTTTGGCTGGCTGCTGGGCGAGTTGGCCAGCGTTGCATCGGTAACCCACGTCGCGCTGTCATTCGTCCTGATCTTCAGCCTTGTTGGGGTACTCGGTTTCCGGCTGGCGCGCCCCCTGGCTTTCCCCATCCTGTTCCTGCTCTTCGGGATTCCGATCGGTGAGTTCCTGCTGCCCGTCATGATGGACTACACGGCTGAATTTACCATTGCCGCTGTCCGTCTGTCCGGGGTGCCGGTGTACCAGGAAGGGCTCCATTTCGTGATTCCCAATGGGCGCTGGTCGGTAGTCGAGGCGTGCAGCGGGGTTCGCTACCTGATCGCCTCTCTGATGGTCGGAACCCTTTATGCCTACTTGAGCTACCGCTCCCTGCGTCGACGGCTGCTTTTCGTGGCTGCCGCGATTGTGGTACCGGTCATTGCCAACTGGTTGCGGGCGTACATGATCGTCATGCTTGGTTATCTGAGTGACAACCGGATTGCCACTGGCGTAGATCACCTTCTTTACGGATGGCTGTTTTTCGGCATTGTCATCATCCTCATGTTCTGGATAGGCGGGCGCTGGCGTGAGGACCTTGATCCGGCTGAAACGCAGCAGCCGTTGCCCATGGTCTCACACGGCGGGGATCGTCCCGGGTTCGCCCGGGTTGTGCCGCTGGCCCTGGCGATCTTGGCAGCTCCCCTGACCCTGCACTATGTGGAGCGCTCCGAGTTGCTGCATCCGGCGACGGCCTCGCCGATTCCCCCACTGACTGTTTCGGCACCTTGGCGGGAGGCGAACGCGCCGTTGCCCGAGTTCAAGCCTTCCTTCATGGGTTACCGGGAGGATAGCCTCCGTCACTACACTGACGGGACGCATGTCGTTTCGGTTTACGTGGCAACCTACGCCGATCAGCAACCTGGGCATGAGCTTGTTCAGAGCCAGAATGCCTTGTTACTTCCCAATAATTCACACTGGAACCGACTTAATGAAGGGCAGGGGCCGGATTCGGGCGCGGGTCGCTGGCTTGAGACCCGCATGTCCGGGGCGTCAGTGAAGGCACTGGTATGGTCGGGCTACTGGATTAACGGTCGCCTGGTGACCAATGATTACGTTGCCAAGGGGTTGTTGGTGCTGGGGCGCCTGCAAGGGCATCCGGATACGTCGGCCTTCGGCGCCGTTTGGGCCTCGGCAGAAGATGACCTCAAGGCGGGTGCTGCCTTGCAGGCCTTTCAGCAGGTCAACGGCCAGGCTCTTGTCGACCATATTGCGGCCGCTGCCCGGCCAGCCCAGAAATGAGTTTGGCGGACAAGGATCAGCGTCTGCTGGTGATGCACGTGGTGTTCAGCTTTGCCGTTGGCGGGCTGGAGAACGGTGTCGTCAATCTCATCAATCGCCTTGACGCGCGACGTTTTCGGCATGTGGTGGTCGCTCTGACAAAATGTGACCCTGTGTTCTGCGCCCGCGTGACCCGCCCGGATGTAGAATTTGTGGCATTGCACAAATCTCCGGGGCATAGCGTCAAACTGTTTCCGGCGCTCTACCGTCTGTTTCGCAAGTATAGCCCGGATGTCGTCCATACCCGGAATCTCGCTGCTCTTGAAACAACCCTGCCAGCCTGGCTGGCAGGTGTTCCGGTGCGCATTCACGGCGAGCATGGTTGGGACGTCACCGATCCGGATGGGACCAATCCCAAGTATCGGCTGATCCGACGACTCCATCGCCCCTTCGTGACCCACTACATCGCGCTTTCGGGACACCTCAAGGCTTACCTGCGCGAAGCAATCGGGGTCCCGGAGAAGCGGGTGACACGAATCTGCAACGGGGTGGACCTGTCACGTTTCGAGGCACGCGGGCCGCAGCGGTTGCCCATCGATGGGTCGCCGTTCAATGATCCGGCGTACTACGTGCTGGGTACGGTAGGGCGTTTGCAGGCAGTGAAGGATCAGATGAATCTGCTGCGCGCTTTTGTGCTGCTCATTCGGCGGCGGCCCGATCTGGCTGTCCGCACACGTCTGGTACTGGCAGGAGATGGACCGATGCGGGCTGCCCTGGAAGCCGAGATTGCGCGGGAGTGTGTTCAGGATCACATCTGGCTGGCTGGTGAGCGTGGGGATGTGCCGAATGTCATGCGGGGCCTCGACTGTTTCGTGCTTCCCTCTCAGGCGGAGGGAATCTCAAACACCATTCTAGAGGCCATGGCCGGTGGCTTGCCGGTAGTGGCTACGGCGGTGGGTGGCAACGGCGAGCTTGTCGATGAGGGTGTGACCGGTATGCTGGTGCCACCGCAGGATCCGGCCTTGCTGGCCGACGCCCTCGAGCGCTATGTCTCCCGGCCAGAACTCGCTGTTGAGCAGGGCAGGGCGGGGCGTCTGCGTGTCGAGGCATGCTTCAGCCTCGATGGCATGGTGGGACAGTACGCGGGTTTGTATCAATCCCTGTCGGGACTTTCAAATTGACTTGCCCGGGCAAGGCGACGGAATAAAGGTTAGGAACTATGTGCGGCATTGCCGGACTTTTCGATACACGAGCGAAACAGACGTTCCCGCGCGAGCTCATGCAGCGCATGAACGACATCCAGCTTCACCGGGGCCCGGACGAGAGCGGCTACCACTTTGAGCCGGGTGTTGCCTTGGCGCACCGCCGCCTTTCGATCATCGACATCTCCAGCGGGCAGCAGCCGTTATTCAACGAGGACGAGTCGGTGGTGGTAGTCTTCAACGGGGAGATCTACAACTTCCAGGAGTTGATCCCCGAGCTCACCGCTCTTGGTCACCGTTTCCACACCCGCAGCGACACCGAAGTGATCGTACATGCCTGGGAGTCGTGGGGCGAGGCATGCGTCCAGCGTTTCCGCGGCATGTTTGCCTTCGCCCTGTGGGACCGCAATCGCCAGACCTTCTTCATGGCGCGCGATCGGATGGGTGTCAAGCCCATGTATTACGCGATCCTGAACGACGGCACCCTGATGTTCGGATCGGAGCTCAAGGTGCTGATGCAGCATCCCGGCCTCGATCGCAGTATGGACCCCCTGGCGGTCGAAGAGTACTTTGCCCTCGGTTATGTGGCAGAGCCGCGAACCATCTTTGCGGGTGCCCGCAAGCTCGAGCCCGGCTTCTCCCTGAGCATTCGTCACGGCCAGCCTGTTCCCGAGCCCAAGCCTTATTGGGACGTGCGCTTCACCCTGGACAACAAGATGTCCCTGGCGGACGCCCAGGCCGAGATGGTCGAGCGTCTGCGCGAGTCGGTGCGCCTGCGCATGGTGGCCGAAGTCCCCCTGGGGGCTTTCCTGTCGGGTGGCGTGGACTCCAGCGCTGTGGTGGCTACCATGGCCGGTCTGTCGGATGAGCCGGTGAACACCTGCTCCATCGCCTTTGACGATCCGGCCTTCAACGAATCGGCCTTTGCCCAGATGGTGGCCGACCGCTACAAGACCAATCACCGGGTCGAGATGGTCCAGTCCGATGACTTCGACCTTATCGATACTCTGGCAGCCCTTTACGACGAGCCCTATGCCGACAGCTCTGCCATCCCGACCTACCGGGTCTGTCAGCTGGCCCGCAAGCACGTCACGGTGGCCCTGTCTGGTGATGGTGGCGACGAGAACATGGGGGGTTACCGCCGCTATCGCTTCCACATGATGGAAGAGAAGATGCGCAGCGGTCTTCCCCATGCCGTGCGCAAGCCAGTCTTTGGCCTGCTCGGCCATCTTTATCCGAAGGCCGATTGGGCGCCGCGCGTGTTCCGTGCCAAGACGACCTTCCAGGCGTTGGCCCGCGATTCGGTGCAGGCCTACTTCCATTCTGTCTCCATCCTGCGGGACGACATGCGACGTCAGCTCTTTTCGCCCTCGTTCCGCAAGCAGTTGGGGGGGTACAACGCCCTGGAAGTCTTCCGGCGCCATGCCGCCAATGCGGGTACCGACGACGCCCTGGCGCTTGTCCAGTATCTGGATATCAAGACCTACCTGGTGGGCGACATCAATACCAAGGTCGACCGGGCCAGCATGGCCCATTCCCTCGAGGTGCGTGAGCCCCTGATGGATCACCCCCTTGTCGAATGGCTCGCCAGCCTGCCCACCCATCTCAAGATCAAGGGGCAGGAAGGCAAGTACATTTTCAAGAAGGCCATGGAGCCGATGCTCCCGAACGACGTGCTCTATCGTCCCAAGATGGGTTTTGCCGTACCCCTGGCCCGCTGGTTCCGCGGGCCACTCAAGGAGCGGGTGCAGAAGGCGTTGTTTGGCGACGTGCTTCGTGAAACTGGGCTTTTCAACGAAAAATACCTGCGTCACGTCGTCGAGGCCCACCAGTCCGGTGCCCGCGATTACAGCTCCACGATCTGGACCATCCTGATGTTTGAAGCCTTTGTCCGCAACAGCATGAAGAACGCCATGCCCGTCCTTGGCGGGAGGGCGGCATGACCCGCGTCCTCCATATTCTCGACCACTCCCTGCCGCTGCATAGCGGGTATACCTTTCGCACTGCATCCATCCTCAAACAGCAGCGCTTACGCGGTTGGGAGACCTTTCACCTGACCACGCCCAAGCAGGGGCCCAGCAATGGCGGGTCGGATCAGGCCGAGGGCTGGGAGTTTCACCGAACGCCCAATCGTGGTGACGAAGGCCTGATCAGTCAGATGCGTCTGACAGCCAAGCGTCTCGACGAGCTTGTACGCGAGCTTCGTCCTGACGTGCTGCATGCCCATTCCCCCGTGCTCAATGCGCTGCCGGCCCTTCGCGTGGGCAAGCAGCACCGCATTCCCGTGGTCTATGAGGTGCGGGCCTTCTGGGAGGACGCTGCAGTCGACCATGGCACCACCACCGAAGGTAGCGTGCGTTATCGCGTGACCCGTGCCATGGAAACCTACGCCCTGCGGCGCGCCGATCAGGTCACCACGATTTGCGAGGGCCTGCGCAAGGACATCGCCGAGCGTGGCATCTCCATGGACAAGATCACGGTGATTCCCAATGCCGTTGACGTGGACTCTTTCCAGTTGCGTGGTGACGCGGATCCGGTGCTGCGCAAGCGTCTCGGCCTTGAAGGCAAGACGGTGGTGGGGTTTGTCGGCTCGTTTTACGGGTACGAGGGCCTGGACCTTCTGGTCGGCGCGTCAGCGCACCTGCTCAAGCAACGCTCCGACCTGCGGGTTCTGCTGGTGGGCGGCGGCCCCCAGGAGGCCAATCTCAAGGCGCAGGTCGCAGCGCTCGGCATCGCCGACAAGGTGGTGTTTACGGGGCGTGTGCCCCATGCCGAAGTGCAGAACTACTACGACCTGATCGATGTGCTGGCCTACCCGCGTATTCCCATCCGCCTGACTGAACTGGTAACGCCCCTCAAGCCCCTCGAGGCCATGGCCCAGGGGCGCATGTTCGTGGCGTCCGATGTGGGGGGGCACAAGGAACTCGTGCGTCACGGGGAGACCGGTTTCCTGTTCCGGGCCGGCGACGAGCAGGCCCTGGCCGCTGCCATTGGCGAGGTGCTCGACAAGCGCGAACTGTGGCCGCGGATCAGAACTCAGGCGCGCTACTTCGTAGAGGTTGAACGCACCTGGAAGGGTAGCGTCGAGCGCTACCAGGACGTTTACGGTCGTGCCCTGGCCGCTTACGGCCGCTCGCTGTCCCGCTGAAGGAGCTGGCCACCACCGCGTGGCCAGAATCCTGTCGTCTGCTCCCGCCGCGCCATTCGTGTGGCCTCCGGAGAAGTCATACCCCACATGAACATACTATTCATTTGCCATCGTTTCCCCTACCCGCCGGTCGGCGGGGCCAAGGTTCGTGCCTTTCACATGATCCGCCACCTGTCGGAACAGGGGCACAAGGTGACCGTGTGTTCCCTGGCGCGGTCCCAGGACGAAGTGGAGGAGGGCAGGGGGATCGCGCCTTTCTGTGCTGGTTTCGAAATGGCCACCGTGAAGGCGCCGGTCCAGGTGCTGCGGATGGTGGTCAGCCTGCCCACGTTGGGTTCAGCGTCGGAGGCCTACTTCTATTCCCCGGAACTGCAGCGGCGTATCAACGGCTTGCTGAAGGATCGCCAGTGGGATCTGATCATCGTGCATTGCTCGTCGGTGGCCCGCTACGTTGAGGACGTGACCCATATCCCCAAGCTGCTCGATTACTGCGACATGGATTCCCAGAAGTGGCTGGAGTACGTGCGCTACAAACGCTTTCCGGTGTCGGCGGGCTATTGGCTGGAGGGGCAGAAGATCCTGTCGGCCGAGAAGCGCATCGCCCGCAAGTTTGATCTGGGGGCGGTGGCCACCGTGGCGGAGCAGCAGACCCTCGACAGTTTTGGAACCGGGGTGCTTTCCGACTGGTTTCCGAACGGTGTGGATACGGAGTTCTTCTCACCCTCGGCCGAGCCCTACGAGGAAAGCACCATCAGTTTCATCGGCCGCATGGATTACTACCCGAACGAAGAGTGCATGACCACCTTCTGTCAGGACACCCTGCCGCTCTTGCGGGCGGTCCGGCCTGATATTCACCTGATCATTGTCGGGGCCGAGCCCTCTCCCGGTGTGCGCAAGCTGGCTGAGCTGCCCGGGGTGACGGTGACCGGTTCCGTGCCGGATGTGCGCCCCTATGTGTGGCGCTCGGCGCTGACCATCGCCCCGCTCAATATCGCCCGGGGCACCCAGAACAAGATTCTCGAGGCCATGGCCATGGGAGTTCCGGTGGTCACCAGCTCCATCGCAGCCGGTGGCGTGGATGCCCAGGACGAGGCGCATTTTCTGGTGGCTGATACGCCTGCCGATTACGCCCGCGCCATCATGCGCATTCTCTCCAACCCGGTCGAACGGCAGCGTTTGAGCCTTGCCGGGCGCGAAAGAATGCTCACCCACCACACCTGGCTGCGGGCCATGGGGCGTCTTGATGGTGTCATTGAGCGATGCATCACACGCTTTGGCAAACGGCAGGGCTAAACTCGCGGGCGGTCGATGCAGCGGGTGCCCAGAGGTGCGCCGTGACCGGCCTTTGTCGCACTCAATGAAAGACCGCAATGGATGGTGATCAGTATTCGGGCTTGCGCCTGACGATAGTCGGCCCGCTCCCTCCGCCTTCCGGGGGGATGGCCAACCAGTGCAAGCAACTGCTTGGATTGCTCGAAGGAGAGGGCGCGCAGGTTGAACTGGTGCGCACCAATGCGCCCTACAGCCCTGCCTTTGTAGGGCGTGTGCCCGTGCTGCGGGCATTTGCCCGTCTTGTACCGTATCTCTTTGCGCTCTGGCGGGCCAGTGGCCGGAGTGACGTGATGCATGTGCTGGCCAACTCGGGGTGGTCCTGGCACCTCTTTTCGGCGCCGGCGATCTGGATTGCGCGTCTCCGCGGCACGCCGGTGATCGTCAATTATCGGGGGGGTGAGGCCGAGCCCTTTTTTGCTGCCGCGCCGCGCTTTGTTCATCGCACCCTGGGCAGTGCCAGCGGGCTGGTGGTGCCATCGGCCTTTCTCGAAGGCGTGTTCCGGCGTTTCGGGTTTGATTCCCGGATCGTTCCCAACATCATCAACCTGCAGCGTTTTGCCGTGCCGCGTTCGGTCGGAAAAGCGAATGCGCCCCATGTGGTGGTGACCCGCAACCTGGAGCCCATCTACGACATCCCTACCGTCCTTTCCGCCTTCGCCCGGGTGCTGAAGCGGATTCCCGCGGCGACCCTGACGGTGGCCGGCAGTGGTCCGGAACGTCAGAACCTGGAGAACATGGCCAGGGACTTGGGGATTGCCGGTGCCGTGACCTTCGCGGGTCGCATCGACAATGAAAAGATACCCGCCCTCTACGCCTCGGCCGACCTGATGCTCAATCCGAGCACCGTCGACAACATGCCGATCTCCATACTCGAAGCCTTTGCCAGTGGGGTGCCGGTGGTGTCCACCGATGTGGGCGGGGTGCCCTTCATTGCCGAGCATGAGCGCACCGCATTGCTCATTCCGGCGCGGGCGCCCGAGCGCATGGCCGAGGCGATGATCGAACTGCTTCTCGACCAGGACAAGGCGCAGCGGCTGTCCGCCGCCGCCAGCGAGGAAGTCAAACAGTACGCATGGCCGGTTATCCGCGAGAAATGGCTCTCGGCTTACCGTGCGGCCATGCCTGCCAAGGATTAGTCAAAATGGGCCTGTATACGCGACTCTGCTCGGGGGTGATCTTTCCGCTCCACGAGAAACTGAAATCCCATAACTCGGTTGAGCGTCTCCATGAGCTGGAGAAGAGCCAGTACCTGCCGCGGGAGGAGATTCTGGCCTTGCAGGCCGAGCGCCTGCGCAGCTTCCTGGTCGACATCGGAACCCACGTACCGTATTTCCGGGACTTGTTCCGTCAGTTGAACTTTGATCCGCGCCAGTGCCGCGGTGTGGAAGACCTGCAGCGCCTGCCCTTCATGACCAAGCCGGTGATCCGCGAGCAGGCGGATGCGCTGCGCGCCGACAACGCGGTGGCGCTGATGCGTTACAACACCGGCGGTTCGAGTGGCGAGCCCCTGATCTTCTACATCGGCAAGGAGCGCAAAAGTCACGACATTGCCGCCAAGTGGCGTGCCACCCGCTGGTGGGACGTGGATATCGGTGATCCGGAAGTCGTGTTGTGGGGCTCACCCATTGAGCTGGGCGCCCAGGACAGGGTCAAGGCAGTGCGGGATCGCCTGCTACGCACCTGGTTGCTGCCGGCCTTCGAGATGTCCGATGACAAGGTCCGCGAGATGCTCGCGACCATTCGCTCCCTGCGCCCGCGCATGCTGTTCGGCTATCCCTCAGCCTTTGCCCATATTGCCGAAAAGGCGCGTTCGTGGGGCATCCCCATGAACGATCTGGGGATCAAGGTGGCTTTCGTGACTTCCGAGATGCTCTACGAGCATCAGAAGAAGTCCATTTCCGAGATCTTCGGCTGCCCGGTGGCCAACGGTTACGGCTCCCGCGACGCCGGTTTCATCGCGCACCAGTGTTCCCATGGCAGCCTCCATCTTTCGGCGGAGGACATCGTCGTCGAGACGATTGATCCCGAGGGCCGTCCGGTGGCGCCAGGGGAGGCCGGCGAGATCGTGGTGACTCACACGGCGACGCGAGGCTTCCCGTTCGTGCGCTATCGGACGGGTGACGTCGGCGTGCTTGGTACCCAGGAATGCAGCTGCGGAGTGAAGCTGCCGGTGCTGAGCGAGGTCCAGGGGCGTACCACCGACTTCGTGGTGGCGGCCGATGGTACGGTCATCCATGCCCTCGCCCTCATCTACACCGTGCGCGACCTGCCGGGGGTGCAACGCTTCAAAATCATCCAGCACAGCCTCGATCGCACGGAAGTGATGGTGGTCGTCGATTCCCGCTTCGGTGATGGCGAGCGCCTACGCATCCGTCGTGATTTTGCGGCCAGACTGGGTGAGTCGGTACAGGTTGAAATTAACGAAGTGCCTGAAATCCCGCGTGAAAAGTCTGGCAAGAACCGGTATGTTGTGAGCCACGTCAAGCGCTGATAGTGCTGCGGTCGGAGGTCTGGAGGCTTGGCGGGATGCTGCCTGGCCAGGTCCCCGAGGCCGTAATCTGACCGCGTCACCTTTCAATTTTCCGGCTCACTCAGGGCAACTCACATTTCGTGTCAAACAGGCAGCGGCTCAGCCGTGGGCCTAGAGGATCAGATGGCTTCAATGAAAAAGGGATTGTCAGTTGCGCTTGAGGGGATGGGTTCCTTGCTGGGGGGGAACAGCAAGCGGTTGACGGTGCTGATTTTCCATCGCGTGCTTCCCGAGGTAGATCCCCTGTCGCCCGACGAGATGCATGCTTCCCGTTTTGATGCGCTGGTCGGCACCCTTGTTCATTTCTTCAACGTGCTGCCAATGGACGAAGCACTGTCCCGGCTGCGCGCTGGTACCTTGCCTACGCGATCGGTGGCCATCACCTTCGACGACGGTTATGCGGATAACTACACCATTGCCTGTCCCATCCTGATCAAGCATGGTGTCAAGGCGACTTTTTTCGTTGCCAGCGGATTCCTCGACGGTGGGATCATGTGGAACGATGTTGCTCGGGAAGCGCTCCGCAGTTTCCGTGGTGACCGCCTCGATTTGAGCTGGCTCGATCTCGGAGTCTGCTCCGTTGCTACGGAAGCCGAGCGCCACAGACTCACCGAGACACTATTGCCCAAGCTCAAGTACCTGACCCCCGAAGGACGGCGGACGGCCCTCACCCGGTTGATAGGGGATACCGGGGCCAGAATTCCCGACGATCTGATGCTGACGACAGCGCAGCTCCAAGGACTGCAGGCGGCGGGCATGGAGATCGGCGGACACACGATGGATCACCCTATTCTGGCCGTCTTGTCGGAGGCCGAGGCCCGGCAGCAGATGGCCGATAACCGGACCCATCTGACTCGCTTGTTGGGCAGGGCGCCTCGTTATTTTGCCTATCCCAACGGACGTCCTGAGCAGGACTATCTTGCAGTGCATGCCCGGATTGCCCGCGAGCTTGGTTATGAGGCCGCGTTTACGACCTCATACGGTTCTGCCGGGCCCGAATCCGGTTCATTCGAGTTGCCCCGATTTACTCCTTGGGACAAAGACGCACTGCGCTTCTCCTTGCGTCTCGGGCACAATTTTTTCAGGAGCCATTCCCGGCGCCTTCTTAGCGATGAGGCTTTGGTGTGAGTGTCCACTTTTGCAGCGCATCCAAGCCGTCACTCTTGACGCATATGATCGATTCGGGGGACTCCAATGCGTGACTTGCTGATCGTCCTGTTGGTGCTGGGCGTTCTGCCTTCCGCGTTCCGCCACACCTACGTAGCTGTCAATCTGTGGACCTGGATCAGCGTGATGAATCCGCACAGGCTGACGTATGGTTTTGCGGGGGATTTTCCGTTTGCTGCCATAGCGGCGGTGGCAGCCTTGATGTCGTTGATCATTTCCAAAGATGATCTCAAGCTTCCAAAGGAGAAGGCAGTGATTCTCCTGGTGCTTTTTGTGCTTTGGATGTGCATCAGCAGTGCTGCAGCCTACTATCCCGGGGAGTCCTTTGTTCAGCTCAAGAAGGTCATAAAAATTCAACTAATGACCCTGATCGCTTTTGCTGCAATAAAAGAGCGACGGCATATCGAGTTGTTCATTTGGGTTAACGTGGTTTCACTCGGCTTCTATGGTTGGAAGGGCGGCTTCTTCACGATTTCTACGGGGGGGAATGCGCGCGTATGGGGGCCTCCGGGTGGATTAATCGAGGGGAACAACGAGATTGCCGTGGCACTGATCATGGCGATTCCGCTGATGAATTACCTCCGTACAGTGGTTGAGCATATCTGGGTACGACGGGGTCTCGTTATGACGATGGTGCTGTCGGCCGCAGCAGCTCTCGGTACCCAGTCCAGAGGTGCATTGTTGGCACTCGTTGCCATGGGGGCGGTTTTGTGGATGCGATCCGAGCGTAAATTCGCCATGGGTATCATCGTTGTTCTGGCGGGCGTCGGGCTTGTTGCCTTCATGCCGTCCGCTTGGGAGCAGCGCATGTCCACCATCGCAGAATACGAGCAGGACGGGTCGGCGATGGGACGCATCAATGCATGGTGGTTTGCTTTCAATATGGCGAATCACCGCATTACGGGTGCCGGCTTTGAGGCCTACACCGGAGAACTGTTTGCCGCATTCGCTCCCGATCCACTCGATGTCCACGCTGCCCACAGCATCTATTTCCAGGTTCTTGGAGAGCACGGTTACATCGGACTACTTCTTTTCCTGGGGATTTGGGTGAGCACTCTCGGTCTCGCCGGTCGTCTGCGCTCGCAGACAAAAAACGACGAGGAACTCAAGTGGCTTTTCAATCTCGCGGGGATGTGCCAGGTGTCGTTGGTCGGTTACGCTGTGGGGGGAGCCTTCCTCAGTCTTGCGTACTTTGATCTGCCCTACAATATCGTGGTGATGGTTGTGGCAGGGCATGGCTGCCTGCTTGCTCATCGCCGTGCTGAGGCGCGAAAGGTGGTTATGCCCTCCACCAAGGAGTTCGAGCGGCTTTCATCGAACCGCCGGGTAAATCTTCCATCTTCCGGATAAGGCGTTGGGGGGCTTTGTTCTGATGGACGATGTGCAGAGGCGTGAGGGTATTTGAAGTTCTTTGAACAGTTCGACATTGTCGTGAAGTGCGTAGCCTATCGGCTGCTGAAACCTGGAACAACTAAACATGAAGATGCGCGAACTTTGGTTTTACATTGCCGCTGGCTGTGCTCTGGCCGGATCGGCATTGGCCCAGCAGGGCCTGCCACCGGAGTGCGGCAGTCTTCGGAGTTCTTTTGGCCCTTACGACTATCGAGCTTCCATTGGAACGAGTGAGCTTAATGTCGTTGAGTCGTTCCACTTTACGTCCAATGTGGAAAGCCTGCGCAAGGGCAATACGGGGCCGGTTGGTGGCGAATTGAGCTATACCCTCCGGGCCTTTCCGAATCACCACCGGGCCTTGTTATCCATGGTTCGGCTCGGATCAAATCTCAAAGTACCGAAGGCGCCCGGCGCGTCCCACAGCGTCCAGTGTTTCCTGATGCGTGCGGAGACGTTTCAGCCAGGGGATGCGATGGTGAAGGTGATCTTTGGTCATTATCTCCTCAAGCAGGGGCAAAGGGCCCTGGCCCTGGAGAAACTTGCCGAGGCTGATGTGAGTGAAAGTAAGAACGCCAACGCCGCTTACAATCTGGGTCTTGCCTATTATGACGCCGGCGAATTCGGCAAAGCGCTGGAAAATGCGCATACGGCCTATCGGTTGGGCTTTCCGCTGCCCGGGCTGCGGGACAAGCTCAAGCGTGCTGGAAAATGGCGTGATGCGCCCTCGGTAGTGGTTGTCGATAAGAGCAATCCAGAGGAGTCGGCAACGACGCCGATTGCGGCTCCGTCGGCTTCGCCGCCCGCCGTGGTTGACAAGGAAGATTAAGGCTGGGAGATTCGGCGGCGTCGTGCCCCAGGGCGCTCTACTGGGCGCGCGCCTGTACAATCCTGAGGTTTTGGATTAGCATGCTCGACAAGGTTTATGTACCAAACGGCGACGAAAGTCGCCGTTTCGCCTTTATGGCCGTTGGCGTGTTCAGGCGCCGTGGTCATGGGGGCAGTCAACGAAACTAGGTTCTACCATGTCTCATTTGATGAACACCTACGGGCGGCTTCCAGTGGCCTTTAGTCACGGCGAAGGCTCTTGGCTGTTTGATCTGGCGGGTAAGCGTTATCTCGACGCGCTCTCCGGCATTGCGGTGACTACGCTTGGTCATAATCATCCAAAACTCGTGAAGGCGGTCTCCGAGCAGGCTGCCCGCGTCATCCATACGTCGAATCTTTACGGCATTCCACTGCAGGAGGCACTCGCTGACAGGCTGGCCGAACTGGCGAGCATGGACGAGGTGTTTTTCTGTAACTCAGGTGCCGAGGCAAATGAAGCAGCCATCAAGCTTGCCCGTCTATACGGGCATGGCCGTGGTATTGCTGAGCCAGCGATCGTCGTCATGGAGCAGTCGTTTCACGGACGTACCCTGGCGACGCTCTCGGCAACGGGCAACAAGAAGGTTCAGGTGGGTTTCGAGCCCCTTGTGAGTGGCTTCGTGCGTGTTCCCTTCGATGATCTCGCCGCTCTGCAGGCCGCGGTCACCGGTCGGAATGATATCGTCGCCATCCTGGTTGAGCCCGTACAGGGGGAAGGTGGCATTCGTGTCGCCCATCAGGCTTATCTGCAGGCCTTGCGTTCCTTGTGCGATGAGCGGCAGTGGCTCTTGATGTTCGATGAGGTCCAGTGCGGTATCGGGCGTACCGGAAAATGGTTCGGGCATCAGAATGCAGGGATCAAGCCCGATGTGATGACCCTCGCAAAAGGCCTCGGGTCCGGGGTGCCGATCGGTGCATGTCTGGCCGCAGGCCGTGCAACGAGCACCTTCAAGCCGGGAAATCACGGTTCCACCTTCGGTGGCAACCCGCTGGCCTGTGCCGCAGCCTTGGCTACCCTCGCTGTTGTTGAGGAAGAGGGTTTGTTGTCCAATGCTCTTGTTGTCGGTGATCTTATTCGCAGTACGCTTGCCAAGGCGCTCGAGGGGGTGAGCGGTGTGGTGGATATCCGTGGGGCTGGCCTGATGATCGGTGTCGAGCTCGACCGCTCCTGCGGTGCGCTGGTCACCCAGGCTCTGGAAGCAGGATTTCTGATCAATGTGACCGCGGACAAGGTTGTCCGCCTTCTGCCGCCGCTGAATTTCAGCACTGCAGATGCGGCGACGCTGGTAGAGGGGCTGGCTGCGCTGATCAGGGAATTTCTCGCAGCACAATAACCAAGAACGAGTGCCATGAACGCACCGAGACACTACTTACAGTTCAAAGACTTTTCTCGCGCCGAGTACGACTATCTTTTTTCCCGCACCCGCTGGATCAAGGACCGGTTCAAGCGCTACGAGCCCCATCACCCCCTGTTCGATCGAACGCTGGTGATGATCTTCGAGAAGGCAAGCACGCGAACGCGGCTGTCGTTCGAGGCTGGCATGCAGCAACTCGGTGGCTCGGCAATCTATCTCAACACCCGTGACTCCCAACTTGGACGCGGCGAACCGGTGGAGGATGCGGCCCAGGTGATCTCCCGGATGAGCGACATCGTCATGATTCGCACCTTCGAGCAGTCGATCATAGAGCGCTTTGCAGAATATTCCCGGGTGCCCGTGATCAACGGACTGACCAACGAATATCACCCGTGCCAGATTCTCGCTGACATCTTCACCTTCATCGAGCATCGGGGCCCCATTCAGGGCAAGACGGTGGCTTGGGTTGGGGACTCCAATAATGTGTGCAACACATGGCTGCAGGCGGCCGAGGTGCTCGACTTCCAGGTGCGAGTTTCGACACCGCCGGGTTACGAGGTCGAGCCGGAGCGAGCCGGGTTGTATGGCACCGGGAATTTCGTTCAGCTTGACGACCCCATGGAGGCGTGTCGCGGGGCCGACCTGGTGACCACTGACGTCTGGACCAGCATGGGTTTCGAGGCCGAGAACGAAGAGCGGATGCGGGACTTTGCCGATTGGCAGGTGGATGAGGACATGATGAAGGTGGCCAATCCTGGTGCCGTTTTCATGCACTGCCTGCCTGCTCATCGGGGCGAAGAGGTCTCGGCTGAAGTCATCGACGGCCCCCAGTCGGTCGTTTGGGATGAGGCGGAGAACCGTTTGCATGCACAAAAGGCGCTGATGGAGTTTCTTCTCATCGGCAAGACCGACGGCGACTGCGTCTGACGCAGTCTATTGATTTAAGAATCATTTACTCATTTTCGGAAAGCGGGACATGAGCGACGTAAAGAAGGCGGTGCTCGCCTATTCGGGCGGACTGGACACCTCGGTGATCCTCAAGTGGTTGCAGGACACCTATCAGTGCGAAGTTGTCACCTTCACGGCCGACCTAGGCCAGGGCGAAGAGCTGGAGCCGGCCCGGGCCAAGGCGTTGCAGTTTGGCATCAAGCCGGAGAACATCTTCATTGACGATCTCCGCGAAGAGTTCGTTCGCGATTTCGTGTTCCCGATGTTCCGCTGCAACACCGTGTATGAGGGTGAGTACTTGCTCGGTACGTCCATCGCCCGACCGCTTATTGCCAAGCGCCAGATCGACATTGCTCGCCAGACGGGGGCTGATGCCGTGTCCCACGGTGCGACCGGCAAGGGTAACGACCAGGTTCGCTTCGAGCTCGGCTACTATGCCCTGATGCCGGGCGTGAAGGTCATTGCCCCGTGGCGCGAGTGGGATCTGCTGTCCCGCGAGAAGCTGCTGGCCTATGCCGAGAAGAATGGCATTCCCATCGAGATGAAGCACAAGCAGGGTGGCTCTCCGTATTCCATGGATGCCAACCTCCTGCACATCTCTTTCGAGGGTCGTCACCTGGAAGATCCGGCTGCTGAGGCCGAAGAGTCCATGTGGCGCTGGACGGTGTCTCCCGAGGCCGCGCCGGATGCTGCCGAGTACCTGGATCTGGAGTTCGAGAAGGGTGATCTGGTCTCGATCAACGGCACCCGCATGAAGCCGCATGAGCTGCTGGCCAAGCTCAACGAACTCGGGGGCAAGCACGGTATCGGGCGCCTCGATCTGGTTGAGAACCGCTATGTGGGTATGAAGTCGCGCGGCTGTTATGAAACGCCGGGCGGCACCATCCTCCTGCGTGCCCACCGTGCCATCGAATCCATCACCCTGGACCGTGAAGTCGCCCACCTCAAGGACGACCTGATGCCCCGTTACGCCAGCATGATCTACACCGGCTACTGGTGGTCGCCCGAGCGCCGGGCCCTGCAGGCATTGATCGACCAGACCCAGCAGACCGTGAATGGCTGGGTGCGTGTCAAGCTGTACAAGGGAAATGTGATTGTCGTGGCCCGGGACTCGAAGACCGACTCCCTGTTTGACCCGACCATCGCCACCTTCGAGGACGACCAGGGTGCGTACAACCAGAAGGACGCCCACGGTTTTATCCGCCTCAACGCCCTGCGCATGCGGATTGCTGCAAACGCCCGCAACAAGCGGAGCTGACAGACCGGCATGGATCCCACCGCGCCCCTCTTTTTTGGGCTCACTGTCGCAGAATTCGAGGAGATTTCCCTCCAGGTCTGCGTCGGTGGCCTGATCATCTATATGGTCTTCATCATCGGACAGCTCGCCTGGGAGTCCAAGGCGGGCAAGTATGGTGCGATCTGGATGTTCGTAGGGCTCGGTGTCGGCTTTATCGGTTTTATGGCGAAGGGCATCATCCAGCGTATGCTGGGCATCGAATGAATTTAGGAAGTGATCTGAACATGACTCAGGAAATTCAGTTTGACGGCGTGTCCGTCGTCAAGAAAGCCAACGTTTATTTCGACGGTAAGTGCGTCAGCCACACGGTCATTCTGGCGGATGGTGTGCGCAAGTCCGTGGGCGTCATTCTCCCCTCCACCCTGACCTTCAACACGGGTGTTCCCGAGATCATGGAAGGCGTGGCTGGCAACTGCCGCGTTCGCCTGAAGGGCGAATCCGAGTGGAAGAGCTATGGTGCGGGCGAGTCCTTCACTGTGCCGGGCGACTCCAGCTTCGATATCGAAGTGAGCGGCGACGCCTATCACTACGTCTGCCATTTCGCCTGATCGGGAGACAGCCATGCCGTCATTCGACATTACGTCCGAAGTCGATATGGTTGCATTGCGCAACGCTGTTGAAGGGGCGAACCGCAAGATCACCGGGCGTTACGACTTCAAGGGGAGTGATGCCCGGGTTGAGCAGGCTGAGAAGTTGCTGACGCTGCATGCGGACAGTGATTTCCAGCTCGAGCAGATGCTGGCGATCCTGCTGCCCGAAATGACCGCCAAGAAGATCGATGTGCGCTGCCTGAAGCATGGCGACGTACAAAAGGTGAGTGGCAACAAGGTGAAGCAGGAACTCACCGTTCGGGTCGGGATCGAACAGGAGCAATCCAAGAGGATCGTCAAGCTCATCAAGGACAGCAAACTCAAGGTTCAGGCGTCCATCCAGGGTGAGGCGGTGCGGGTTTCCGGTGCCAAGCGGGATCTTCTTCAGGAGTGCATTGCGTTGGTACGCAAGGACATCACTGACTTTCCGCTGCAGTACGGCAATTTCAGGGACTGAAAAATGAACATCTCGTCGGTTGCATCCACTTCCCAGGTTCAAACCCAGGATGCCGTTTCTGTTGCGATGCTACGCAAGTCGCTTGATCAGCAGCAGGCTGCGGCGGCACAGATGATTGCATCCCTGCCGCAACCCGCCTCCTTGCCTGACCCTGCGGCGACGATGGGTCGGTCTGTCGATACCTACGCCTGAACGGGTTCGTGTTGACTTTGTCTGCTGAAGCGCCGGCCTGAAAAGGCTGGCGCTTTCTCTTTCCGGTATCAGGTGCGCGAGAGCCCCTGTATCCATTTTGTGTACAGCAATTCGGCATGTCGGCTTAGGGCGGAGAGCCGCCGATCGATGTCGATCCCCATCTCTGCGGGTGTCTGGACTGAATCGGCAGGGTTTGCATCCCTGATTTCTTCGGCTCCGCTCTCGCACCAGGTTTGAATCATCTCGCGCTTCATTTCCACGTGGCACTGCATTCCCAAGTGCTTGCCCAGCACGAAGGCCTGGTTGGCGCACGCTGCACTTTCCAGGATCCGCGTAGCGCCGTCCGGAATCGAGAACGTCTCCCCGTGCCAGTGGAAGCTTTCAAACTCCAGGGTGTTCCCCAGCCATTCCCTGGCCAGCGGCGAGTCGATGACCCTGACGGGGGCCCAGCCGATTTCCTTGACCGGGTTACTGCTCACTATCCCCCCGAGGGCGCGGCTCATCAGTTGTCCGCCCAGGCAGTGACCAATGACCGGCTTATCAGCCGCCATCATCTGTCGGATCAGGGTGAGCAGGGGAGGAATCCACGCCAGCTTGTCGTTGACGCTCATCGGCCCACCCATCAGGCACAGCCCCGAAAATTCATCCGGGGAGGCCGGGACAGAATCTCCCGCGTCGATGCGGATCAGGTTCCACGGCAGGGCGTGCTGTCCGAGGAATGTGGCAAAATGTCCCGGACCTTCTGTCGGGCTATGGCGAATGACTGCAATCGGTTTCATGTCGGGTTTCCGTTTTTTTCGCTGCTTTCAGTTTATCGGTCTGATCCTGGCTTGTGGGGTCAATCCCGCATTGGCCACCGAGGTCGCCCTTGCCGGCGTCTTCCCCGGAAAAGCGCTCCTTGTCATCAACAACGGCGCGCCGCGCAGTGCCGGAGTGGGAAGCACGACGGCAGAGGGTGTCCGCGTTATTGCAGTTGACGGACAGGGTGCAACTCTCGAGTTCGATGGCCGGCGTCACAGGCTGGTGGTCGGCGAGCACGCGGTCAGCGTTGCAACGCCCGCGGGCGCCGGAAGTCCATCCATCGTTATTCATGGGGACAGCCGCGGGCACTTTAACGTGGTGGGGGCAGTCAACGGCGTCGAAGTGCGTTTTCTGGTCGATACAGGTGCCACCTCGGTAGCCTTGGGAAGGTCAGACGCATTGCGGGCGGGAATCGAGTTCACCAAGGGCGATCCGCTAACAGGCCGATGCAAAACTCCGAGAAGCCCCGCCAGCCGGGTCTCTCGCTATTTGATTTCTCATGACTTCATTCCCGGAATTGGCTTCCCAATCCCGTTTTGA
>NZ_JBIJDC010000201.1:0-2709 GCF_044344315.1 Zoogloea sp. | reverse complement strand
TCATCACCCCCAGGGCATTCAGCTTGCGGCTGTTCTCCGCATGCACATAGGCGCTGGTGGCGTCGAAGGCGATCTGGATGTTGTCCTCCAGCACGTGGGGCAACAGCCCGTCCACCCCCTCGGCGGTGGTCTTCAGGCCCATGTCACGGGCGCGGGCCAGGCCTTCGGAGCTGGGGTCTATCCCCACCATCCACACGGGCTCCAGCACCGGGCTGCGCTGGATCTTGTAGATCAGGTCGGTGCCGATGTTGCCCGAACCGATCAGCGCACAGCGGATCTTCTTCATGCCGTCTTCTCCTGCGCCCGGGCAGCCGCGCGCTGGGCCATGGTCTGGCCAGCGACGTAAAAGCCGTCGGTGGCATGTTCGGTGATCAGAATGCGCACCGTGTCGGCGCTGCACTCCAGGCTCTTCGCCACCGCCTCGGTCACCGCAACGGCGACCTTGTTCTTCTGCTCGGTGGTGCGGCCCACCATCATGTGCATTTCAATAATTGGCATGGGTTCTCTCTCCACGGGATGGGTTGGGGCGATTGCTGTTTTTCCTGCCGCTACGCAACGAAGCGCATGGACACGCTGCCCAGTTCCTGGAAGCGGGCGATCACGTTGTCGCCAGGCTTGACCGCGATGGCCTCGGTGATGCCGCCGCTCATCACGAAGCTGCCGGCGGGCAGGCCTTCGCCCAGTTCGGCCAGGATGTTCACCAGCATGGCGATGGCCTCGGCCGGGTGGCCGAGCACGGCAGCCGAGGCGGCCATGACCACCAGCTCGCCGTTCTTCTCCATCACCACGCCCAGGGTGTCCAGGTCGATGTCGTCCACGTAGCGGGCCCGGCCACCGCCCACAAAGCGGGCCGACGAGCCGTTGTCGGCCACCACGCTGGGCAGATCGAACTTGAAGCCGGAGAAGCGCGAATCGATGATCTCCACCGCCGGCAGCACGTAGTCGGTGGCGTCCAGCACGTCCTGGCGGGTGCAACCGGGGCCGTGAAGGGCCTTCTTCATCACAAAGGCCACCTCGCACTCGACGCGGGGGTGCACCAGGTCGGCGGTGGAGATGGCCGAATTTTCGGGGCGGGCCATGCGGTCGGTGAGAAAGCCGATGGAGGGCACATTGACGCCCATCTGGATCATCTTGGCCCGGGATGTCAGCCCCGCCTTCCAGCCCACCTGGGTGTGACCGGCCGCCAGGAAGCGCTGCCGCAGCGCCATCTGCACGGCGTAGCCGTCACCGATGGTCATGCCCGGGTATTCGTCGGTGAGCTTGGGGATGGCGTAGGCGCGGGTTTGGGCACCTTCGATACGCTCGCACAGGCGCACGATGTCTTCGCGGCCCAGGGTGAGGTTCATGCCGGCGGTGCTGCTGCCAGGTCGGGCCTCGCTGCCAGGTGCGGCCGCAGTGGTGGCAGCGGTGGCGCTCTGCCCCACAAACTTCACCCGGCAGCTGCCGAGGCCGCCGACGGTGCACACCAGTTCGTCGCCATCGACCACCGGCACCAGGGCCGACTGCGATCCCGACAGGATCACCTCGCCGGCCTTGAAGGGAATCCCCAGCTCGCCCAGGGTGTTGGCCAGCCAGGCCACCGCGTTGGCGGGCGAACCCTGCACCGCGGCACCGACGCCGGTGGAGAACAGCTCGCCGTTCTTCTCCAGCACCATGCCGGCCAGGGTGATGTCCAGCTTGCGCGGGTCGCCCTTGGTTTTGCCCAGCACATACACGCCGCACGAGGCGTTGTCCGCCACCGTGTCCTGGATCTTGATCTTCCAGTCGGTGATGCGCGAATCGACGATCTCGAAACAGGGCAGCACGTAGTCGGTGGCGCGGATCACGTCCATGGCGGTGATGCCCGGGCCCTTGAGGTCTTCCTTGAGCACGAAGGCCAGCTCGGCCTCGGCCTTGGGCTGGATCAGCTGGCCCAGGTCGAGGGTGTCGCCTTCGCTGTACACCATGCCCGACAGCAGGATGCCGAAGTCGGGCTGATACACGCCCAGGAAGTCCTGCACCGGCTTGCTGGTGGCGCCGATCTTCTTGCCGACCACCTTCTCGCCGGCAGCCACGCGGCGGGCCACGAAGCGTTCCTGGATGCGATAGGCATCGGCGATGGTGATGTCCGGCTCGCGCTCCAGCAGCGGGCGGATGGGTCGGCGGCTGAGGAAGGCTTCGTAGAGCTCGTCGCCGTATTGGTGGATCTTTTCTTCGTTCATATGCATGTCCTTCCGGTACGGATGGGTCCGTCTTTGCTGCAAGTCCGCGGGCGACTGAAGTCGCCCCTACAGGATCGGCGCCAGCCCGTGGGGTCGGATTTATCCGACCGCCCTCCTGGTCACAGCTTCACGCAGATGTTGCGGGTCTCGGTGTAGAACTCCAGGGAATGCACGCCACCCTCGCGGCCGATGCCCGACTGTTTCGACCCGCCGAAGGCCGTGCGCAGATCACGCAGGAACCAGCTGTTGATCCACGTGATGCCCACCTCGACCCGGGCGGCCACCCGGTGGGCGCGGGCCAGGTTGGTGGTCCAGATGGTGGTGGAGAGCCCGTAATCGGTTTCGTTGGCCAGGGCCACCACCTCGTTCTCGCTGTCGAAGGGGCGGATGTGGCAGCACGGTCCGAAGATCTCCTCCTGCACCACCGCAGCCGTTTCGGGCAGGCCGGTCCAGATGGTGGGCTGCACCCAGGCACCCGCGGCCAGCTCGGCCGGCATGTCGGGCACGC
>NZ_JBIJDC010000151.1:0-9929 GCF_044344315.1 Zoogloea sp. | reverse complement strand
CCGGTGAAGCCGGGTCGCCTTCTTTGCCTTCTTTCTTGGCGAAGCAAGAAAGACGGTCGCCCGCCGGGGGCGAGTCCCCGGCCAATCCAAGCTCAAACAAAGGAAAGCCTCCCAGCACGCCCCCCACTAAGATCCCTCAAGACAACCAGCGCTTCCGCCGCCGGTAATGCTTAACCTCCCGGAAACTCTTCCGCCCCTCGGACGAAAGCCCCAGGTAGAACTCCTTCACATCCTCGTTGGTGCGCAGGTCGGCGGCCTCGCCTTCCATCACCACCCGGCCGTTCTCGAGGATGTAACCAAAATCCGCATAGCGCAGGGCCACCATGGTGTTCTGCTCAGCCAGCAGGAAGCTCACGTTCTCCTTGCTGTTGAGATCCTTCACGATCTCGAAGATCTCCTCGACGATCTGCGGGGCGAGGCCCATGGAGGGCTCATCGAGCAGGATCATCTCGGGCTTGGCCATCAGGGCCCGACCGATGGCGCACATCTGTTGCTCGCCGCCGGAGGTGTAGCCGGCCTGGGAGGTTCGGCGCGTTTTGAGCCGGGGGAAGTAGTTGTAAACCTTGTCCAGGCTGTCCTTGAGCTCGGCCCGGGACTGGCTGCGGGTGTAGGCGCCGGTGAGGAGGTTCTCCTCGATGGACAGGTGGCCGAAGCAGTGTCGGCCTTCCATCACCTGGATGACCCCCTTCTTCACCAGCTCGGCCGGCGTCTTCTGGTCAATGCGCTCGCCCTTGAACTCGACGCTGCCCTTGGTCACGTCACCGCGCTCGGCGCGCAGCAGGTTGGAGATCGACTTGAGCGTGGTGCTCTTGCCGGCGCCATTGGCACCCAGCAGCGCGACGATCTTGCCCTGGGGCACCTGCAGGGAGACACCCTTGAGCACAAGGATGACGTGGTCGTAGATGACCTCGATGTTGTTGATGCTGAGGTAAGACATGGCAGCGGCCATCCCCTTTTTACGGGCGACTCACGTCACCCTCGATCTTGTTGTTTGCGAATCGGACATCACCCATCGCCAAAGGGGTGGCGAGAAACCGTAGGGGCGGATCGAGCTTGCGGGGAGGAGCGGAGCTGTACTGGAGTACAGCGAGCACCGGAGTCGCAAGATCGGTCCGCGCAGTAGGTTTATCGCCGCCCCGATCAGCTTTCTTTGGAGCAGTCGCGGGGCTTGATGCCCTTTTCCTTGGCGTAGGCGGCGGCCGATTCTTCGATCATGCCGCGCACCAGCGGCCGGTCGGAGTCGACCCAGTCGGTGATCACCTTCCACTGATTGCCGTCCCACTGCTGGAACTTCACCTTGCCCGGGCCTTCGTGGTCGGCACAGGTGATCTTCAGGGCAGGCATGAAGCCGGTGGCACCCAGGGCCTTCAGGCGGGCGTCATCCAGGTTGAGGTTCTCGAAGCCCCAGCGCACCTGCTCGCCGGTCAGGGCCTTGCCCTTGCCGTACTTTTCCTGGGCCTTGCGGATCGCCTCGACGGTGATGATGCCGTGCACCACGCCGCGGTTGTAATACACCGAGCCGACGCGGGTCTTGTCTTCCATGTTGCCCTTGTTCTTGCCGTACACGTGCTTCTTGATGTCGGCCACGACCGGGTAGTTGGCACCGGCCACGTTGAAGCCGGCGGCGATGAAGCCCTTGGCTGCCGTACCGGCCGGGATGGTGTCTTCCTCGGCGCCGGACCACCACACGCCGATCAGCTTTTCACGCGGGAAGCCGGTCTTGGCTGCAGCCTTGATGGCGGTCGGGTTCATCACGCCCCAGCCCCACAGCACCACGTAGTCGGGCTTGGCCTGACGGATCTGCAGCCACTGGGACTGCTGCTCGTTGCCCGGGTGGGCCACGGCGATCTTGATCACTTCAAAGCCGTGCTTGGCGGCCAGCTTGTCCATGATGGCGTGGGACTCCTTGCCGTAGGCGGAGTCATGGTAGAGCAGGCCGATCTTCTTGCCCTTCAGCTTGTCCATGCCGCCTTCCTTCTGGCCCATGAAGTTCACGATGGCGGAAGCCTGGGACCAGTAGGTGGTGATCATCGGGAAGACCCACGGGAAGACCCGGCCATCGGCCGCATCAGTCCGGCCATAGCCGATGGTGACCATCGGGATCTTGTCCTGGGCGACCTTCTCGAGCACCGAGTAGGTGATGCCGGTGGAGACGGGCTGGAACACGGAGTTGCCGGTGCTGCCCTTCTTCTTCATGCGCTCGTAGCACTCGACGCCACGGGCGTTGTTGTATTCGGTCTCGCACTCTTCCCAGGTCAGCTTGACGCCATTGACGCCGCCGTCGCGCTCATTGATGAGCTGCATGTAGTCGATCCAGCCGCCGAACAGCCCGGAGCCACCTGCCGCGTAGGGGCCGACGCGATAGCTCGGCAGACCGATGAACTGCTCCTCGTTGGCGCTGGCCACGGAGGAACCCAGAAGGCCGGCGATGACGGCGCCCAGCAGAACGGTTTTCTTCAGTTTCATGTGTTTGTCTCCTCTTTTATGGTGTGGGTGCTGCTCGCGGTGGGCGGAGGTCGCCCGGACGCTTTCGGTTAGTGCGGGAAGGGCCAGAGACGCAACTTCTCTTTCGCGATCTGCCACAGTCGGGCCAGGCCGTGGGGCTCGACGATCAGGAAGAAGATGATCAGGCCGCCAAAGACGATGAGCTGGAAGTTGGACACAAAGCCCGCGCCCAGAGAATCACCGAAGATCGCCGGCACCACGTTGTCCAGGAAGATCGGCAGCAGCACGATGAAGGCCGCCCCCAGGAAGGAGCCCATGATGGAACCCACCCCGCCGATGATGATCATGAACAGGATCTTGAAGGACAGATCCAGGTTGAAGCCCTCGGGTTCGACGGTGCCGATATAGGTGTAGGCATACAGGGCACCAGCCACGCCGCAGTAGAAGGAGCTCACCGCAAAGGCCAGCAGCTTGGTGCGCATCAGCCGGAAGCCGATCACCTGGGCAGCCACGTCCATGTCCCGCACCGCCATCCAGGCCCGGCCGGTGGAGGAGCGCACCATGTTCTTGGCCAGCAACGCCATGAAGGCAACAATCAGGAAGGTGAGGACGTACTTGGATTCCGGCGTGACAAAGGTGTAGCCGAGGATGGTCACATCCTGGGCGGTCACCACACCGGAGGACGAGTTGTTGGAGAACCACGGAAACTTGACCAGCGCCCACACGATGAAGAACTGGGCCGCCAGGGTGGCCACCGCCAGGTAGAAGCCCTTGATGCGCAGGCTCGGCAACCCAAACATGATGCCGACGAGCGCCGCCGTCAGACCGGCCAGCACCAGTGCCACCAGGAAGGGCATGCCCTCGATGCGCAGGATGAAGTTGTAGGCCGCAAAGGCCCCCACAGCCATGAAGGCTGCCGACCCGAGGGACAGCTGGCCGGCGTAGCCGGTGAGGATGTTCAGGCCGATGGCAGCCAGGGAGAAGATCAGCACCGGGATCAGGATGGCCTTCAGCCAGTACTCGTTGGACAGCAGGGGCACGGCCACGCCGAACACCAGCATCAACATCCAGAACCCGATCTTGTCCTGGCGGATCGGGAAGATCTGGGAATCTTCGGCGTAAGTGGCCTTGAACTGGCCGGCTTCACGGTAAAGCATTGTTGTTGCTCCTTGTCTCTTCCTGTAGGGGCGAATTCATTCGCCCTCCACGCGTTGAATCAACGGCATACCGTCGATCCCCGTCCGCGGGCGGCTGAAGCCGCCCCTACACGCTATTACACGCGGTCGATGTGCTTCTCGCCGAACAGCCCTTCCGGCCGCACCAGCAAGAAGGCCAGGGCCAGCATGTAGGGGAACCAACCCTCGATGCCGCCACCGACAAAGGGACCGACATACACCTCGGCCAGCTTCTCGGAGGCCCCGATGATCAGGCCGCCGACGATGGCGCCGGGCACCGAGGAGAAGCCCCCCAGGATGAGCACCGGCAAGGCCTTCAGGGCCGTGAAGGTAAGGGCGAACTGCACGCCGTTGCGGGCGCCCCAGATCATGCCGGCCACCAGAGCCACGAAACCCGCCACAGCCCACACCACACGCCAGATGGTCTGCAGCGGAATGCCGATGGACAGGGCCGCCTGGTGGTCGTCGGCCACCGCACGCAGCGCCCGGCCCACCTTGGTGTATTGGAACAACAGGGCCAGGAGGGCCACCAGGGACGCCGCCACACCGGCTGCGAACAGGTCGAACTTGGAGACGCCGATCTCGTAGTTGTCCATCAACCAGGCGATGGGCTCGTCGACGATGCCCAGATCCAGGCCGCGCACGTTGGCGCCCCAGGTCATCTGGGCGATGCCTTCGACCACGTAGGTCAGGCCGATGGTGGCCATGAACAGGGTGATGTGGGGCTGATTGACCAGCGGCCGCAACACAATGCGCTCGGTAGCGATGCCCAGCACGATCATGGCGATGAAGGCCAGCAGGAAGGCCAGCCAGAACACCACACTGCTGTCCGCCTCCAGGCCGAGCCAGCCGGGCAGCACCTCCTGAAAGCCGACGAAGGTCAGCGCGGCAAAGAACACCATCGCTCCCTGGGCAAAGTTGAACACGCCGGAGGCCTTGTAGATCAGCACGAAGCCGAGGGCCACCAGGGCGTACATGACGCCCGACAGCAAGCCGCCGACGAGTACCTCAATGAAGAATTGCATTTGTCTTTTCTCCCCGCCTTAATGTGAAGTACCCAGATAGGCCTTGATGACCTCGGGGTTGTTCTTCACTTCTTCCGGCACGCCGTCGCCGATCTTCTTGCCGTAGTCCAGCACCACGACCCGGTCGGAGATGTCCATCACCACGCCCATGTCGTGCTCGATGAGCACGATGGTGGTGCCGTAGTGGTCATTCACGTCAAGGATGAAGCGACACATGTCCTGCTTCTCTTCCACGTTCATGCCCGCCATCGGCTCATCCAGCAGCAGGATGTGGGGCTCGGCGGCCAGGGCCCGGGCCAGCTCGACCCGCTTCTGCAGACCGTAGGGCAGGCGCCCCACCGGAGTCTTGCGGATGTCCTGGATCTCGAGAAACTCGATGACCTCTTCCACCTTGATGCGGTGCGCGATCTCTTCCTTCTGCGCCGCACCCCAGTAGAGAGCGTGCTGCAGGAAGTTGCACTTCATCTTCAGGTTGCGCCCGGTCATGATGTTGTCGAGCACGGTCATGCCCTTGAACAGGGCGATGTTCTGGAAGGTGCGGGCGATGCCCTGCTCCGCCGCCTCGTGGGGCTCCATCTTCGGGCGCAGTGCCCCCTTGAAGAAGATCTGGCCCTCCTGCGGGTGATACACCCCGTTGATCACGTTGAGCATCGAGCTCTTGCCGGCACCGTTGGGGCCGATGATGGAGCGGATCTCGTGCTCCTTCACGTTGAAGCTGATGTCGGTCAGCGCCTTCACCCCGCCGAAGCGCAGGGAGATGTTCTGAAGGTCGACGATCACGTCGCCAATCTGTCTGGCCATGGGTCGGTCTCCTCAGGCGGCCTTCCGCGGCATCGGCGGAAAGGTCTTGGCGTCTTCGATGCGCAGATCGGCGCTGATCTTGTTGCTGCGGCCGTCCTCGTAGCTCACCTGGGTTTCGATGAACTGGCTCTTCTTGCCGCTGTAGAGCGCATCAATCAGCACCGCATAGCGTTCGGCCACAAAGTTGCGGCGCACCTTGCGGGTACGGGTCAGCTCGCCATCGTCGGCATCGAGCTCCTTGTGCAGGATCAGGAAACGCTTGATCTGCGATTCGCTCATGTTGGCGTCGCTGGCCAGGTCGGCGTTCACCTTCTCGATGCACTCCTTGATCAACTCATACACCTGGGGCTGGCAGGCCAGATCGGTGTAGCCGGCGTAGGCCATGCCCTTGCGCTCGGCCCAGTTGCCAACGGCTTCCAGGTCGATATTGACAAAGGCCGTGACGAAATCCCTGCCATTGCCAAAGCACACCACTTCCTTGATGTGCTGGAAGAACTTGAGCTTGTTCTCGATGTAGTTGGGGGCAAACATGCCGCCACCGGTTAGCTTGCCCACGTCCTTGGCCCGATCGATGATCTTCAGGTGGCCGTCCTCGTCGAAGAAGCCCGCATCACCGGTCATGAAGTAGCCGTCGGCGTTGATGGACTCGGCGGTCGCGTCGGGACGCTTGTAGTAGGCCTTCAGCAGCATCGGGCCCTTGACCAGAATCTCGCCGTTGTCGGCCAGCTTGACCTCCACGTTCGGCGCGGGTGTGCCGACCGAATCCAGCTTGATCTGACCGTCTGGCTGCAGGCACACGTAGGCGCAGGTCTCGGTCTGGCCGTAGAGCTGCTTGAGGTTGATGCCGATGGAACGATAGAAGCGGAACAGGTCGGGGCCGATGGCCGCACCCGCGGTGTAGGCCACGCGGATCCGGCTCATGCCCAGCACGTTCTTGAGCGGGCCGTACACCAGGATGTTGCCCAGGGCGTACTGCAGTCGGTCGCCGGCCGAAACCGGCTTGCCGTCCAGGATGTCCGCGCCGCAGCGCCTCGCCACATCCATGAAGTGCTGGAAGACGCTGCGCTTGATGCTGCTGGCGTCCTCCATGCGGATCATCACCTGGGTCAGCAGGTTCTCGAACACCCGCGGCGGAGCAAAATAATAGGTAGGGCCGATCTCGCGCAGGTCGCCCATCACCGTCTCGCCGGATTCCGGGCAATTGATGGTGAAGCCGGCCACCAGGGCCTGGGCATACGAGAACAGGTGGTCGCCCACCCAGGCCATCGGCAGGTAGGACAGGATGTCGTCCTGATCGGTGAGCTTGTCGAAGCTGCAGCCGCCCTGTGCCGCAGCGATGAAGGCGGAGTGACTCTGGCACACGCCCTTGGGCTTGCCAGTGGTACCCGAGGTGTACAGCATCACCGAGACGTCTTCGGGGCTGCCCTTGTCGATCTCGTTACCCAGGAAGTCCGGGTGGTTCTGGTCGTGGATGCGCCCCATCTCCAGCACTTCATCCAGCCCGTGCAGAAAAGTCTGGTTGTAGTGGCGCAAACCGCGAGGGTCGTCGTAGATCACGTGCTCGAGCAGGGGCAGGTCACCCTTGATCTCGAGCATCTTGTCCACCTGCTCCTGGTCCTCGACACAGGCAAAGCGGATCTCCGCGTCCTGCATCACGTAGGCCATCTCCTGGGCCACGGCGTCCTGGTACATCATCACCGGGATGCCACCCAGGCACTGGGCTGCAGCCACCGACCAGTACAGGCGCGGCCGGTTGTCTCCCACCACCGCCAGACGGTCGCCACGCTTGAAGCCCAGCTCCGCCAGTCCGCTGGCAATCGACCTCACCCGCTCGGCCACTTCGGCCCAGGTGTAGGTCTGCCAGATCCCGTATTCCTTCTCGCGCATCGCCGGCCGGTTGGGCCGCTGCCGTGCGTGGTGCATCAGCAGGCGCGGAAAAGTATCCAGGCTCGCAGAATCTGCGGCTGTCGCTCGGGTATTGGACATACCCCATCCTCCTCCGGTTTGTCTCGGTCTCGTCCCCGCCGCTGCACCGCCCATCCCCAAAGGGGCCCGGCAAGTGGCGACGGATTGTCTTTTTTGCTGGAGCCCAGTGTTGCAAACCAAGTTTGCTCAACTGTTTTTCAAATGTACGGAATTGTGAACGCGGCGCCGCGTGAGAAGAGAATCACCGGATCGGTTCAAGAAGGAGGCCGGAGACGGGTCAGACATCAAGGATGGCTCTCGTCAATCACGGTGCCATTTCACTGCAGGGCCGTGACGGTACGAGGAATTTGATACAAAATGCGACTCAGCACATCACCAAGGGATGCGCCGTGAGCAGCGATGCTCTTTCGATAATCCGCCATGGATGACAATGAGCCCCCCCCTGACCGGCAAAGGTGACTTGGCCAAGCCCACCCGAGGCTTGTCTATCATGCCTTCCACAGCCCTTGTCAGCGGGATGGGCCGGATGGCCCATGGCACCAAGGCACGAGACAACGTATTACCCCCGGGCACCTGCCTCGGCGAATTTGAAATCACGGATCTGATTGGTGAAGGCGGGTTCGGGATCGTCTACCTTGCCCACGACCACATCCTCCAGCGTAACGTCGCCGTCAAGGAATACATGCCCGCCTCCCTGGCCACCCGAGCCGAGGACGGTGCGACGATTCACCCCACCTCCGACAGGACGTCTGAGGCCTTTCAGAAAGGCCTCTTCAGTTTCATAAACGAAGCCCGGCTTCTGGCCCGCTTCGACCATCCGTCGATGGTCAAGGTATTCCGTTTCTGGGAAGGCAACGGCACAGCCTACATGGCGATGCCGTTTTACGACGGGCCTTCCTTGCGCCAGATTCTGCAGCAGCAGGAGACACCTCCCGACGAAACCTGGCTGATGGAAATAGTCCGCCCCCTGCTCGATGCCCTGGAGATCCTGCACGAAGCCCAGTGCTTTCACCGCGACATCGCACCGGACAACATCATCATCCTGGCCAACAACCAGCCCGTACTCCTGGATTTTGGTGCGGCCCGTCGCGTACTGAGTGAGTCGAACCAGGCGCTGACGGTCATTCTGAAGCCAGGCTACGCCCCCATCGAGCAGTATGCCGACGTCGCTCAGATGCGCCAGGGCGCCTGGACCGATCTGTACGCCCTCGCATCCGTGGTTCATTACGCAATCCACGGAAAGCCCCCGCCCACCTCGGTCACGCGGATGATTTCCGATCCGCTTCAGCCGCTCGCCACAACGGCAGTGGAGCGTTACAGCGAGCAATTCCTGCTCGCCTTTGACGCAGCGCTCGAAGTGCTCCCGGAAAAGCGGCCCCAGTCCGTGGCCGCCATGCGGACCCTGCTTGGAATTCCTTCTCGCAGCGCGCCAGCAACCCAAGTGAGCGAACCCAGGCCCGGCGGCCAGCGAACAGTCCTGGACCCGGAGCGCACGGTACAACTCGACAGTGTTTCCCGGGCAGCCTCAACCCATGGGGCGTACTCCGGGCCATCCGCTTCCGTACCCCCGCCCACCCGAGCGGTCACGCCCACCCAGGCCCCTGCGCCCGCCATCTCGGCTCCGTCTCAGGAAAGACGCAGCCCCTCCCGCGGCCTGATCATCACAACACTCGTCATTCTCGCCCTGCTCGCTTCCGCCGCGGCCATCTACCTGACGAGAGACGGTGAGAAAGCCCCCTCCGCCCCCCAGCCGGCCCCCTCTGCGGAGCGCCCGGGGCCTGCACCTGCACCTGCACCTGCACCTGCACCTGCACCTGCACCTGCACCTGCACCGACACCGACACCCGCACCAGCACCGACACCCGCACCAGCACCGACACCCGCACCTGTAGTGCCAGCCGCACCTGTAGCACCGGCCGTTACGCCCGTGCCCCCTGTGCCCGTGCCCCTCAAGGAATCTCCAGCTGAGGCTGCGCCACAAAAGAGCGACGCGCCACCTTCCCCGGTAACCGCAAAGCCCCCTCAAAGGTCACCAGAAAAGCCATCTGAAAAGGCCGCTCCGGGCAAGCCGATAGCCAACCCACCCTCTGCCGATACGCGCAAGCCTCCTGGCCGGACCTACAATTCATCCCTTGATGGGAAACAGGCTACGCCGGAAATTGACAAGACACCCAAGCCTCAGACGCCCAGAAAGTCCTCGCGATGCTCCGATCTTCTCCATCGGATCACGCTGGGTGAAACGCTGACTCCCGAAGATGAAAACGTAATGAAGAGAGAATGCCGATGAAATCGCTCCGCCCGTGGCTGGCAACCCAGCTCAGCATCGCCGCCTGCACCCTGCTCGTGGCCTGCGCCACCCCACCGCAGGCCACCACCACCAAAGAGCTGCCATTTGAGCAAGCTGTGGCACAAGTGACGGACGATCTCTTCAAGCAGACGCAAGCTGACCTCCTCTCCAAAGTAGAGAGCAAACTGGCACGCCGCGCGATTGCGATTGACCCGCTTCTGGACGGACGTACGGGTCAACAGACAGCCGTCACCCGCACCATCGAAAAGA
>NZ_JBIJDC010000149.1:0-9980 GCF_044344315.1 Zoogloea sp. | reverse complement strand
TTTCGTGGATGAGCGCACCGCTGCCATCGGCGACAAGGTGTGGCTGGACAAGAATGCCAACGGCGTGCAGGACGCCGGCGAGGCCGGTATCGCCGGTGTCGCCGTCAAGCTGCTCGACAGCACTGGCACCGTGGTGGGCTCCGCCACCACCGACGCCAACGGCAACTACCAGGTCAGCAACCTGACCCCGGGCGACTACGCTGTGCAGATCACCGCACCGACCGGCTACTTTGCCAGCCCGAAGGACCAGGGCGGCAACGATGCCACCGACAGCGACATCGACCCGACCACCGGCAAGACCATCAACACCACCCTCAGCGCCGGTGAAACCGACCTGACCTGGGACGCCGGTCTGTATCAGAAGGCTTCCCTGGGCGACAAGGTGTGGCTGGACACCAACAAGAATGGTGTTCAGGACACGGGCGAAGCCGGTGTCTCCGGTGTGACCGTCAAGCTGCTCGATAGCAACGGCAACGAAGTCGCCACCGCGACCACCGATGCCAACGGCAACTACCTGTTCAAGGATCTGGTGCCGGGTAACTACAGCGTTCAGGTTGTGGCGCCTGCTGGCACCAGCTTCACCGGCAAGGACCTCGGCGGCAACGACACCACCGACAGCGATGTGGATGCCACCGGCAAGTCCGGCGTCATCAACCTCGAGTCCGGTGAAACCGACGCCTCCGTGGATGCCGGCCTGACCCAGGCTACCGCTTCCTACGGCGACAAGGTGTGGCTGGACAAGAACGCCAACGGTGTGCAGGACGCAGGCGAAGCCGGCATTGCCGGTGTCACCGTCAAGCTGCTGAACACCGCCGGCGCCGTGGTGGCCACCACCACCACCGATGCCAACGGCAACTACCTGTTCAACAACCTGACCCCGGGTGACTACTCCGCCCAGATCGTGGCCCCCACCGGCTACTTCCTGAGCGCCAAGGACCAGGGCGGCAACGACGCCACCGACAGCGACTTCGACCCGACCACCGGCAAGACCATCGTCACCACGCTGGCCACCGGGGAATCCGATCTGTCGTGGGACGCCGGTCTCTACCAGAAGGCTTCCATCGGCGACAAGGTGTGGGCTGACTGCGACAACGACGGTGTCCAGGATGCAAACGAAGCCGGCGTTGTGGGCGTGACCGTGAAGCTGCTGAACAGCGCCGGCACCGTGGTGGCCACCACCATGACCGACGCCAACGGCAACTACCTGTTCAAGGATCTGGTGCCGGGCAGCTACTCGGTGCAGGTCGTGGCCCCCACCGGCTACTCCATCACCGCCAAGGACCAGGGCACCAATGACGCCGTCGATTCGGACGCCGACCAGGCGACCGGCAAGACCGTCACCACCACCCTGGAGTCCGGTGAGAACGACCTGACCTGGGACGCCGGCCTGGCTGCCAAGGTGGCGACCGCCACCTTCGACTTCAACGGCAACATGGCTACCGATGGCACCGACGGCAACCTGCTGTGCTTCAGCAACAATGGCATCACCGTGAATGCCAGCGCCTTCAGCCGTGACAAGAGCACCGGCACGTGGGCCAAGGCCTACCTGGGTGCCTACGGCGGCGGCCTGGGCGTGACCGACAGCGCCGAAGGCTCGGGCTACGGTAGCACCCACACGGTGGACAACAACGGCACCCGTGATAACTACGTGCTGTTCGAGTTCAATCAGGCTGTGGTGGTCGACAAGGCCTACCTGGGCTACGTGGTGGGCGACAGCGACGCCAAGGTGTGGATCGGTACCGTGAATGGCGCTTTCGACAGCCACATCACCCTATCCGACGCGGTGCTGTCCAGCATGGGCTTCACCGAAGTCAATGCCACCACCCTGACCACCGCCCGCTGGGCTGAGCTGAACGCCAACGGCTTCGTGGGCAACGTGCTCATCGTCGCCGCTGCGCCGGGTGAAACCAACGACTACTTCAAGATCCAGAATCTGGTCGTGAATACGCCGTCGGCCTTCTGCGCCACCGATGTCAGCATCGGTGACAAGGTGTGGGAAGACACCAACGCCAACGGTCGTCAGGACGCAGGCGAAGCCGGTATTGCCGGTGTCACCGTCAAGCTGCTCAACAGCGCCGGCACCGTGCTCACCACCACCACCACCGACTCCACCGGTGCCTATCTGTTCAGTGGCCTGCCTGCCGGCAGCTACAAGGTCCAGGTCGTTACCCCGACCGGCTACGTGGTGACCACCAAGGACGCCGCCGTGGCGACCGATGCCACCGACAGCGACATCGACGCCAGCGGCATCTCCGGTCTCTACACCCTGACCGGCGGTAGCAACAACCTGACCGTCGATGCCGGCTTCTACAAGGCCCGTGCCTCCCTTGGCGACAAGGTGTGGTGCGATGCCGACAAGGATGGCATCCAGGACGCAGGCGAAGTGGGCGCAACGGGCGTGACCGTCAAGCTGCTCGACGCCAATGGCACCGTGGTGGCCACCACCACCACCGATGCCAACGGCAACTACAAGTTCAGCAACCTGAACCCGGGTGACTACGCTGTGCAGGTCGTGGCCCCCACCGGCTTCGTCTTCTCGGCCAAGGATCAGGGCACCGACGACGCGGCGGATTCCGATGTGGATACCACCACGGGCAAGTCGGCACTGGTGACCCTGTCGGCCGGCGAGAACGATGTTTCCCTGGATGCCGGCATCTACGTGCCGGCGGTCGTCAAGGGCAGCATCGGCGACAAGGTCTGGCAGGACATGAACTACAACGGGATCCAGGACACGGGCGAAGCCGGCATCAGCGGCGTCACCGTCAAGCTGCTGAACTCGGCAGGCACCGTCGTGGCCACCACCGTGACCAACACCAGCGGCAACTACCTGTTCAGCAACCTGAACGCCGGTGATTACAAGGTTCAGGTCGTCACCCCGACCGGCTACTACGTCACCAAGCAGGATCAGGCTGGCTGGAACGGTACCGACAGCGCCTTCAACGCCTCGGGCTACACCGGCACGATCTCCCTGGCTGCCGGCCAGTCCATCCTGAAGGCGGATGCCGGTCTGTATCGCAAGGCCAGCATCGGCGACAAGGTGTGGGAAGACAAGGACCACGACGGCATCCAGGACAGCACCGAACCTGGCATCTGCAACGTCAAGGTCCTGCTGCAGAACGCTGCCGGCACCACCATCGCCACTGCCTACACGGATGTGAATGGCAACTACAAGTTCACCAACCTGGATCCGGGCACCTACCGCATCGTCTTCGACAAGACCTCCACCACCTACCTGGGTGTGGATATGTCCAAGTGGTACTGGGCGTCCAAGGATATCGGCGCCGATGACAGCAAGGACGCCGACGCCTACAGCACCAGCGACGTTGCCTACGCCGCCTACACCACCCTGGTGTCCGGTGAGGCCGACATGACCTGGGATGCGGGTATCACCCCGATCGTCCTCGACCTGGACGGCAACGGCATCCAGACCATCGCCCGGGAAAATTCGGGTGGCAAGTTCGACCTGCTGGGTACCGGCAAAGGCATCGACAGTGGCTGGATCTCCGCCGGTGACGCCTTCCTGGCCGTGGATATCGACGGCGACGGCAAGGTCACCAGTGTGGCCGAGCTCTTCGGCGGCTACAGCAAGGGCGACGGCTTCGCCAAGCTGGAGAACTTCGACAGCAACGGCGACGGTTACGTGGATGCCAAGGATGCCGCATTCGCAGATCTGCGCGTGTGGCAGGATCTCAACGGCAACCACCAGACCGACGACGGCGAACTGCGCAGCCTCTCCGAAGCCGGTGTGGCCAGCCTGAAGGTGGCATTCACCGAGCTGCCGGCCATCGATGAGCAGGGCAACCTGCACCTCGAGCGCTCCAGCGCAACCCTCGCTGACGGCAGCAGCATCGACATGACGGACGTGTACTTCAACGTCTCCGTGGCTGACGCCGAAGCCGCCGGGATCGAGCTGCCCAGCCTGTCTGCCCTGCTGGGCGACGACCGCAGCCTCGACGCAGCCCTGGGTTCCTCCACGGTGATCACGGTCGAAGTGACCGCCGCCACCGCCACTGTCACCAATTGCGTGAGCGACGGTGCCGTGACCGCCATGAGCCAGCTGGCCAACCTGTATGACGAGCAGCAACTTGCCCTGATGGCAGCCTAAGTCTTAAGCCACCGGCCGGGCGTTCCCGGCCGGTGGCTCAGGCTCCATCCGGACACGCAGTCACTTTTTAAACGTAGGAGAGAAATCAATGAATCACAGCAACATCTTCAAGAAGTCGGCCGTAGCCCTGGCTGCCGTCGGTCTTTTCGCCAGCGCCTCCGCTCAAGCCGACTCCCTGGTGCTCGAGCAGGACATCAACTCCCTGGCCTTCACCGTGAACGTCGGTGGTCAGCAGGATGACGTGGTGGCTGGCGTGTTCAACGTGGACAACCTCACCACCGGCTCCAGCTTCCTGGCCTTCTGCTTCGAGCTGCTGCAAGGTGTTGGTGTCGGTGCCCTGACCCCCCCGGGCCTTGAGTTCACCGCTGGCAGCGCAGTCAATGCCAATACCCAGGCGCTCTTCAACCAGAGCTATGCCACGCTCGACTTCAATGATGCCACCGCCATGGCCGGCTTCCAGATCGCCCTGTGGGAAACCCTGGACGACATCAACCTGAGCACCGGCAACTACAACGGCTGGACGGGTGACACCGGTAGCATTGACGAAGATCTGGCGCTGCTGGTTGCTGATACCTTCCTGGGCAACATTGCCGCCGGCGCCCCCGCCACCGGCAACTACAACCTGACCAGCTGGCTCAATGGCTCCAGCCAGGATTTGATCCAGGCTATCGTGCCGACCGGCGGCACCGTACCTGAGCCCGCCACCGCCCTGCTGGGCGCCTTGGGTCTGGCCGGCATTGCGGCTGTTCGTCGTCGCAAGGCCTGATTGTTCCCGGGCACCCTTCGGGGTGTCCGCCAGGCAATGTGCGCCGCGAGATGCGGAAAAAGGGGGCCTGCCCCCTTTTTCCGTTTCTGGACTGCCTGAGCGGGGCTGTCCGGCGCGGTAAATAGGCTTATGCCTGTAAAATGCACGGCCGAACACGTTTTTTACTGTCCGCTTTCCGTGGCGCAGACGAGGCTAGCGGCTAGCCAGCGCTCTCCTGCCAGCATCGCCCGCTTCATCGTCCGAGGTCTTCATGCAGCGAACCCGTTTCTACCCAGCCCTGATCCTGGGGTCGGGCCTTGCCCTCTTTTCCCTTGTTGCCAGTGCCGATCTTATGCTCGGAAGCCCCGCCGTGCAGGATGGGGTGACCCGCGCCGACGCCGATGCCATGACGCGGGGCCGGGCGGCCCTGCGCATGCGGAATTTCGAGCAGGCCGAGAAGGCTTTCAGCGAGGCATACCGCCAGAACCCATCGTCGGTGGAGGCCATGCTGGGCATGGCGGCCGTAAGTCATGTGCAGGGTAAGGCAAAGCTTGCGCGGGACTGGATGTCCAGCGCTGTGGCGATGGCCCCCGGACAGCCGGCCGTCCTCCAGGCCCAGGCACGTCTGCTGGTGGAGCAGGGGCTTCCGGCGGCGGCCGAAGAGAGCTACCGGGCCGCCATCGGTAGCCGTCCGGATGAGCTCCAGCTCAAGCTTGACCTCGCTACGCTATATACCGAATCCCTCAAGAAGCCCGGGGAGGCGGTAAGCCTGTTACGTGACGTGGTTCGGCAGCGCCCCGATTTGGTTGATGCCCAGCTTCAGCTCGGGGTTGCCTTATCCATGGACGGACGGATCGAGGAGGCCGGGCGGGTGCTCGACGACGCCCTTCGCCGGGAGCCTGCCAATCCCCGCGTGCTGCATGCCCGAGCCTTGGTGTTGCTCAAGCAGGGGAAGCCGGATCGCGCGCTCGAGCTGCTGGACAAGTCTCTGAGCCTGCGCAAGGATTTCGCGGCTGCGATGTTGGCCCGTGGTGATGCTTTGCAGGCACTCGGCCGCAGCGAGCAGGCGCTTGACGCGTATCGCCGCGCCATTCCCATGGCTCCGTCGAGTGCCCTCCCGCATGCCCTGGTGGCCCAGACGCTGCAGCGCCTGAAGCGTTTTACAGAAGCCGAAAAGTCCTATCGGGAAGCGCTCCGCATGGAGCCTGACAATATCCGGGTGGCCAATAATCTGGCTGTTTTGCTGGCTACCCAGAAATCTGCCCTGGACGATGCCCTCAGCCTGGCCCGCCGGGCAGTGGAAAAGGAGCCTGGGCGAGGAACCTATTTCGATACCCTGGGCCTCGTCCTGCAGGCTCGCGGGGACGTGGCGGCGGCACGACAGGCCTTTGAGCGCGCCCTGTCCCTGGAGCCTTCAAACGCAGAATTCCGCCAGCACTTGAGTCAGTTGGGGGCTGTCGCCCTTGCCCCGACGGCCACCGTTGCTGTGCCCGCCAAGGCAGCCGTAACGGCCGCGGTACCGGCGCCAGCTGCAGCTGCCGTGCCGGCAGCACCTTCCGCACCAAAGCCTGCCGCCGCCGCGGCGGGCGATGCGGCCCGCGTTGTCGCCACCCGTCTGGAGGCCTGGCGACTTGCCTGGGAGTCCAAGGATGCAGACCGTTACCTGGCGTTTTATGCCAGTAGTTTTGTGCCGACCGACAAACGTAACCGCAACGCATGGGAAGCTGATCGTCGCAGCAAACTCCAGAAAAAAGGTGAAATCCGGGTTCAGGTCAATGCACCTGCCATTAAGGCCGAGGGTGAGGTCATGTCCGTCATCTTTGAGCAGCGCTACCAATCGGGCAATTACAGTGATGCGGCCCGCAAACAGCTCGAGTGGGTGCGTGAAGCCGGCGAGTGGAAGATTCGTCGCGAGCAGCAGATCTGATCGCTGCTGCACGGATAAAAGGACGCTTGCCGTGCCTTCAGGCGATCTGCCAGCGGTTGCCACCACCGCGTTTTGCGGCGTACATGGCCCGGTCCGCCAGGGTCTGCAGATGTGTGGGGTTATAGCCGTCCTCGGGGTAGAGGGCGACGCCGATGCTGATACCTAGCCTGCAGCCGGGTATGTCGTCACGGGGAAGATCCAGTACATGGGTGATGAGCCGCTCGCACAGCTGATTCACATCGTCCCTGCCATGGAGAAGGGGGCACAGGATTGCGAACTCATCGCCGCCCAGACGGGCCACCACGTCCGTAGCGCGGGCGACAGCTTCGAGTCGGGTGGCGACCGCGCGAAGAATGTCGTCGCCGATGGCGTGTCCGAAGCGATCATTGATCCCCTTGAAGCCGTCCAGGTCGAGCATCAATAGTGCCCCGGGCTGGGCGTCGATCCGGGCCCGAGTCAGATGAGTGCCAACGGCGTCCTCGAACGCCTTGCGGTTGGCAATTCCTGTGAGTGGGTCGTGGCGCGCCATCTCCTTCCAGCGCTTGCTGTCCTCTTCGATGCTGCGGTAACGGCGCAGCATGCCGAAGACGATCAGCAGGAAGTTCGCCAGGGCGAGAATGAAGGCGCCAGTCTGGATCAAGCGGAGATCCCGCGTGCGGCGGACCGAGTCGTGCTCCAGGGTTGTGGTCAGGCGGTTCATCAATGCCAGGATTTCCAGATTGTGTCTGACCATGTATTCAGCTGCCGGGCTGCGATCGGAGTCTGGCGCATCGCGGGTGGCCGAGAGCAGTGCCGACAGGGGGGCGATCAGCGTGCGGACGTTGGCGACGATATGGCCGCCTTCCCCCCGTACGGCTTGCAGGCGCGTTACCGTGCCGTCACTGCCGCGGGCTTCTCCTCCTTCGGCAAAGGCGATGATGGTCTGCTCGAAGAGTCCGAAGGCGTCGTCGGTTTCCTGGCGGGCTCTGCGCACATCTTCGCTGTGGGTCGGTCGGGTGGTGAGCAGGAGAGCCTTGGTGGTCTGCTGGGAGAGCATGCGCTGGCGGCCGGCCAGATTGATGGCGACGGCATCCTGCGCAACCTGTTCGGCGATCCACAGATTGATCACCAGGACGGTCAGATCCAGTACCAGGAACAGCACAATGGCTGTTACCAGGCGGCGGGGCGAACCGATGAGGGCGCTGACCGGGATGGGCATCGAGTTAAGGGCGATCGTTACGATATGCCAGATAGGCAGGATAACGGCCCGCGGCTCGCAGATTGGAGATCTTTCTGCCCGAAATGGGAAATGCGGCCCGTAGGCCGCATTTCCGGGGACTGCATCGCGCGAGCGTTGTGATCAGTCCTTGAAGCGCTCTTCCAGGGCTGCGATGGCGGGCAGGGTCTTGCCTTCGAGGAACTCCAGGAAGGCGCCACCGCCGGTGGAGATATAGCCCACGTCGTCGGCGATGTGGAACTTGGCGATGGCCGCCAGGGTGTCGCCACCGCCGGCGATGGAGAAGGCTTCGGAGTGGGCGATGGCGGAGGCCATCATCTTGGTGCCGCCGGCAAACTGGGGCAGCTCGAACACGCCGACCGGGCCGTTCCAGACGATGGTGCCGGCGTTGGCGATGATCTCGGAAAGCTTGGCAGCGGTCTTCGGGCCCACGTCGAGGATGCGGTCGTGGGCGGCTACGTCGTCGACGGAGATCTTGTTGGCACGGGCCAGGGCGGACACTTCGTCGGCCACTACCACATCGACAGGCAGGGGCACTTCGGCGCCGCGTGCTTTCATGATGTCCATGATGGCGTGGGCTTCCTTGACCAGATCGGGCTCGGCCAGGGAGTCACCAATGCGCTTGCCGGAGGCCAGCAGGAAGGTGTTGGCGATGCCACCCCCGACGATCAGCTGGTCTACCTTGTCGGCCAGGGACTTGAGGATGGTCAGCTTGGAGGACACTTTGGAGCCACCGACGATGGCCACCAGGGGCCGCTTCGGTGCATGCAGGGCCTTGCCCAGGGCGTCGATTTCGGCGCCCATCAGGATGCCGGCGCAGGCCACCGGGGCAAAGCGGGCGATGCCGTGGGTGGTGGCTTCGGCCCGGTGGGCGGTACCGAAGGCATCGTTGACGTAGATGTCGCACAGGGCGGCCATCTTGCGGGCGAGCTCTTCGTTGTCCTTCTTCTCGCCCTTGTTGCAGCGGCAGTTCTCCAGCAGCACGACTTCGCCCGGGGCGACCTCGAAGCCACCGTCCACCCAGTTCTGGATCAGGCGCACCGGCTTGCCGAGCATCTGGCCCAGGCGCACCGCCACGGGGGCCAGGGTGTCGTCAGCCTTCAGTTCGCCCTCGGTGGGGCGACCCAGGTGGGAAGTGACCATGACCGCAGCACCGCCCTCAAGGGCGTACTTGATGGACGGGATGGAGGCGCGGATGCGGGTGTCTTCGGTGATGTTGCCGGCGTCGTCCTGGGGAACGTTGAGGTCGGCACGGATGAAGACCTTCTTGCCCTTGACGTCGAGATCGGTGAGTTTCTTGACTTGCATGATGATGTTCTTCGAGGCTCTGGAATGAAAAACGCCCCGCACGGGGCGGGGCGTCGAAACAGCAGGATTACTTGGCGTTCACGAAGGCGCGGGCCGCGTCGAGCATGCGGCAGGAGTAGCCCCATTCGTTGTCGTACCAGGCCAGCACCTTGACCAGCACGGAGCCGTCTTCACCCTTGATCACGCGGGTCTGCGTGGCATCGAAGGTGGAGGAGACGGTGGTGTGGTTGAAGTCGGAGGAGACCAGCGGCTCGTTGTTCACTGCCAGGATGCCCTTGAGGGGGCCGTTGGCGGCAGCGGTCATCAGCGCGTTGATTTCTTCCTTGGTGGTGGCGCGGTCGGCGGTGAAGGTCAGGTCCACCAGCGAGACGTTGATGGTGGGCACGCGCAGGGCGAAGCCATCGACCTTGCCGACCAGCTGGGGCAGCACCAGACCTACGGCCTTGGCGGCACCGGTCTTGGTGGGGATGATGTTGGCAGCGGCGGCGCGGGCGCGGCGCAGGTCCTTGTGGCGGACGTCCACGGTCACCTGGTCATTGGTGTAGGCGTGGATGGTGGTCATCAGGCCCTGCTTGATGCCGACGCTGTCGGACAGGATCTTGGCAACCGGGGCCAGGCAGTTGGTGGTGCAGGAGGCGTTGGAGACGACGGTCATGCCGGCCTTCAGCGCGCCTTCGTT
>NZ_JBIJDC010000148.1:0-10045 GCF_044344315.1 Zoogloea sp. | reverse complement strand
CAGCCTCGGTCTCGCCGGGGAAGCCGGTGATGAAGGTGGAGCGGATGGTGAGATCGGGGCAGATCTCGCGCCAGCGGCGGACGCGCTCGAGGTTGTTCTCGGCGCTGGCCGGCCGCTTCATGGCCTTGAGGATGCGCGGGCTGGCGTGCTGGAAGGGCACGTCGAGGTAGGGCAGGATCTTGCCTTCGGCCATCAGCGGGATGATGTCGTCCACGCTGGGGTAGGGATAGACGTAGTGCAGACGCACCCACACGCCCAGGTCGCCGAGGGCGTTGCACAGGTCGTAGAGTTTGGTGCGCATGGGTTTGCCGCCCCAGAAGCCGGTGCGGTACTTGGTGTCGACGCCGTAGGCGGAGGTGTCCTGGGAGACGACGAGGAGCTCCTTGACGCCGGCATTGACGAGGTTTTCGGCTTCGCGCATGACGTCACCGATGGGCCGGCTGACCAGGTCGCCGCGCAGGGACGGGATGATGCAGAAGGTGCAGCGGTGGTTGCAGCCTTCGGAAATCTTGAGGTAGGCGTAGTGATCGGGCGTGAGCTTGATGCCCTGGGGCGGGATCAGGTCGATGAAGGGGTCGTGGGGCTTGGGCAGGTGCTTGTGCACCTCGTGCATGACCTCTTCGGTGGCATGGGGGCCGGTGACGGCGAGCACTTGCGGGTGAGCCGCCAGCACGACGTCGTCCTTGGCACCCAGGCAGCCGGTAACGATGACCTTGCCGTTCTCGGCGAGCGCTTCGCCGATGGCGTCGAGGGACTCTTCCACCGCGGCGTCGATGAAGCCGCAGGTGTTGATCACCACGAGGTCGGAGCCTTCGTAGGAGGGAGAGATCTCGTAGCCCTCGGCCCGCAGGCGGGTGAGGATGTGCTCGGAGTCGACGAGGGCCTTGGGGCACCCGAGGCTGACGAATCCTACCTTGGGGGCGGCGGCGAGCTTGGATTGGGTCATGCGTTCAAAACCTGTGGGGATAAAGTGCAAGGGCCGCGTCGTGTGCGCGGCCCCGTTATTTTATTTCTTGGGAGTGGCTGGCGGCTCGGTATCGGGTGCCGCGACAGCATTTTTGTCGCCGGCCAGGCCCGGCGGGAAGCCCGGGAAGGGGAAGCCGGAGAAGAGATTGCGGGTCTGGCTGTCCAGCTGCTCCTGCATCTGGGTGTACATCTTCTTGCTCTGCTCCATGTAGGCACCCATCATGCTCTGCATGGCGGGCCCCTGAAAATTCAGGAACTGGGCCCACAGGTCTTGATTGACGGTGGCATTTTCACCGTAAACCGAGCGGACCTGGTCTTGAAGCTTGGCCTGCATGTCGGTGAAGGACCTGATGTTGCTTTCGAGATACTTGCCCATCATCCCCTGCATGGCATTGCCATAGAAGCGGATCATCTGGGACAGCAGGTCGCTGGTGAACATGGGCGCGCCGCCAGCCTCCTCTTCGAGGATGATCTGCAGCAGGATGTTGCGGGTCAGGTCTTCGCCACTCTTGGCGTCGACGACCTGGAAGATACCGTGTTCGAGGACGAGTTCCTTCACGTCTGCGAGCGTGATGTAGGAGCTGGTCTGGGTGTCGTAAAGGCGGCGGTTCGGGTACTTTTTTATCAGGCGAATCTGATCGGCCATTCGTGTCTTCTCCTTGGCGATGGAATTCGCCGTTGAGAATTATACTGCGGTGCGCAAAAAAAAGCCCCGTCCTGGTGCAGGCTTAGCGTGATGGGTGTTGCAGGTTGATGCAGGGGCAGCGGGCACTTGCGCTGGGAGGGCGACTGAAGTCGCCCCTACAGGTGGTGCGATGGCTGAATGCAATCCAGGGTCATCCGGGTTTGTAGGGGCGACTTCAGTCGCCCTCCCCTGCCTATCCCCAAAAAAACAAAACCCCGCCGAGGCGGGGTTTTGCGTGATGCGTGCGGCAACTGCAGATTACTGGTAGTACAGGCCGCCGTTCACGTTCAGGGTGGCGCCAGTGACGTAGCCAGCCAGATCGGAGGACAGGTAGACCACAGCAGCGCCGATTTCTTCCGGCTTGCCAAGACGCTTGACGGGCACGGTGTCGATGATGGCGTTGCGGACTTCTTCCTTGATGGCCATGACCATGTCGGTGCCGATGTAGCCCGGGGCAATGGCGTTACAGGTAACACCCTTGGTGGCCAGCTCGGCGGCCAGCGCCTTGGTGAAGCCGATGACACCGGCCTTGGCGGCGGAGTAGTTGGTCTGACCAGCTTGACCCTTGACGCCGTTCACCGAGGAGATGTTGATGATGCGGCCAAAACCACGTTCCGCCATCTTCGGGGAAATGGAGTGGGTCACATTGAAGAGGCTGGTGAGGTTGGTCGCGATGACCGCGTCCCACTGGCCCTTTTCCATCTTCGGGAAGAACTTGTCGCGGGTGATGCCGGCGTTGTTCACCAGGATGTCGATCGGGCCGACTTCGGTGGCGATCGCCTCAACGGCTGCCTTGCACTGCTCGTAGTCGGACACGTCGAACCCGTACAGCGGGATATCGAGGCCTTCCGCCTTGCGGGCTTCAACCCATGCGTCCTTGGCGGGATCGCCCGGGAAGAAGTTGCCCACCACACGGACGCCCGCGGCAGCGAGGGATTTGCAGATCGCAGTGCCGAGACCACCAACTGCGCCAGTAACAAGAGCGATGCGTTGAGTCATTTCACTTTCCTTTTGTTGCAGTGCCAGAGAGAGTGGCGATTAGAACATATGCTGACCGCCGTTGATAGAGATGTTGGCGCCAGTCACGAACGCCGCCTCGTCGGACGAAAGGTAGGCAATCAGGCCGGCGATTTCTTCCGGCTTGCCGAGACGGCTCATCGGGATCTGGGGAAGAATTTTACTTTCAAGGACTTCCTGCGGAATGGCGAGGACCATCTTGGTGCCGATGTAGCCCGGGGAGATGGTGTTGACCGTGACACCGGATTTTGCCACTTCGAGGGCCAGGGACTTGGTGAAACCGTGCATGCCGGCCTTGGCAGCCGCATAGTTGGTCTGACCGAAGGCGCCCTTGATGCCGTTGAGGGAGGACACGTTGATGACGCGGCCCCACTTGCGTTCGACCATGCCGTCCATGACCTGCTTGGTCATGTTGAAGACGCTGTCGAGGTTGGTGTGCATGACGGCGTCCCAGTCGGCCTTGGTCATGCGCTTGAAGGTCATGTCGCGGGTGATGCCGGCGTTGTTGACCAGAACATCCACGGGGCCGATCTCTGCGGTCACCTGCTCGACGCAGGCTTTGGCGGAGTCAAAATCACCCACGTCACAGGGGTAGGCCTTGAAGCCGTAGCCCATGTTGTTCATGGTCTGCAGCCATTCGGCGGCTTTTTGATTGCCGGGCGAGTGGGTGGTGACCACCTTGTAGCCAAGTGCGGCCAACTTGATGCAGATGGACTCGCCGAGACCGCCCATACCTCCGGTTACCAGTGCTACACGTGCCATGTTTTCTCCCTCCTTGTTCGTAATTTATGCGGGGGTGACTTGAACGCCGACAGCGCCCCCGTTGTTGTCTCGCCGCCAGCGCGTTTCTTCTTTTATAGGGTGTGCGCTCCGGCACGGGCCAGCCGTGCGGGAGGTGAAGCTCAGGCCTTTTCCTTGACGTAACGGCCGGGGGCCGCTTCGATGACCTTGTATTTTGCGTTGCCGGGCTTGCTGCGGGCGGCGATCTGGGTGCCGCTGCGCGTCTTGAGCCATTCGATCCAGTGCAGCCACCAGCTGCCCTTTTGCTCAGCAGCGGTGTCGAGCCACTCCTCGGGCACGGAAGCCTGGGAGTCGCTGGTCCAGTAGCTGCGGCGGTTCTTCGAGGCCGGGTTGATGGCGCCGGCGATGTGGCCGCTGGCGCCCAGCACGAAGGTGGTTTCACCGCCGAGGATCTGACGCACCAGGTAGGCGCTGGTCCAGGGGACGATGTGGTCTTCGCGGGTGGCGAGGAGGTAGGCGGGCAGGTCGACCTTGCCCATGTCTACCTTGACGCCGAGCATCTCGAGCTTGCCGGGCACGCGCAGGTTGTTCTCGAGGTACATGTTGCGCAGGTACCAGGCGAGGAAGGGGCCGGAAAGGTTGGTGCTGTCGGAGTTCCAGTACAGCAGATCGAAGGCTTCCGGTTGCTTGCCCTTGAGGTAGTTGCCGACCACGTATTGCCAGATGAGGTCGTTGGCCCGCAGGCTGGAGAAGACTTGCGCCAGCTCGCGGCCCATCAGCAGGCCGCCCTTGCCGATGGCGGCTTCGCGGGCGGCGACGGAGGCTTCGTCCACCAGGCAGCCGATTTCGCCAGCATCGGCGAAATCAAGCAGGGTGGTCATGAGGGTTAGGCTTTCGGCCGGGTCTTCGCCCTTGGCGCGCAACACGGCGAGGGAGGACGACAGGATGGTGCCGCCGACGCAGAAGCCGAGGACGTTGGGCTTGTCGACCTTGGTGACTTCACGCACCACCTGGAGGGCGGTGATGGGGCCTTTTTCGAGGTAGTCGTCCCAGCCGAAGTGGGCTTGCTCGGCCTTGGCGTTCTTCCAGGATACGAGGAAGACGGTAAAGCCTTGTTCGACGATGAAGCGCACCAGCGAGTTGGCCGGCTGCAGATCCATGATGTAGAACTTGTTGATACAGGGCGGCACGATCAGCAGCGGGGTCTTGTAGACCTTTTCGGTGAGCGGTGCGTACTGGATCAGCTGGATCAGCTCGTTCTCGTAGATGACGGAGCCGGGCGTGGTGGCCAGGTTGGTGCCGATCTCGAAGGCCGAGTCATCGGTCATGGAGATGCGCCCCTTCTCCATGTCACCCATCAGGTTCTTGATGCCCTGGGTGATGCTCTCGCCCTTGGTGGCGAGGGCCGTCTGGATGAACTCGGGGTTGGTGGCCGCAAAGTTGGACGGCGCCAGGGCGTCGATGTACTGGCGGGTCAGGAACTGCATGCGGGCCTTGCTGCGACCGTCGGCCACGGGCAGGGCGTCGGACACCTTGGCGAGGTAGTCGGCGTTGAGCAGGTAGGCCTGGCGGATGTAGTCGTAGACCGGGCTGGACGACCACTCGGGCGCAGCAAAGCGGCGGTCGCCGGGCTGGGGCTGGACCATCGGTTCGACGGGTTCGCCGGGACGCGCCTGGGCCATGGACGTCCAAAGGCGGGCGTGGGCTTCGGCAAGTTCTTTCTGGAGCCGGGCGAGCTCCTGGGTTTCAGGCAGGGGAATCTGCGGCGCCGTGGCAGGTGCGACCTGCTGGATCGCAGCGTTCTGCTTGCCGAGGAAATCAAAAAAGCCTTCAGCCAGCGATTGGCCGAACTTGAACATGCCCTGTAGTGCCTCTGCAGACTGCTCCGGTGTTACAGACATCCACCTCTCCTTGTTGTGTGCCTCGTGCAACGAAGCGGTGCGGTCGGATCAGACCAACACCTCCCCCGGCCTGCCTTGCGGCCTTGTAGAATCCGGAGAATGTATATCGTTGCTATCGCTTGGATTTATGTCGCCCTGCTCGCCACGGTAACCGAAACAACTGTGGTCGGCGGGATTTTGACTTTTTTGTTCTATGGCCTTGCGCCGCTCTCCCTGTTTTTATGGCTCTTCGGTACGCCTGCCCGTCGTCGCCGTTCAGCCCAGCGCTCGCTCCGCGAGGGGATGGGCCAGAACGATGGAGGCGATGCCGGCAGCGATCAATAATACCTGCTGGGCAGTGGCGCGCAATTCAGTCCGTTTATGCAAACCCGGAATGAGATCGGCCACAGCGACGTAAATCATACTCGCGGCAGCAAGGGCGAGAAACACCGGCACCAGCGACTGCATGTGGGACAGTGCGAAGTAGGCGAGGATGCCCCCCACCAGCGTGGCGAGGCTGGACAGCAGATTGAAAGCCAGGGCCTTGGTGCGGCTGTAGCCGGAATGCAGCAGGATCAGGAAATCACCCGCTTCCTGGGGGATTTCATGGGCAATGATGGCCAGGGCGGTAACGATGCCCAGGGGCGTGCTTTCCACGAAGGCGGCAGCGATGAGCACACCATCGACGAAGTTGTGAAAGGTGTCGCCCACCAGGATGAGCAGGCCGCTTCGCCCGTGGTCGTGAGCCTCGGTGACGGCGTGCCCGTGATGGTCGTGACCGTGCCCGTGACAGCCCTCGTCATGGCAGTGACGCCATAGAACCAGTTTTTCCAGCACGAAAAAAATCAGGATGCCGGCCAGGATGTTCATGGCGGCACGTTCGGGGCTTTCGGCCGCCTCGATGGCGTGGGGCAGGACTTCAAGGAAGGCGGCCCCCAGCAGGGCGCCAATGGCATAGCTGATGAGGGTCGGCACCCAGGTGGGGCGGGCGGCCCAGGACAGCGCGGCAGCCACCAGCACACTGAGCAGCCCCCCGGCAAAACTCATCACGACAATCCAGGCAAGGGGGGTCATGGGCATTCGATGATCAAAAGGGCCGCGCAGTATAACGTCAGTGGTCCGCCGGAATCGGTGAGTCCAGCCAGATGAGGGAGGCCATGCGTCCGGTCACGCCGTCCCGGCGGTAGGAGAAGAAGCGTGCCGGATCACTCACCGTGCACGCGTCGCCGCCATGGATTCCGGTCACACCGGCACGCACCAGGCGTTGACGGGCCAGCAGGTAGATGTTGGCCAGCCACTTGTGCTGGTTGGGGGATGGCCGAAACGCTGCTTCGGCTGCCGGATTGTGCCCCATGAAGGCCGCCCGGACCTCGCCCCCCACTTCGAAGGCATCGGGGCCGATGGCCGGGCCGAGCCAGGCCAGAAGCTGGCCCGGAGGTACGCCCATGGCTTCGACGGTCGCCTCGATCACGCCGTCAAAGAGCCCTCGCCAGCCGGCATGGGCTGCCGCAACGACGGTCCCGGCCCGGTCACAGAGCAGCACGGGCAGGCAGTCGGCGGTCATGACTGCACAGACACGCCCCGGCTCACGGGTGAAGGCGGCATCGGCATCGGGCACGCCATCTCCGGCGGCGGCATCCACCACCGTGCTTCCGTGCACCTGGTTGAGCCAGCGCGGTTCGGCTGGCAGAGCCTGACGGACGATGCCACGATTGTCGGCCACCCGGGACGGGTCGTCGCCGACATGGGTACCGAGATTGAGGGTGTCATAAGGCGCCTCTCCGACACCACCGGCGCGGGTGGTGGACAGGGCCTTGACGCGGGCCGGTGCGGGCCAATCGGGTTGGATCCAGGAATCGTTCATGGGGCGGTGCCGCTGCGCAAGAGGGCGAGCAGGCCTTCAAAATCGTCGGGCAAGGCGGTTTCCCAGCGGCAGGGCTCGCCGCTGCGGGGGTGGATAAGACCCAGCTGCCAGGCGTGCAGGGCCTGGCGGGGGAAGGCGTCGAGACGCGGGTCGGCGCTGCGCGCCTTGCCGTAGGTAGCGTCGCCGATCAGCGGGTGGCCGATGTGGGCCATGTGTACGCGGATCTGGTGGGTACGGCCGGTGGCGAGCTCGCATTCGACCAGGGTGGCGCGGGCGAAGCGCTCGATGACCCGATAGCGGGTCAGGGCCTCACGCCCGCCGGGCACGACGGCCATCTTGGTACGCTGGACCGGATGCCGGCCGATGGGCGCGTTCACTTCGCCACTCGCCCCCGGCTGCCCATGGACGAGGGCCAGATAGTGGCGCTTGACGGTGCGGGCCTGGAGCTGACGGACCAGATCGGTCTGGGCCTCAAGGGTGCGGGCCACCACGAGCAGACCGCTGGTGTCCTTGTCGAGCCGATGGACGATGCCGGCCCGGGGCAGCTCGCGAAACCCCGTGTGGCGAAACAGCAGGGCATTGAGCAGGGTGCCGGACCAGTTGCCGCTGCCCGGATGCACCACCAGGCCGACCGGCTTGTCGATGACCAGCACGGTGTCGTCCTCGTGGATGACCTGGAGCGGGATGTCCTCGGCCTGCTCGGCCAGCATGGCATCCGAGGGCTCGGGGCTGACCAGTATGGTTTCGCCCCCCCAGACCTTGGTCTTGGAATCCGGCGAGGCCCCGTCGATGAGGATCCGCCCGGACTTCAGCCAGGCCTGCAGGCGGCTGCGGGAATGTTCGGGAAACAGGCGAGCGAGCGCCTGGTCGGCCCGGAGGCCGGCACAGTCGTCAGGAATAGACTCGCGCTGCGGAGAGGGGGAAGGGATGGCTGGGCTATAATCGCTCCAGTCTTCTTCCAAAGAGTTTTCAATGGCGCATTTCACCCTGCGTAGTTTAACGCTTGCCGGCTTCCTTCTGCTCGCTGGCTGTAGCGGCCTGCCCGACCAGATCGACGAAACCAACGGCTGGAGCGCCCAGAAGCTCTACTCGGAGGCCAAGGAGTCCATGTCCGATGGCGCCTGGGATAGGGCCATCAAGATGTTCGAGAAGCTGGAGGCGCGCTATCCCTATGGCCGCTATGCCCAGCAGTCCCAGCTCGAAGTGGCTTACGCTTACTACAAGTCCAACGAGCCGGCCTCGGCCATCGCGGCCTGCGAGCGCTTCATCAAGCTGCACCCTAACCACCCGAACGTGGACTACGCCTTCTACCTGAAGGGCCTGGCCAACTTCAATGAAGATCTGGGCCTGCTCGGCGCATTGGCCAATCAGGATCTCTCTGAGCGCGACACCAAGGCGGCCCGCGCCTCGTTCAACACCTTCAAGGAGCTGGTGCAGCGTTTCCCGGAGAGCAAGTACGCCCCCGATGCGACCCTGCGCATGCGCTACCTGGTGAATGCGCTGGCCTCCCACGAAGTGCACGTGGCGCGTTACTACTACCGCCGCAGCGCCTTCCTGGCATCAGCCAACCGGGCTCAGACGGTGATCAGGGACTTTCCCCAGTCGCCCGCCACCGAGGAAGCCCTGTTTCTGATGGTGAAGAGCTACGACGCGCTGAAGCTCACCGAGTTGCGCGACGATGCACAGCGGGTGCTGCGCACCAACTTCCCGAAAAGCACCTACCTGACCGCCGACGCCCCGACGGACCGCAAGGCCGCCTGGTGGAAGCTCTGGTAAGCGGACGCCCACCCCATGGATGAGGCCGTTCGCCTGGCCCTGGTCAAGTGGCCGAACGTGCCTTCGTGCACCGGCTGGCTGCGTCTGAGCCGCCGGGGCGAGTGGCGGGTGCCGGAAGGGCCTATCCGCCACGCCGGGCTGAACGCCTTCATCGGACGCAACTATCAGCCTACCTCAGACGGGCGCTGGTTTTTCCAGAACGGCCCGCAGCAGGTTTTTGTCAGCCTCGACTACACGCCCCTGATCCTGCGCCTGGCCAGTGCCGAGCAGCTTGAAACCCACACCGGCCTGCCGGCAAACACCGTGACCGAAGCGTGGCTGGATGAGGACGGCAGCCTGCTGCTGGGCTGCGAGCATGGCGTGGCGCTGCTGAACGACCGGGATCTGGCTGCTTTCTGCGCACGCCTGGAGGGTGACCTGGAAAAACAGGATGCGCCCCTGAGTCTGCACTGGGCGGGCAAAGCGGTTTCAGTAGGGCGGATCATGCAGGCCGAGGTGGCGGCCCGATTCGGGTTTGTCTCCGAGCCCAGCCTCTGAAGACTGCCAGCGAGGCCTCTCCGGTGGGGTCTAATTCATTCGACCGCGAACTTGCGATCACCGGCATGTCGATGGTTTGGCGCGTCGAGGTCGAATGAATTGGCTATGTTCGCGTTAAGTGTGAAAAGCGCTTTCGCTTCGACAGGTAAGGCTTGAGCTCTTGCTTACGGGCTTTCCGTTGCTTGGCGTTACATCGGCCGGGAATTCGCCCCGGCGGGCGACCTTCTTTCTTGCTTCGCCAAGAAAGAAGGCAAAGAAGGCGACCCGGCCACCCCGGTCATTCGCTGCGCGAATGACTGCCCTGCGCTGCTCCCAGCAGGCGGCCGACGCGGAACTCGCCCTTCGGGCTCAGACAGCCGCGCCGGACTTCCCCGCCCGCTGGTGCGCTGCTCGGCGGGTCGGAACGGGCTTTTCCGATGCACCGAGCCTCTCCGGATGGAACTGTTGGCACTGACCGTTGGTAACCTGCATTTCCTCTCCCCTCTGGCGCGCCGACTGGAGGGTTCGGCAGGCGGAAAAAGGGCTGCGCATGTTTGAGCCCGCAGGGCGAGTTTGCGCAGACCCCGCCTGACGGGCCCG
>NZ_JBIJDC010000147.1:0-10053 GCF_044344315.1 Zoogloea sp. | reverse complement strand
CCTTTATCGTCAATACCTATCAGGTATTGAAAGGCCCTGGGTTTCCCTCGAGCGGATCACCTGATGGGTGAAGCTGAAGGGGTGTATGGGAGGCTTTGACGGCGGCTGGAGAGACTGTGGGGGCGACTTCAGTCGCCCGCGGGGGTCGATCAAGGGCAGGTCTTCGATCAAGGGCAGGTCTGTGATCATCGGGCGGATGGGCGACTGAAGTCGCCCCTACAAGTCGACCCTTGAAGTGGCCCCTGCGGAGAGGCTGCGGCGACCATCTGTCAGAGGACGCGTCACTCGGAGGAAAGGCGGTTCATTCGACCTTCGCCCGTTGAGCGATTGGCATGCCGGCCCTTGACGCGTTGCGTGTCTGGCCGTGAGAATGGGGTCATGCCTTGCCCCTATACCGCCTTCCCCCTGCTGCCCGCCCGTCGTCGCGCCCTGCGCGCATGGCGCGTGGCCGCCCATCCGGGGCCGGGATCGGGTTGATCGGTTAGTTGCACCGATTTCACGACAGGCCGCGGATTTCCCTCCGCGGCCTTTTTCATTTTCAGGAGTCCCCCATGTCCCTACCCGCTGCCTATCTCGGCATCATCCTGATCTGGTCCACCACGCCCCTGGCCATCCAGTGGAGCACCGAAGGCACCGGCTTTGCCTTCGCCGTGCTCGCCCGCATGGCCATCGGTGCGCTGGTGGCCGGGCTGCTGGTGCTGGTGGGGCGCGTGGGCTTTCCGCTGCATGCCCGGGCGCGACGGGCCTACCTGTCGGGCGGGATCGGCCTGTTCGGGGCCATGGCGCTGACCTACTGGGGTGCCCGCTATGTGAACTCCGGGCTGGTGGCGGTGCTGTTCGGCCTGTCGCCCCTGTTCGCTGCGGTGCTGGCCGCCGTGTTTCTGGGTGAGCGGGCCCTCACCCCTGCGCGCATCGCCGGCACCCTGCTGGGGGCGGCCGGGCTGGGGGTGATCTTCGTGCATGGCGACAGCCTGGGGGGTGAGCATGCGCTGGCGGGCCTGCTTGCCCTGCTGGCAGCGGTGCTGGTGTACTCGGGCAGCCTGGTGTCCCTCAAGCACATCGGCGACGACAGCCCGCCCCTGGCCACCACCGTGGGCACGCTGACGGTCTCCCTGCCTTTCTTCACCCTGGTGTGGCTGCTCAGTGACGGGCACCTGCCCAGCGCCGTGCCGCCCCGCGCCGGCGCGGCCATCGTCTATCTCGGGGTCTTCGGGTCGGTGCTGGGCTTTGCCCTGTACTACTACGTGATCAAGCATCTGGAGGCCTCGCGGGTGGCCCTGATCACCCTGATCACGCCCGTGCTGGCCCTGCTGCTGGGGAACCTGCTCAACGGCGAGGAGATCGGCCTGCGCCCGTGGGCCGGCACCGGGCTGATCCTGCTCGGCCTGGCCGTGCACCAGGGCGAGATGTGGCGGCCGCTGCTGCGTCGCCTGGCGGGGAGTGGCAGCTAGACGGCCGAGAAGGCCGCGTGATACTCGACGGTACCGGCCAGCCCGTCCAGGTGGCCGGGCTGCAGCTCGAGGATCATGTAGGCCTCGTCGGGCACCTCGCCGGAATCCATGTAGGTGCAGCGGATGCCGTGGCGCGACGCCGGCACGAAGCCGAAGCGCGGGTAATAGCCGGGGTGGCCGAGCACCACCACCGCGCCGGCGCCGGCCTCGCGGGCCTGGGCCAGCCCGGCCTCGACCAGGGCCGAGCCCACGCCGCTGCGCTGGTAACCCGGCAGCACGGCCAGGGGCGCCAGGGCCATCAGCCGCGCCCGGAGGTGGCCCGGCAGATGCACCGGGGTGAACAGGATGTGCCCCGCGATCACCCCCTTGTCGTCGGCCACCAGGGACACGTAAGGAAAGGTGTGACCGCGCAGGGCATCCACCAGATCGGCTTCGGTGCTGCCCTCAAAGGCGGCCACATTCAGTTCATGCACGGCGGCGGCATCAGCCGGGGTTTCATTGCGGATCAGCACGACAGCAGACAGTCTCGGAACATCGGGTGCCCGGCAGCATGCACCACGCGGCCGGGCCCCGTCCAGCGTCAGCCCTGCCGGGCTGCGGTCTCCAGGCGATCCTTGCGCAGGGACAGCACCACCGAGGTGGCAATCAGCAGCGCCACCACGCCCAGGGAGATGCCCACCGGGATCTTCACCACATCGATCAGCAGCATCTTGCCGCCGATGAACATCAGCACCGCCGCCAGGCCGTACTTGAGCAGGGAGAAGCGCCCGGCAAAGTCAGCCAGCAGGAAGTACATGGCACGCAGACCAAGAATGGCGAACACGTTGGAGGTGAGCACGATGAAGGGGTCGGTGGTGATGGCGAAGATCGCCGGGATCGAATCCACCGCAAAGATCAGGTCGGAAATCTCCACCAGCACCAGGGCCAGGAACAGGGGCGTGGCGTAGCGCACCCACTTGCCGCCCTCCTCCTTCATCACGAAGAAGCGTTCATGGTGAAACTCGTTGGTGATCTTCATGTGCCCGCGCAGCCAGCGCAGCAGCGGGTTCTTCTCCAGGTTCTGCTCATGCCCGGCAAACCACATCATCTTCACACCCGTGGCCAGCAGGAAGGCACCGAAGAGGTACAGCACCCAGTGGAACTGGCTGATCAACCAGGCCCCCGCGAAGATCATGCCTGTGCGCATCACGATGGCGCCCAGCACGCCGTAGATCAGCACCCGTTTCTGCAGCTCGGGGGGCACGGCGAAGAAGGAGAACAGCATCAGCCAGACAAACACGTTGTCCACGGCCAGGGCCTTCTCGATGAGATAGCCGGTGACGAACTCCAGGGCCCGGGCATTGGCCACCTCGCGGCCTGCCGAACCGTCCAGATACCACCACAGGGCGCCGGCAAACAGCATGGCCACGCTCACCCACACCACGGTCCAGATGCCGGCCTCGCGGACCGACACCTTGTGCTCCTTGCCACCGCCCACCAGAAACAGGTCGATGGCCAGCATCACCACCACCACGGCGGCAAAGCCCGCCCACATCCACCAGGTACCAATACTCTCCATCACATCTCTCCCAAATCGGAACCAAACAAAAAGGCCTTTCGTCCGGTAATGGCGAAAGGCCTCTGAGTTGGTCCGGCAGGGGAGCCGGCTTACCTGAAGACACTTTGCCATCGCGGCAAAGGTCTTGCTCACAATCACCCGAAAAACCCGGTGACTGCCCGGCGGCCGGAAGATACCCGCAGACATCACGGCATTCTTCGTATTGACGGCCCACCAGCGTGGAGCTACTCCCCCTTGGGACCCCTCAACTATAGAGGGCCCGGGAGGCGGTTTCAAGAGGAAAGTGGGATGGTCGAATGGACCTGCTTCCTCAGTCTGAGGATCGAGGTCGCCTCTTTCCGCAGGGGCGACTCGTAGGGGCGACTCGTAGGGGCGACTCGTAGGGGCGACTTCAGTCGCCCATTCGTACGTCGATCACTGGCATGCCGTTTGTCCAAGTCCGCGGGCGACTGAAGTCGCCCCCACTGTCCCTTCAGCCACCTTCCGAGCCGCCCATGAACCCCTTCCGCTTCACCCTTCGGGTGACCCCGCCGCGGGGCCGTCAGCCCTCCTCGGGCAGCATGGCCATGAAGCGCGTCTCGATGGTTGTCACATGGGCTACGCCCACTTCGGCGGCGATGGCGCGGCACATCTCGAAGGCCTGTAGCAACTCGGCCCGGGTGGTGGCCTTGCGCAGGTGCTCTCGCACGGGGGTATCACCGGTGCGCAGGCTTTGCTCCATCGCATCAAGCAGGTAGAAACGGGCCAGGGCGAGGGAACGCCGCCCACCACCAGGCCCGCGGGCCGCCGACGCCACCGAGGCCCGACTGGCCGGCTCGATCACCTTGGGCGGGTGGAGTGGTAAAGAGGGCATCGGCGTGATCAGGCCAAGCCCAGCCAATTCGGCCAGTGCCTCGCCCACGGCGATGTCCTCCACAAGCCCGGCAAGCTCACGCCCCCCACGCCGGCCATCGACCAGGATCAACAAGGTACGCAGACGTGGCGGCAGACGCCGGGCGCGCGTGGCAATCTCCTCCACCCCCGCCTCCGTCTTGCCCGGAATCCAGTCCTTCTGCATGACGCCCTCCGCGTGTTCCTGAAACGGAGGGCAGAGTACGGTATGAATAATTCAGCACGGTGACACCCGGTCGAACGGCATCACGCGGACGGGTGAATCTGAAGGGTTTCATGGAAGGCGCCGGCGGCCTCCGGAGGCGCCGTAGGGGCGACTTCAGTCGCCCGCGGACTTTGATAGACGGCATGTCGGTGATTGGCGTGCGGATGGGCGACTGAAGTCGCCCCTACAAGTCGCCCCGGCAAGCCCCCCCCTGCAAGTTGCGCCCACGGAAGAGGCCACTTCGATCATCAGACGCGGCGTCAAACCGAGGAAATCAGCTTGATTGGCTCCCCGCGCGCTGACGCATCGGCCAGCCTTTTAAGCCCCCCCCCCGCCTGTCACCGCCCCAGCCGGCGATGGCGGAAGCTGGCGGGGGCGTGGGCGAAGATCACGGAGAACACCAGGATCGACCAGAACAGCATGGGCCGGGCGCTTTCATCGGCCAGGAACCAGCCGAGCAGCGCAAACTTGGCCAGCAGGGAGAGGCCTGCGTATTCCTGCAGCCATACGGGGTTGGACCAGGCATCGAGGGCGGCCATGGCCAGGCCCGAAGCCACCATCAGCCACACGAAGCCCACCGCCGCCCCGCCCACCGCCGCCCCGCCCGGCGGGGCCAGCAGGCCGGCGCCGACGCCGACCACGCCGGCAATGTGGCCGGCGCGCAGCACCACCACCAGCCAGCGCCGGCCGGGGAAGTCGCGGTAGCCGCCGGATGCGTCCTTCGCCACTCAGAGGCTGCCCGCCGGCTCCCAGGGGTAGCCGCGGCGGGTCATTTCGGCGGTGATCAGGGCCATGGCTTCGGCCACCCGCGCGGCCGGGCCCTTCATGCCCAGCTCGATGTGGCGCCGGCCGCCCTCCCCGCCCACGCTGGGCAGGCTGAACAGGGTCGCGTCGGGGAAGTCGGCGGTGATGCGCTCCATGAAATCGATGAGCTGCCCCTCCAGGGCTTCCCACACGATGATCGAGCTCTCCACGTAGTCCGACTTGTGATGGAGATGGGCAAAGCGCGTGTCGAGCACCCACTCCACCATGGGCCAGGCCATCACCGGAAAGCCCGGCACGAAGAAGTGATTGCGGATCGAGAAGCCGGGAATGCGGTTGTAGGGATTGGGGATGATCTCGCTGCCCTCGGGATACACGCCCATCTGCAGGCGCTGGGGCGTGGTCTCGTCGCCAAAGCGGGCGCGGATCTCGGCCTCGGCCTCCGGGTGCAGGGCCAGGGGCAGGCCCAGGGCTTCAGCCGCGGCCTGGCGGGTGTGGTCGTCCGGCGTGGCGCCGATGCCGCCGAAGCTGAACACGATGTCGCCGGCGGCGAAGCTCTCCCGCAGGGTCTGGACCAGGCGCGGGCGCTCGTCGCCCACGTAGCGCACGGAGGCCAGGCGCAGGCCCCGGGCCTTGAGCAACTCCAGCACCTTGCCCAGATGCTTGTCTTCGCGGCGGCCGGACAGCAGTTCGTCGCCGATGATGATTGCGCCGAAGGACGGCGTGTTTTGATCAGTCATTCACTTCACCTCGATGATGTTCTCGTTCTGCCGGCTCACCCGCAGGGCCGACAGCAGGTAATGGACAAAGGCCAGCCCGGAGAGTGCCGGCGCAAAGAGATTGATCAGGGGCAGGTGGGCCATCACCGCACCAAACAGGCCCACCCCGAACAGTCCGCTGGCGTGCCGTGCGGGCAGATCCTTCATCTCGAAGGTATCGGCGTGGGCCATCAGGGCGTCGTAGCGGAAGGCGCGCTGGTTGAGCCAGGCCGTCAGCACCAGGGAAATGATCAGCCCGACCCCGGGGATCAGCCACAGGGGCAGGCTCAATACCAGCAACACCAGAAACTGCAGCACCGAGGTCAGCGCGTTCCAGACGCTACCGGTCTGGCTGCCGCCCTTGCGGCGGGCGATGTCGGCATAGTCCAGCGCGGCCACTTTTTCGGCCATCAGCGGCAGCGCGATGGCCGCCACCAGGAAGGCCGCCGTCACGTAGATGATGGGCAGGGCCAGCACCACCAGGCCGATCTTGAACATCACCAGCGCCACCACCAGCGCGGTGTCGGAGGCAGCCAGCCAGCCGCCCACCAGGGGCATGCCGGTGATCAGGCGAGTGCCCACCTCGATCAGGCTGCCCCAGCTACTCACCAGCAGGGTGGTCCAGGCGAGGGTGGCCACCAGGGTCGGCCACATCAGGTGCCACAGCACACCCCGCCGGGTCAGGCTGCGGGCGGCGGAGAAATAGGAAAGCAGGACGGTTTTCATGGGCAATCGGGTTTCAAAGGCGTGCGGGTGGCATTCTGGCCGATCCGGCGCCGGCGGTCACGGGGTGCGGGTCACCACACCGCAGCGGGCCAGCCCCTGCGCCACCGCCGCGGCCGTCAGGGCCCGCCGTTCGGCACCGGCCAGGGCCCGCTCCTCGTCGCGATTGACGATGACGCCGGCTTCAAGCAACACAGCGGGAATGGTGGCGCCCTTCAGCACCACCAGATTGTCGTAGTAATACACCCCGTTGGCCTCGTCAGCCCAGGGGCGTTCCACACCGGCCGAGGACACGCCATGATGGGTCGCCACCGGCAGGCCGGCCCCGCGCAGGGCCGCCCCGATGGCGCTGGCGCAGGCCAGGCTCTCGTCCAGGCGCGGGTTGAGCCGCGACACGAACAACGAGAAACCGGCGAAGCCCTCGGCGTAGCGCAGGGCGCGGCCATTCCAGGTCCATGGCTGCAGGTATTCCTCCTTCACCGAGTCGTGGTGGATGGACAGGAAGAAGCCGGCCCCGGCCGCCTCGGCCTCGCGGGGGCGCGCCCACAGATCGGCCATTTCGCCCCGATGGCCGATCAGGCGCACCGGCACGCCGTCACCGGCCAGCCGGGCCGCGACCACCGCCGCCAAAGCGTGGTTGTATTCAAACTCCGTGACACCGTGGGCGCTGATGGCCCCGGGACGCTCCAGGTAGTGCCCCACGTCGATGGCCACCGGCACCGCCGCCACCGCCGTGACGCTGACCTGCAGCAGGGCCGCGCTGACCACCGCCCCCAGCCCCCTCATCGACGCACTCCACTGAAGCTCAGCTCGCCGTGGGGCGAGTAGATCAACTGTGGCGGCTGCCTGGCCAGATCCACCGTCAGCGCCGTATCCCCTTCTGCGCTCAGCACATGCTCGCCAGCCCGGTTGAGCGGCACATCGACAACAGGGATGCGCGGGTAATCGGAGGTGATGCGCACACTGCGCCCGTCAATGGCCGTTACGGTCACGCTCACGTCACTACGCGAGCCCCCCTTCGAATCCGCCATCACCTCACCGCTGTAGGTGCCGGCGATACGCGCGGCCAGGCTCGCCTCGGTCGCCGCCACGGGCGACACCGGCTGCCCCGGCCCGGGCGGGTGGGGACCAACATCGCCGTGCTCGGGTTGCAGCAGCAGCCACAGGGCCAGCGTGCCCAGCAGCGCAGCAACAACCCCAATCAGCATGAGGCGGGCCGGGCCGCGTCCGTCCGCCTTCTTCGCCGGCACCGCGGTGCTGCGGGAAGCCGCCGACTCCACCCGCGGCCCCGCCTCGCCCAGCACCCGGCTGACACCCGCGCACAGGGACACGAAGCCCGCATGCTCCGCCTCGCCCTGCCAGCCGCTCAGGTCGGCCGTCTGCTTGCGACGGAACTCCAGGGGCAGCTTCACCGCCGCGATCATTGCCGGCACCAGCACGCCCCGCTCCACCCCCACTGCCGCCTCGTTCTTCACCCACTCCGAGGCCACCGACGCGCTCGACCACAACACCACCACGCAGTGCGCCGCGTCCAGCGCCTGCTCGATACGCGTGTCGAAGGCCTCCCCGGGCACGACGTGCCGGTCCCACCACACCGACCAGCCACGGGCCGCGAAGGCCTCGGCCAACAGGTGGGCCTGCTCCCGATCCTCGCTGGCATAGCTGATGAAGATGTTATGCATGGCCGCCTCTCCCGGGTGTGTTCGTCACTCCAAGCCGTGGGCCGGCTCCACCACCTGCTTCAATTGATAGCCCCGCGCAGCCAGCTCCGCCAACAGGCCCGAGGCCCCACCGAAATGGCCGGCGCCTACCGCCACGAAGGGCCGACCACCGGCCTCCAGGTAGCGGACGATGGACGTCGCCATCTCCCGGTTGCGGCGGTCGAACATCTCCTCAAACAGGGGGGCCATCGTCGTACTGGACATCTCTTCCCGCAGCAACTGGTCCAGGGCCGCAGCGTCGCCAGCGTGCCAGGCGTCCAGCATGCGCTGAAAGTACGCACGAGCTCCGCCGGATTCGATCAGTTCGATGACCTCGGTCAGGCTGGCCAGCTGGGCCGCCTCTCCCCCAGCGGACAGGGCTGCGATCTGCCGATCAACGGTTTCCAGCGCCCACAGGGGCTTGCCCGCCGCCTTGGCCGTGCCGGCCAGCCACAGATCCACTCCCTGCTCGGTGCGAAAGCCCACCGTCTCGGCCACCCGCACGGTCAGCAGGGTACCCACCATCCAGGGTTGCAGGCGCTGCACGGCCTCGGGCGGCAGCCCCATGCGGGTGGAGGCCAGCACCAGGCGCGGCCGCAGGGCCGGTGGCAGCTGGGCATCCAGGCGTGTCCCGGCGGGCAGCAGGGCGGCCTCGCCGAGGCGCTGCATCACCGTCGGGTCGGCGAGGTCCAGTTCCAGGGCCAGGCTGTCCGCCGCCCCCAGGGCCTCACGCACCTTGCCCGGCAGCGGAAAGCAGGCCGCATCGCAGACGTGGATGGTGCCGTACAGCCAGGCCCGCAGGCCGCCCCCGGCATCCCGCAGCTCCCACAGGAACAGCGGCCCCGCGCCCGTCGCCAGCCCGGCCCACAGCAGCAGCCACGCCATCGCCAGGGCATGCCATGCCCGCCTCATCCTCATGCTCATAGGCCAATCCCAACCGCTACAATGCGCGTCCCATCGAAAGGCGCATCATGCCCCAAACGCCCCCGCTTCCGCCCGCCATCCTGCTGATGGGCCCCACCGCCAGCGGCAAGACGGCCTGTGCCCTGGCCCTCGCCCGCAGCCTGCCGGTGGAGGTCATCAGCGTCGACTCGGCCCTGGTATACCGGGGCATGGACATCGGCACGGCCAAGCCCACGGCAGAAGAGCAGGCCGCCTGCCCCCATCACCTGATCGACATCCTCAGCCCCGAGGAAGCCTATTCCGCCGCCCGCTTCTGCGACGATGCCCGCCAGCGGATGGGCGAGATCACCGCCCGGGGGCGCATTCCCCTGCTGGTGGGGGGCACCATGCTGTATTACAAGGCCCTGCGCGAAGGGCTCTCCGACCTGCCCGAGGCCGACCCGGCCCTGCGCCGGGAGATCGAGGACACCGCCGCCCGGGACGGCTGGCCGGCACTGCATGCCGAGCTGGCTCGCCTCGACCCGGACGCCGCCGCCCGCCTCGAACCCAAGGACGCGCAGCGCATCCAGCGCGCCCTGGAGATCGTGCGTCTCACCGGCGAGCCCCTGGCGGCCAGCTACGCCCGCCGCGAAAGCGCCGCCGACACCCACCGCCTGATCCCGCTCGCCCTGACGCCGAGCGAGCGGTCGGTGCTCCACGCCCGCATCGAAAGGCGCTTCGACACCATGCTGCTGGCCGGCTTTGTCGATGAAGTAGAAAACCTGCGCCGCCACTACCAGCTCGACGCCAACCTGCCCTCCATGCGCTGCGTCGGCTATCGCCAGGCCCTGGAATATCTGGAAGGCCACTGCAGCCTGGCCACCTTCCGCGACAAAGGCATCTTCGCCACCCGCCAGCTCGCCAAGCGCCAGATCACCTGGCAACGCAACTTCCGGGAAAACTGGGGCGATCTGGTGGAAGTGGACTGCCTCCGGCCCGATCTGGAACAGCAGGTGCTGGACACCGTTCGCAGCAAGCTCACCCCCACCTGAGCCCCCTGTAGGGGCGACTTCAGTCGCCCGCGGAGGCCAGATCAAAGGCATGCCGGTGATCGGCGTGGGGT
>NZ_JBIJDC010000200.1:0-2775 GCF_044344315.1 Zoogloea sp. | reverse complement strand
CGGAGATGTCGCCCATCTGCTTGGCAAAGCCGATGATGCGCACCTGGGTGTCGGCGTCGGAGAACTTGTCGCGCACCTCCGCCTCCAGGCGCTGGCTGAACTCGAAGTAGTCCAGGCGCTTACCGGTGGCGGGATCGGGGTCGGCCAGTTCGGCCACCACCATGGCGCCGGAGCCGTCATTGGCCACCAGACTGCCGACGAAGCCGCCGATGATGGTGCGCTCGCGGATGCCGGCGATGTTGTCGGGGGTGAGGGATTTCACCGTCACGTCGCCACCGATCACGTCCTCGGCCTTCATCCCCTCCTCGGTGATCTGCACCGCCCGGGTGTTGGGCGTCCATAGGGAGGTAACGGTGCGCCGGTCCACGCCGGGCATGAAGAACAGGGTCTGGGTGACGTCGTACAGTTTGGTGAGGGCCTTCTCGTTCCAGATGTCGCCCTTCTTCGCCTCCACCACCACGATGATGCGGTTGGCGCCGAAGAGGACGTCCCGGTACTGGTTGAAGGTCTGGACGTATTCGTGGTCCTGCGGCAGCTGCTTGTCGAAGCCGGCCGACATCCTGAGCTGTGCGGCAAACACCCCCATGAGGGCGGTGAAAGCCAGCAGCACGCCCAGGGTCAGCAGCCGGTGCCCGAAGAAGAAGCGCTGCAGGCCGATGACCAGTTTTTCGATCATGTTGGGATTTCCTGTCTGTGCCGGGGGGCCGGCCGCACGCTGCTGCCGGCGCCCCCGGGCCTGCGGGTCAGAACGAGTAGGAGACGCTGGCGGCCAGGAAGTCCCGGTCGCGCATCAGGTTGTTGTCGCCGCCGCCGGAGAAGTTGGCGTACTGGAGGGCGCCTTTCCAGCGGTCCCGGTAGTTGGCAAAGACCGACAGGGTCACCGCCTTGCGACCTTCCACGAAGGGCAGCGCGTTGGGCGCGGTGCCCTTCACGTCGTGAGCGAAGTCGATTTGCGGCGTGAGGGTGATGCCGCTGCCGGCCACGTTGGGATAGTTGATGCCGATCTCCGCCACGTACCCCCAGGAAGTGCGGTTGGGGATGCCGTAGTTGGGCAGGAAGTACGGAATGCTGCCGCTGCGGTCCAGGTCCGGGTAATGGGCCACGGCGGCCTCGGCCAGGATGAAGCCGTCGGTGGCGCCAAGGGCGGTGGCCAGCCCGCCGAGGGGGTCGTTACGGGAGAAGGTGTAGAAGGCGGTGGTGTGGAACTGCCACTTCTTGTGCTCGACAAAGCCGGGGTGGCGGCCCACGTTATAAACGCTGTTCTTGTCGAACTTGCCCCCGAAGACCGACCCGAAGGGCACGGTCGGGTCGACGCCCACGCTGTCCCGCGGCCGGAAGGACAGCTCCATGCCCACGGCCACATCGCCCACCTTGGTATTACCGGAGACGGCAAACAGGTCGCGGTCCTGGCCGTAGGCCAGGAAGTAGCCGGTAACCGCCCCCGCGTCGCTGCCGGTGAAGCCCAGGAAGGGCAGCTTGTCGTGGTAGCGCTGATAGGTGAAGGCGAACTCGGTGTCGATGGATTCGGCGTTGTAGCGGAAGTTGACCCCGTACTGCCCGCCCTGCTTGGGCTTGGCCTGGCCCAGGTAGGGCACGGCCGTGCCATTGAGGAGCATCTGCCTGTCGGTCAGGCCGGAGCGGTCGCCGCAGGGCGTCGGCAGGGCGAAGTCGTTGCAGATGGAGGTGGGGTAGTAGGCCACCCGGTTGCCCTGGCCGATCACGTCGGCGCCCGAGAAGAAGGTACCCACCGGGTCGAACTTGAAGCTGTTCCAGGCGAACTGGTAGTAGGCCTCCATGCCCAGGTGCTCGGTCAGACTGCCCGACCAGGAGGCCATCGGTGCCGGGATGAACACCTCCTTGATCTGGGTGCCGGGCACGTGGAACTTCTGCAGGTCGATGGCGTTGATCTGGTTCACCCCGCCGAGGATGAAGATGTCCTCACCCCAGGAGATCACCTGGTTGCCCAGCTTGAGCTTGCCGCGCTGATCGCCGTAGCGGATCTCCTTGGCCACCCAGGCATCCAGCAGGTTGGCCCGGGAAGTGGCCGATGACTCGGTGACATCGGTGCGGCGGGTCTGGTCGGCCTTGAAGTCGTGCACCCAGTAGACCCGCGCCAGGGCGCTCCAGCCCTCCGGCGCCTTCAGGGACAGATCGTGGGTGCCCTTGAGGGCCATCGAGACAATGTCGCCCTTCTTGTAGTTGAGGGTGCCGTCGTCGAAGTTGGTGTAGTTGAAATCGGCGTTGGCGTAGCCATTGCCGCCCTGGCGGGCCTGCAGCTGGGTGTTGGAGCCCCGGTTGGTGCCGCCGCTGTCGTTGCCGATGATGCGGGAGTCCGGGGACGACATGCGCCGGATGGCGCCGAAGGACACGATCGAGTCGAAGCTGCCCGAGAGGCCCTCCTCGCTGCCGAAACGGAAGGCCTGGGAAGGGTCGGACCAGGCCGACAGGGCCGCCGCCACGGCCAGGGTGGCCGGAGCCAGGCCGAAGCCGGCCCGGCGACGGGAAATCGCCTTTGTCTTCATGATGGAAAACTCCTGGGTGAGGATCGTTGGCTGGGGAGGCGGGGATCAGCGCTCGCCGCGGCGGCGCAGCTCGTCCTGGCTGAAGGTGCCGGCGTTGACGCGGCCTTCCTTGCCGGCGGTGAGATCCAGCACCTCGCCTTCGGCGGTCCAGTTGTCGGTCACGTAGCGGCGGGCCACCAGGTCGTATATCTGGTACTCGTAGGACATGCACGCTCCCACGTCCGGCGCGGCCCACAGGCTGCCTTCCTGCACG
>NZ_JBIJDC010000199.1:0-2803 GCF_044344315.1 Zoogloea sp. | reverse complement strand
TCGGGTACGCTCGGCCACCAAGATCGGCCTGTCGGTGGTGACCGTCGAGTTCGAGTGGGGCACCGACCTCTACCGGGCTCGCCAGGTGGTGGCTGAGCGCAGCGACCGCCACGATGGCCGGGAACGGAATATCCAGCGCAAAGATGGCCACAAAGGACGCGGCAGCAATCGCCCACAGGGCATTGTTTTTGAGTGCCCGACCCCCGATACGGTGGGCCGCCTGCACAACGATGGCGGTGACAGCCGGCTTGATGCCATAGAACAACCCGGCCACCAGGGGCATCTCGCCGAAGGCGATGTAGATCCACGACAGGGCAATCAGGATGAACAATGAAGGCAGCACGAACAGCACCCCGGCGACGATGCCGCCCCAGCTTCGGTGCATCAGCCAGCCGATGTAGGTGGCGAGTTGCTGGGCCTCGGGGCCAGGCAGCACCATGCAGTAATTGAGGGCGTGCAGGAAGCGGCGCTCGGAAATCCAGCGGCGGTTTTCCACCAGCTCCTGATGCATGATCGAAATCTGCCCGGCCGGCCCACCGAAGCTGATGAAGCCGAGCTTCAGCCAGAAGATGAAGGCTTCCCAGAAGCTGACCGGCGCGGGTGGCGCGTCAGGACGCACTTCAGGGATGGTGGCGGTGGGGTTCATTTTGCCGGGGGCGCTTTCTCGAAGGAGGCCAGCAAGCCATCAAATATCGCGCTGGCGAGGTTCAGGAGTTGATCGTCGTCGCCAATGGTGTCCCGCAGCCCTGCCAAAGCGCTCTCGATACCCACCGACTCGGGGGGCTGCACGCCTCCCACATCCAGGAAATGCACCAGCGCCCCAAGCCTTTGCAGCGCGGGGGTTTCAAGGCCGAAGCTCGCCAGCAGGACTTCAAAGGTGACCCGAACGCCGACGTGGCTGAAAGTCGCACCGTCGAAGTCAAAACCCAGGGCATCGGGAGGGCAATCGGCGGGCGACTCCAGCCACAAAAGTTGCGCATCCGGGTCGATGAAGCGGCGGATCAGCCAGGCGCTGGCGAGGCGGTCCACCCATGGACGGCGACGGGTGGCCCACGTCCGGCCGAGGTACAGGCCAAGCGGCAGTTGGGGAATCGTGCTGGCGACGGCATGAGGTTCATCTGGAGACAAGGCCCAGCCTGCCTGCTGCTCCAGATCCTGCAAAGCCGCCTCGGCCTGGCGCCGGGCCTCGCCGGGGAAGAAATCAATTTCAGCGAGGCCCGCGAAGGTCTTGCGTAGCTTGCGTGCCTGCTTGAGGGTGTCGGCCGCGGTCTCGGCAGCAAGTCCTGCATGCGCCTTGCTGATGTCGGCGAGCAACACCGCATAGTCCTCACGGCGGTCAAACAGGCTGACGAAGGCGGCGCCATCCGGCTCTTCGACACGCAGGACAAACACCGTGCCGCCGGCACCCAGGATGTCGGTGGCCACGGCATCGAGCGTATTGCGGCAGGCTTCCCGTTCAGGCATCAGATACACGCCGTCACGCAGGACGGCGGCCCCTGATGCCTTGAGCGCCCGCCAAGCCCGCATACGGGCCGTGGCGTTTTCGGTGGGAAGACTGGTGATGAGCGAGAGCCATTGAGTCATGTTGTCTACGCTACATCTTCGTTGATGTTGTTACAACTAAATTTTGATGAGCGATGCAGCGGCACAGGAAGGAAGGATAGGGATGGCTACACTGCACTTTTCGCTGCATGTATCCCTGCATGACTTATTGACGAATTTTTGTTTTGGTCATAAAATTCGCCATAATAATTTTTCATAATTCTGGTGATTCTTGTGAATAAATCTGAAGGGGTGGGCGAATGCAAGGATCTGGAAGATGATCTCGCCAATTTGGCAAGACTCGCTGCCGCGGACTCTTATGAAGACACACGACTGCTGTTGGCGAAATTGGTTCGTAAGTACCGGCAAGGTCGCCCTGAGTTGGCTTCAAGCCTGGATCAGTCGCTAAAGACAACACAAACCCGATCGGCTGGGAGTTCTGTGCTTCGACGCGGAGTGTCGGTGAGCGATGACCGGGAGATCCTGCTGCCTGTTGACGGAGATTCCCGTCTGCCGCTGATTCGTGTATTCGATGACCGAGAGGGATTGGCAGCACCCATTCTTCCCGTAGGGGTAGGCGATGCGATCAGAGCGATCATCCATGAACGTCAGGAGTCAGAGCGCTTGGCTGCACGGGGTATTAGCCCCACTCGATCGGCCATCCTGGTCGGTCCGCCTGGCGTGGGGAAAACCCTGTCTGCCCGCTGGATTGCGCAGTCGCTCGGAAAGCCGCTGTGGGTCCTTGATCTGACGGCGGTGATGAGCAGCCTTCTGGGAAAGACCGGAAACAATCTGCGCATGGCGCTTGATCATGCCAAGAAGCATGCGGCGGTCCTTTTGCTCGACGAAATTGATGCCATCGCGAAGCGTCGGAGTGACGAATCGGATATCGGTGAGCTCAAGCGTTTGGTTACCGTCATGCTTCAGGAGGTTGATCAGTGGCCGGACAGCGGCCTGCTGCTTGCTGCCACCAACCACCCGGAATTGGTGGATCCCGCGCTGTGGCGTCGTTTTGACTTGGTCGTGAAATTCGATGCACCAGATGCGAAATCAATCGCCGTCGCGATCGAGCGTTTTCTGGGCGAAGACCGGGGGCTCTTCCAGCCCTGGATCGATGTGCTGGCTGCAGGCTTCCAGGGGCAATCGCTCTCCGATGTGGAGCGAAGCATCAATGCGCTTCGGCGTGGCTATACGCTTGAAGTCGCCCCCGTCGAGAGGTTGATCTCGTCAGTGCTGGGGCAAAACCAGGAAATGCTCAGTA
>NZ_JBIJDC010000044.1:0-33147 GCF_044344315.1 Zoogloea sp. | reverse complement strand
TGGACGGCTGTCGAGGACATCATCTACGGCTGCGCCAACCAGGCCGGCGAAGACAACCGCAACGTGGCGCGCATGTCGGGCCTGCTGGCCGGGCTGCCCATCGAGGTGCCGGGCACCACGGTGAATCGCCTGTGCGGCTCCGGCATGGATGCGGTGGGCCTGGCGGCCCGCTCCATCAAGTCGGGTGAGACGGAGCTGATGATCGCCGGCGGCGTGGAGAGCATGTCCCGGGCGCCCTTTGTGATGGGCAAGGCCGAATCGGCCTTCTCGCGCCAGGCTGCGATCTACGACACCACCATCGGCTGGCGTTTCGTCAATCCGCTGATGAAGAAGCTCTACGAAGTCCACTCCATGCCGCAGACCGCGGACAACGTGGCCGCCGACTTCGGTATCTCCCGGGCCGACCAGGACGCCTTTGCCCTGCGTTCCCAGCAGCGCTGGGCCGCCGCCCACGAAGCCGGCCGCTTTGCCGACGAGCTGGTGCCGGTGGAGATCCCGCGCAAGAAGGGCGACCCTATCCTGTTCACCACCGACGAGCATCCGCGCCCCGACACCACCCTGGAGATGCTGGCCAAGCTCAAGGGCGTCAATGGCCCCGAGCTGACGGTAACGGCCGGCAATGCGTCGGGCGTCAATGACGGTGCCTGTGCGCTGCTGCTGGCCTCCGGGTCGGCCGTGGGCCAGTACGGCCTGACGCCGAAGGCGCGCGTGGTGGCCATGGCCACCGCCGGGGTGGCGCCGCGCATCATGGGTTTCGGCCCGGCGCCGGCGGTGCGCAAGGTGCTGGCCAAGGCCGGCCTGAGCCTGGACCAGATGGACGTCATCGAGCTTAACGAAGCCTTCGCCGCCCAGGGTCTCGCCGTGCTGCGCGACCTGGGCCTGGCCGACGACGACGCCCGGGTGAACCCCAATGGCGGCGCCATTGCCATGGGCCACCCCCTGGGCATGAGCGGTGCCCGCCTGGTCACCACCGCCCTGTACGAACTGCACCGCCGCGGTGGCCGCTATGCCCTGTGCACCATGTGCATCGGGGTGGGGCAGGGCATTGCAATGATCATCGAGCGTGTTTGAAGCACAACCATAAAGAGGAGACAAACCCATGAAGACCATGATGAAGAAGTTTGCCGTTGGCGCCGTGCTGGCCCTGGGCAGCCTGGCCGCGATTGCCAATGAGCCGATCAAGATCGGTTCCGTCCTGTCCGTCACCGGCCCGGCCGCCTTCCTGGGCGACCCCGAGCTGAAGACCCTGCAGCTCTACGTGGAAGACATCAACAAGAAGGGCGGCGTGCTGGGCCGTCAGCTGCAACTGGTGCACTACGACGACGGCAGTGACGCCAACAAGGCCAACGGCTTCGCCAAGCGCCTGCTCGACGACGACAAGGTGGACATCCTGGTCGGCGGCACCACCACCGGCGCCACCATGTCCATGGTGCCCCTGGCCGAGAAGTCCGGCACGCCCTTCATCTCCCTTGCTGGTGCCGTGGTGATCATCGAGCCGGTCAAGAAGTTCGTCTTCAAGACCCCCCACACTGACCGCATGGCCGCCGAGAAGGTCTTTGAAGACATGAAGAAGCGCGGCCTGACCAAGGTGGCCCTGTTGTCCGAGACCAGCGGTTTCGGCCAGTCCGGCAAGAAGGAAACCGAGCTGGTGGCCGGCAAGTACGGCGTGACCCTGGTGGCCAACGAGACCTACGGCCCCAAGGACACCGACATGAGCCCGCAGCTCACCAAGATCAAGAACGCCGCCGGCGTGCAGGCCGTCTTCGTGTTCGGTCTGGGCCAGGGCCCGGCCATCGTCACCAAGAACTACAAGCAGCTCGGCATCACGCTGCCCCTGTACCAGTCCCATGGTGTGGCCTCGGATGAGTTCCTGAAGCTCGCCGGCCCGGCTGCCGAAGGCGTGCGCCTGCCGTCCCCGGCCCAGCTGATCCCCGAGAAGCTCCCCGCCAATGACCCGCAGAAGCCTGTCGTGACCGCCTACGCCAAGGCCTACAAGGATCGCTACAAGGAGGATGTGTCCACCTTCGGTGGCTACGCCTACGACGGCCTGATGATCGCCGTGGATGCCATCAAGCGCGCCGGCGGTACCGACAAGGCCAAGGTCCGCGATGCCATCGAGGCGACCAAGGGCTTCATTGGTACCAGTGGCAAGTTCAACATGTCGCCCACCGACCATATGGGCCTCGACCTGTCCTCCTTCCGCATGCTGGAAGTGAAGGCCGGCGACTGGACCATCTCCCAGTAAGCCCCCGACAACAAGAAGGGTGCCCGCCGGCTGGCGGGTACCGGGAGAACAGCATGAGCAAGCTGGTAATCACGGAAGTCCACGGCAAGGTTGGGCTCATCCGCATCAACCGGCCCGAAGCCCTCAACGCCCTCAACAACGAGGTCGTGGATGGCATTGGTGCGGCAATCGACGGCTTTGAAGCCGACGAGAACATCGGGTGCATCGTCCTGACTGGCAACGAGAAGGCCTTCGCTGCGGGAGCCGACATCGGCTTCATGAAGGACTTCGACTACATGCACGCCTACAAGACCGACTTCATCACCCGCAACTGGGAGCGCATCAAGACCACCCGCAAGCCGGTGATCGCGGCGGTGGCGGGCTTTGCCCTGGGCGGCGGCTGCGAGATGGCGATGATGTGCGACATGATCTTCGCCGCCGATACGGCGAAGTTCGGTCAGCCGGAGATCCGCCTGGGCACCATGCCCGGCGCCGGCGGCACCCAGCGCCTGCCCCGTGCGGTGGGCAAGGCCAAGGCCATGGACCTGTGCCTCACTGCCCGCATGATGGACGCCGCCGAAGCCGAGAAGGCCGGCCTGGTGGCCCGCATCATCCCCGCCGAGCAGCTGCTGGAAGAAACGCTGAAAGCCGCCACCACCATCGCCGGCTTCTCCCTGCCGGTGGTCATGATGATCAAGGAATCGGTGAACCGCGCCAACGAAGGCCTGCTCTTCGAACGCCGGGTCTTCCACTCCGCCTTCGCCCTCGAAGACCAGAAGGAAGGCATGGCCGCCTTCGTCGAGAAGCGCAAGCCGGCTTTCCGGAACTGCTGAGGTCCCCATGGCAAGCCCTTACGAAACCCTGGAAATCGAACGCAGCGGCCGCGTGGCCACCCTGTGGATGAATCGCCCGGACGTCTTCAACGCCTTCAACGAGCAGCTCATCGCCGACCTGCACCAGGCCTGCGCCGAGGTGGACGCCGACGCCGGCGTGCGGGTGGTGGTGCTGGCCGGGCGGGGCAAGCACTTCTCCGCCGGCGCCGACCTCAACTGGATGAAGCGCGCCTCGGCCTACGGTGAAGCCGAGAACATGGCCGACGCCCGCCGCTTTGCCGGCATGCTGCGGGCCCTGTCGGACATGAACAAGCCGACCATCGCCCGTGTCCAGGGCGCAGCCCTGGGAGGCGGCACCGGGCTCGCCGCCGCCTGCGACATGGCGGTGGCCGCGGACAACGCCTCGTTCTCCACCTCGGAAGTGAAGTTCGGAATCATCCCCGCGGTGATCAGCCCCTACGTGCTGCGGGCCATCGGCCCGCGTCACGCCCTGCGCCTGTTCCAGAGCGCCGAGCGGATCGATGCCGCCCGTGCCCTGGAAATGGGGCTGGTGGGGGAGGTCGTCCCGGCGGACGCCCTCGACGCGGCAGTGGCTGCCCTGGCCGAGACCCTGGTGGCCGGCGCGCCCCAGGCCCAGAAGGCCGCCAAGGACCTGATCGCCGCCGTCAATGGGCGACCCATCGACGACGCGGTGAGCGAGGAGACGGCCAGCCGCATTGCCCGTCGGCGCGCCACCGATGAAGCCCGGGACGGCATCGCCGCCTTTCTTGAAAAACGTCCCCCGGCCTGGCTGCAATAAGCAGCGGGCGGATCTGTCCAACCTACACAGGAGAGACACCTCATGTATACCCAATCCTTCAGCGTGCCGGACAACGCCGGCCAGAAGAACGTGGCGGCCATCCCGTCCACCGAGAACGCGGAACTGATGGCGGCCTTTGACGCCCGCATCGACGCCGACGGCCGCATCGAGCCCCAGGACTGGATGCCCGATGCCTACCGCAAGACCCTGGTGCGTCAGATCAGCCAGCACGCCCACAGCGAGATCGTCGGCATGCTGCCCGAAGGCAACTGGATCTCCCGCGCCCCCAGCCTCAAGCGCAAGGCCATCCTGATCGCCAAGGTGCAGGACGAGGGCGGCCATGGCCTCTACCTCTATTCCGCCGCCGAGACCCTGGGCACCAGCCGTGACCAGATGCTCGAAGGCCTGCACTCCGGCAAGGCCAAGTACAGCTCGATCTTCAACTACCCGACCCTCAACTGGGCCGACGTGGGCGTGATCGGCTGGCTGGTGGACGGCGCGGCGATCATGAACCAGATCCCCCTGTGCCGCTGCTCCTATGGCCCGTACTCCCGCGCCATGGTGCGGGTGTGCAAGGAAGAGTCCTTCCACCAGCGCCAGGGCTACGAGGCCCTGCTGGTGATGATGCAGGGCACCGAAGCCCAGCGCGCCATGGTGCAGGATGCGGTGAACCGCTTGTGGTGGAAGTGCCTGGCCATGTTCGGGCCGCCCGACGCCGACAGCCCCAACAGTGCCCAGGGCATGCGCTGGGGCATCAAGCGCATCAGCAACGATGACCTGCGCCAGAAGTTCGTCGATGCCACCGTGCCCCAGGCCAAGGTGTTGGGCGTGACCCTGCCGGATCCGGACCTCAAGTGGAACGAAGAGCGCCAGCACTACGACTACGGCCAGATCGACTGGCAGGAGTTCTGGAACACCGTGGAAGGCAACGGCCCCTGCAACAAGGAGCGCCTCGCCACCCGCGTGAAGGCCCACAACGATGGCCAGTGGGTGCGCGACGCCGCCCTGGCCTACACCCGCAAACAACAACAACGCGCACAAAAGGAGGCAGCATGAACACCCCCGCACTCAAGGAATGGCCCCTCTGGGAAATCTTCGTCCGCAGCAAGCAGGGCCTCGAGCACAAGCACTGCGGCAGCCTGCACGCCGCTGATGCGGCCCAGGCCCTGCACATGGCGCGTGACGTGTACACCCGCCGCCAGGAAGGCGTGAGCATCTGGGTGCTGCCGTCCGCCGCCATCACTGCCAGCAACCCGGACGACAAGGGCGAGCTGTTCGATCCCGCCGCGGACAAGATCTACCGTCACCCGACCTTCTACGAAATCCCGGAAGAAGTGGGGCACATGTGATGAGCGCGCCTGTCGACTACCTCCTGCACCTGGCCGACAACGCCGTGGTGCTGGGCCAGCGCAACGCCGAATGGTGCGGCCACGGGCCCATCCTCGAGGAAGACATCGCCATGGGCAACGTCAGCCTCGACCATATCGGCCAGGCCCGGCTGCTCTATCAGCTGGCCGCCACCCGTATGGGCGGCGACGCCACCGAGGACAAGCTGGCCTACTTCCGCGACGAAACCCAGTTCCGCAATTACACCCTGCTGGAGCTGCCCCATAACGGCCCTCTGGTGGGTTACGCCGTGTCCGACCGGGACTACGCCACCACCGTCGTGCGCAACTTCCTCTACGGCGCCCTGATGGTGCTGGTTTGGGACGCGCTGGAGACGTCTCCCGACGCCGACCTGGCAGCCATCGCCGCCAAGTCCCTGAAGGAAGCGCGCTACCACCTGCACCACGCTGCCGACTGGCTGGTCCGCTTCGGTGACGGCACCGACGAATCCCATCAGCGCGCCCAGGCGGCGGTGGATCACCTCTTCCCCTACACCGAAGAGTTCTGGACCCCGAGCGTGCCCGAGGATGCGGCAGTGGCCGCCGGTGCCGGCGTTGATGTGCGCAGCCTGCGTGCCGCGTGGGACGCCATCGTCAACGAGACCCTGAACGAGGCCACCCTGGTGCGTCCGCAGGTTCGCGGCTACGTGCCCGAAGGCAAGCACGGGCGTCATTCCGAGCACCTGGGCTACCTGCTCGGCGAGATGCAGGGCCTGGCCCGCGCCCACCCGGGCGCCACCTGGTAAGGCCGAGACCATGAGCACAGTCGTGGAACAGGTCTGGGCGACCCTGGAGCATCTGACCGACCCGGAGATCCCGGTGGTGACCCTGCGCGAGCTGGGCATCCTCCGGGATGTCACCGAAACGCCGGACGGGGTGGAGGTGGTCATCACCCCCACCTATACCGGCTGCCCGGCGATGGGGCAGATCGAGGATGACGTCAGGGGGGCGCTGGACAAGGCCGGTATTGCGGCCCGCGTCATCACCCGTCTGGCCCCGGCCTGGACCACCGACTGGATCAGCGACGAGGCCAAGGAGAAGCTGCGCGTCTATGGCATCGCGCCACCGCACACCACCCGGCCGGACGTCAGTGTGGTCAAGTTCATGCGTCATCGCCCGGCGCCGGACGCGGTGGCCTGCCCGCGCTGCGGCTCCACCCACACCGTCGTCTCGTCCCAATTCGGGTCCACAGCCTGCAAGGCACTCTACAAGTGCCTCGACTGCCAGGAACCCTTCGACTATTTCAAGCCCTACTGACGCCCGTGAATAAATCTACTGCGCGTCCCGATCCTGCGATTCCGGTGCTCGCTGTACATCACGTACAGCTCCGTGCCTCGTCGCAGCCTCGGGCCTGCTCGCTACGATTTCTTCACGGGCTTTGCCGGGGCGGTGTTTCAGGAGTTTAAAAACGCCATGTCAGCACTCCGTTTTCAAGAACTTGCCGTCAAACGGGTCAGCCCCGAGGCGGCCGGCGCGGTGGCCATCACCCTCGCCATTCCCGAGGCCGAGCGTGAACGCTTTGCCTTCGAGCCAGGTCAGTTCCTGACCCTGCGCGCCACCATCAATGGCCAGGACGTGCGCCGCAGCTACTCCATCAGCAGCCCGCGCAGCCGCCTGGCCAAGGTGGGCGAACTGGAGGTCGGCATCCGCCCCGTGGAGGGCGGTGTCTTCTCCAACTGGGCGGCCACCTCGGTCAAGGCCGGTGACACCCTCCAGGTCATGCCGCCGGACGGCCGCTTCACCGTGCGGAAGAAGCGCGCCATCCATCGGGTTGGCTTCGCCGCCGGCTCCGGCATCACGCCCATCCTGTCGATTGCCGCCACCACCCTTGAGGAGCAGCCCGAGAGCAAATTCACCCTGGTCTATGGCAATCGCCGCATGTCCTCGGTGATGTTCAACGAAGCCCTGCAGGATCTGAAGGATCGCTACCGCGACCGGCTCACCCTGATCCACATCCTGTCCCGGCAGGCCCAGGAAGTGGACCTGCTGCAGGGGCGCATCGACGGCGACAAGGTCCGCGAGATCATCCGGGCCCTGCTGCCCGTGGGCTCCATGGACGAAGTCTTCATCTGCGGTCCGGATGAGATGATCTGCGCCACGGAGACCGCCCTGGTGGAGGCCGGTGTGCCCGCCGACCGTGTTCGTACCGAGCGCTTTACCGCCGGCCTGCCCGCCGGTGCCAAGCCGGTGGGTGCTGCCACGGCTGCCGCCAGCGCCGCCGCTGCGGCCAAGGACATCGCCCTCACCGTCATCCTCGACGGCAAGGAGCACGAGATCGCCATCGGTGCCGACGAGCATGTGCTCGACGCTGCCCTCAATGCCGGCCTCGACCTGCCCTTCTCCTGCAAGGCCGGCGTGTGCTGCACCTGCCGCGCCAAGGTGCTGGACGGCTCCGTGGTGATGGACAAGAACTTCACCCTGGAGGCCCCGGAGGTGAATCAGGGCTTTGTGCTGAGCTGCCAGGCCCGCGCCACCAGCAAGCGCCTGCTGGTGAGTTTCGACGAGCGCTGAGGGCGCGTCGTAGTCGAATGAATTCGCCCCCCCCGAGGCCAGGCCTCGGTGGGGTCGATTCCGTATGGGCGCTCTGACGGTGGCCGGAGGGGCGGTGGGGGCGACTTCAGTCGCCCGCGGGCTTCAATTAGGGGCATGCCGGTGATCGGGGCGCGGGTGGGCGACTGAAGTCGCCCCTACAGTCGCCCTTACGCGAGCGGCTGCATGGATTGTCAAACGACGCGTCAACCTGAGGAAATCAGATTCAATCGACCAACGCGCGGCCCGACATCAACGCCGTTTGGGTGGCTCCGCCTTGGCTTTGGCCGGTGGGGCAGGGGGCTTGCCCGCGTTCTTGCCCGGCTTTTCGGGTTTCTCCTGGCGAACGGGCTTGTCTGCCTTTTCGGGCTTGCCGGCCTTGGTGGCGGGGGCCGCCTTGGCGTTGCCCTTGGCTGAAGGCTTTTCACGCTCCTCGACAACCCGCTTGCCGGGCTTGCCCTTGTCAGCCTTCTCCGTTCTGTCGCGGGATGCGCTGCTGTCCTGCACCGTCACCTTGCGTTCCACCACCATCGGGCGGCCGTTCTTGCCTCGGACCACTGTGCGCTGGATCAGCGTGCGGGGTGGGGGAGGCGGTTCTACGGCGCCGGCCTGCGGCTTGGTGGGGATAAGATTGGACAGGGTGATGCGATCCCCCTCGCTCTCGGATGGCACGATCAGGGTGTAGCCGCTACCGATGCGGGCCCGGGGCGACAGGCCGTTGACCTGGCGCAGGCGAGTGGCGGAGATGCCGAGACGGTCGGCCGCGCCTTCCAGCCCTTCACCGTCACGCAGCGCGTAGGTGCGCCAGCTGGCGCTGGCCGGGTCGTGGCGGGACAGGTTGACCAGAAAGGCTTCTACCTTGCTCGCCGGAATCACCAGGGACTGGGAGCCGTTGGTGGGCAGCACCGGGCGCTTGTAGCCGGGGTTGAGGGCCAGGATCTCGTCCACCGAGGTTTCGGCCAGACGCGCGGCGGTGGCCAGGTCGAGGGCCACGCGGCTCTCCACGGTGACGAAGTAGGGCCGGTTGGGGATATGGGGCAGGTTGATGCCAAACAGCTCCGGCTGGGCCACGATGTTCTTGAGAGCCTGCAGCTTGGGGACGTAGTAGCGGGTTTCCCCCGGCATGTTGAGGTGCTGGTATTCGGTGGGCAGTCCGGCGGCCCGGTTCTTGACCACGGCCCGGCCCACGGCACCTTCACCCCAGTTGTAGGAGGCCAGGGCCAGGTGCCAGTCACCATGCATCTCGTAGATGGTCTGCAGGTAGTCGAGGGCGGCGTTGGTAGAGGCGATCACGTCACGGCGCTCGTCCACCCACCAGTTCTGCTCCAGGTTGTAGCTCTTGCCGGTAGACGGGATGAACTGCCACAGGCCGGAGGCCTGGGCCGAAGACAGGGCCATCGGGTTGAAGGCGCTTTCCACCATGGGCAGCAGGGCCAGCTCGGTGGGCATGCCGCGGCGCTCGAGCTCGTCAACGATGTGATAGAGGTAGCGCTGACCGCGGGTGAAGATCTGGCGCAGGGCACCGGGGCGGTTGATGTAGTAAATCTGCCTGTCGGTCACCAGGTCGGTGTTCAGGTCAGGCATCGAGAAGCCGCGGCGGATGCGTTCCCAGAGATCGTCGGGTTCGACGGTCAGGTCGATGGTGGGTACCCGGACGTGCTGCTCCCGGATCTCGAAGGCCTGGGGGGCCTGGAGGCCACCGGCTTCGCTCAACATGGGGGATGGGTCGAGGCGCAGGGGCGATTCTGCGGAATCGTCAGCCTGCAGGGCACCTGAAGCGAAAATGGACAGGAACAGCGCGATAACTCTCGGATACATCGGGCTTTGTCGCGCGAAAAGCAAAGGCGGGATTTTATCTGCCCATGCATGGGGGGGTCAAACCGGTAATCGATTCAAAAGACGACAAACGGTCCGAGTGCCACGCGGGGTGTTGCCTAGGCTCCGGATTGTGGCCCGAATGTGGCCCGAAACGACCCGCTGCTGCCCCTTTTGGGGCACAATCCGGCGCACAGCTGCGCGCCCGCCGTCAAACCCAGACATCGCATCGAGACCTTACGTGAAAGCCCTGTTGATCGAGGACACCCTGACGAGCGCGACCTTGGTGTCTCATCAGCTTCGCAAGATCGGCATTGAGCCAATTGTGGCCCGGGATGGCGAGAAGGGGATCGAGCAGTTCAAGCTTGAGCGCCCGGACGTTATCCTCCTCGACATCATCATGCCGGGCATGGATGGATTCGAGGTTGCCCGGCGCATTCGCCAGCTTGAGCAGGCCGGCGAGTGGACGCCGATCATCTTCCTGACAGCCCGCACCAGTGACGAAGACCTGGAAAAGGGTATTTCCGTCGGGGGGGATGACTACCTGATCAAGCCTGTCTCCGAGACCGTGCTGGCCGCCAAGGTGCGCGCCATGCAGCGCATCGCCCAGATGCGCTATTCGCTGCTGGTGCTGACCCGCAAGCTCGACGAGGCCAACCAGGAGCTCACCCGCCTGTCCTCCCTCGACGGCCTGACCTCCATTGCCAACCGGCGCCAGTTTGACGAAACCCTGTTGCGGGAGTGGCGCCGTGCCAGCCGCCAGCGCAAGCCCCTGGCCCTGCTGCTGTGCGATGTGGACAAGTTCAAGCAGTTCAACGACGGTTATGGTCACCAGGTGGGTGATGAGTGCCTGAAGGCCGTGGCCCGCACCCTGAGTCTGGTGCTGCGCCGCCCGGCCGACATGGTTGCCCGCTACGGAGGCGAGGAGTTTGCCGTGATCCTGCCGGATACCGACATCACCGGTGCCCTGCAGGTGGCAGAAGGCATGCGCTCGGCAGTGGAAGGCCTGCGCATCACCCACCGCTATGCCCGGGGGAGTGGCGTGGTGACGGTGAGTATTGGCGTGGCGTCGGTGATTCCCGAGCGCAACGAAGGGCTGTCTGCCGATCTGCTCAAGGCAGCTGATGACGCCCTTTACCAGGCCAAGGAAAGCGGCCGCAACCGCATCGCCGCCACGGCCGTCCGCATTCCTTCCTGATCAACCCGCTCTTCAGAAGCGGTTCTTCCATTCCCGCAGCGCTGCAAACACCTCTTCCGGCCCGCTCAGGCCACGCCCGGCCTGGGCTTCGGCCTGGCGGATGACTTCCGCTTCCCGGGTGCGCAGGAAAGGGTTGGAACGGCGCTCCCCGTCCAGCCGGAAGGGCACGGTCGGGCGCTCATCGGCACGCAGCGCTTGGCACAGGGCCATGCGCTCGGCAATCGCGCTGTTGTTGGGCTCGACGGCAGCAGCGAAGGCCAGGTTGGACATGGTGTATTCGTGGGTGCAATACACTTGGGTGTCGCCGGGCAGCTCGGCAAGCCGCTCCAGGGATGCGAAGAGCTGGGCCGGCGTGCCTTCGAAGATCCGGCCACAGCCGGCCGCGAACAGAGTGTCACCGCAGAATAGTGTGGGGGCCGCGTAGTAAGCCACGTGCCCGGCGGTATGGCCCGGAACGTCGATGACCTGGAAATCGGCGCCGGGCACCGACACCACGTCACCATTGCCCACCCGGCGGGTGATGGCCGGGATGGCCTCCCGGGCCGGGCCGTACACCGGAACCGGATGGGCGGCCAGCAGGGCGTCGATGCCGCCCACGTGGTCGGAATGGTGGTGAGTGATCAGAATGGCGCCCAGCGTGAGATCTTCGTCAGCCAGGTAGCGCAGTACCGGCGCGGCATCGCCCGGGTCTACAACCGTAGCGGTGCTACCGTTCCGGAGCAGCCAGATATAGTTATCGCGAAACGCGGGAAGAGGGATAATCTGCATCCGCTAATTGTAGCCGCTCTCCCGCCGTTCGCACTCCGATGTCACCTTCCGAGTCCTTCCCCGGTCTGCACGCCTGGCTCGATACGCCGCTGGGGCGCTACGTCATGGCCTGGGAGACGGAGCGCATCGATGCGCTGGTGGCTGATATCTTTGGCTACAACGCCGTGCAGCTTGGGCTGCCGGAGGCGGACTTCCTGCGCGCCAACCGGATGCCCCTGCGTCTGCGGGCCGGGGCGGGGGAGGTGAATCTGGAGACAGATCTCGAAGCCCTGCCTTTCGCTGCCAATAGCCTCGACCTGGTGGTGCTGCCCCATGTGCTGGAGTTCGCAGCTCACCCCCACCAGGTTTTGCGGGAGGTGGAGAGAGTCTTGGTGGCGGACGGCCACGTGGTCATCGCGGGGTTCAACCCCGTCAGCCTGTTTGGTTTGCGCCGCCGGCTGGCGCGGGAATGCGGCGCCTACCCGTGGCACGGGCAATACCTGAGCACCCGTCGCCTGAAGGACTGGCTGGCTCTGCTCAGCTTCGAGATTGGTGCCCAGCGCTCGGGCTGCTTCGTGCCCGCCATGGAGCAACAAAAATGGATAGACCGCCTGGGTTTGCTGGACAAGGTGGGCCCGCGCTGGTGGCCCATCGGCGGCGGTGTGTATGTGATTCATGCCATCAAACGGGTGCATGGCATGCGCCTGATCATGCCCAAATGGGACCGCAAGGCGCGGGCCCGGGCACTGGCGCCAATCATTCAGAGAACAGGGGGTGTCGCAGACAGTGGCCCCCGCAAAACCACAGACGAGAACGATTTTGGACGAGATTGACATCTATACCGACGGCGCCTGCTCCGGCAACCCGGGGCCCGGGGGCTGGGGCGCGCTCCTGCGTGCCGGCCCCCACGAGAAGGAACTGTGGGGCGGCGAGCCCGCCACCACCAACAACCGTATGGAGCTGCTGGCGGTGATCCGTGCCCTGGAGGCCATGAAGCGTCCGGTATCGGCGCGGGTACATACCGATTCCCAGTATGTGCAGAAGGGCATTTCGGAGTGGATCCACGGCTGGAAGGCGCGGGGCTGGAAGACCGCCTCCAAGGCCCCGGTAAAGAACGAAGACCTGTGGCGCGCCCTGGATGCGGAGGCCGCCCGGCACCAGATCAAGTGGCTGTGGGTGAAGGGCCACGCCGGCCATGTGGAGAATGAACGCGCCGACGCCCTGGCCCGGCGCGGTGTGGAGGCCGTCAGGAAGGCGGGCAGGGCCGTGGAATCGGAAGAGACGGCAGGAGTGAAGGCATGAGACAGATTGTTCTGGATACGGAAACCACCGGCCTGGACTGGAAGAGTGGCGACCGGGTGATTGAAATCGGCTGCGTCGAGCTGCTCGACCGCAAGCTCACCGGCCGGCATTACCACGTCTTCATCAACCCTCAGCGGGAGATCGACGCCGGCGCCATGGCTGTGCACGGCATCACCAACGAGTTCCTGGTGGACAAGCCGGTGTTCAAGGACATCGTCGAGGAGTTCGAGGCCTTCGTGGCCGGAGGCGAGCTGGTGATCCACAACGCGTCTTTCGACGTGGGCTTCCTCAACTACGAACTGGGCCTGCTGGGGCGCCCGGTACTCACCGCGATCTGCCCGTCGGTGATCGACACCCTGAAGCTGGCCAAGGAGCAGAACCCGGGCAAGAAGGCCTCCCTCAACGCCTTGTGTTCCCTCTACGAGATCGACAACACCCATCGGACCCTGCACGGCGCGCTCCTGGATGCCGAACTGCTGGCCGATGTGTACCTGGCCATGACCCGCGGCCAGGAGAGCCTGATCATGAGCCTGGACGAGCCCCCGCCCCAGATGGACGATGGCAGCGGCAGCGGCTTTGCCGAGCGGCCGCCACTGCGCGTGCTGCGCGCGCTGCCCGAGGAGCTGGAGGGCCACGAGCGGGTGCTGGGCGAGATCGCCAAGGCCAACAAGGGAAACTGCATGTGGATTCCCCCGGCGCCACCGCCGGCCGGCTGAATTTGAGGTGCCCCCCCGGGGCGGATTCATCCCGGGCACCCTTGCAGGTACGGTCTGGGGGGCGCTGGAGGGTCGACCTGTAGGGGCGACCTGTAGGGGCGACTTCAGTCGCCCAACACGCATCAATCACAGGCATGCCGTTGGTCTGGCCTCCGCGGGCGACTGAAGTCGCCCCTACAAGTCGCCCCTGCAAGTTGTGCGGTACGGTCAGCCGAGCGCGTCTCTTACCGCATCCGCCAGGGCCAGGCAGCTGGTCAGGCCGGGGGATTCGATCCCGAAAAGTTGTACCAGCCCTGGCACCCCATGGTCTGCCGGCCCCAGGAGCATGAAGTCGGCTGCCGGCTCGTCCGGGCCGTGGATCTTCGGCCGGATTCCGGCGTAGGCCGGCACCAGGGCACCATCGGGCAGGCCCGGCCAGTAGCGCCGCACGGCGGGGTAGAAGGCCTCGGCGCGGGCCGGGTCCACCTGGTAGCCGGGTTCGTCCACCCACTCCACATCGGGTCCGAAACGGGCCTGGCCGCCCAGATCCAGGGTCAGGTGCACACCAAGGCCGGCGCTTTCCGGCACCGGATAGATCAGGTGCGTGAAGGGGCTGCGGCCCTGCAAGGCAAAGTAGTTGCCCCGGGCATAACGTGCCGTCGGCACCAGGTCGGCCGGAAAACCGCCCATCTGCCGGGCCAGCGGAACCGCTCCCAGCCCGGCGGCGTTGATCACCACGCTGGCGCGCAAGTGCATGGGCTCGGCACCGCCCACCCCGAGCACATGGCCATCGGCTCGGCATTCAATGGACTCCACCGGCGCATGGGTGGCGAGGGTGGCGCCAGCGGCCTCGGCGTCGGCAAGCAGACTCAGCATCAGTGCGTGGCTATCCACAATGCCCGTATCGGGAGAGAGCAGGGCGCCCACGCAGCGCAGGGCGGGCTCCAGTGAGTGGGCCTCGGCCGCGTCCAGGCGCCGAACGCCGGTTACACCATTGGCCCTGGCCTGGCGGGCGATGTTGTCCAGAACCGGGAGCTGTGCCGCCGAGGTGGCCACCACCAGCTTGCCCACCCTTCGATGGGGCACATGCCGCTCGGCGCACCAGGCGTACAGGGCCTCACGGCCGGGCCGACACAGACGGGCGCGCAGGGAGCCGGCCGGATAGTAGAGGCCGGCGTGGATCACCTCGCTGGAGCGGCTGGAAATGCCGGTGCCGAAGGTCTCGGCCGCTTCAAGGATCAGCACCTCGCGTCCGGCACGGGCCAGGGCCCGGGCGCAGGCCAGGCCGATCACCCCGGCGCCGATGACGACGCAGTCGGCCCGTGTGCTCACAGCCTTACACTGCCATCCGGGCAGGCGCCGGACTTCTCCAGCCGACGCACGGTGGGCAGCAGATCCAGGCCGGTGACGGCCTTGAGATTCACCGCACGGGTCTTCAGGGTGGCCAGGTCGACGGGCTGCCCGCCCACCGGCGTGGCGAGGGCGACGACGTTGCCGCTGTCACATTCGGGCAAATCCAGCACCCGCCCGTCGAAGGCCTTGCGGAGGCGCTGCAGCTGGGTCTTGAATCCGCGCAGCTGCCCGAAAAGATTGACACTGAGGACGCCGTCCGCCGCCAGCCGCGCCCGGCATGCCGCATAGAAGGGCTGCGTGGCCAGCGCGCCGGCCCGGGCGTGGCGATCGAAGCCGTCAACGGCGATCAGATCCCACTGGCGCGGATCGTTCTGGATGAACTCGGCTCCGTCGCCGATATGCACCTCAAAGCGCGCATCCTCGTCCGGCAGGCGGAAGTACTGGTGGGCCACCGCATGTACCTCGGGGGCGATCTCCACCACCGTGACTCTTGCCTGGGGCAGGTGGTGGTAGACGAACTTGGCCAGGGAGCCGGCGCCCAGGCCGATCAGCAGCACGCGGGCCGGCCAGGGGGCTTCGCGGAACAGCAGCCCGGCCATCATCTCGCGGGTATAGGTGAGTTCAAGGGCGTTCGGCTTGCGCAGGCGCATCGCGCCCTGCACCCAGTCGGAACCGAAATGCAGGTAGCGGACGCCAGACTCTTCACTGATATCGATGGGATTGCTCATGGAAAAACCGGTGTATTCTGTAGTGCACTGCAACAACGTCGCACGGCGACGTCCTGGAGTCGAACATGACCACTTTCGAACACTTCAACCGCGAGCTCGCCTCGATTGACATGGAGATCGCCCGCCTGGCACAACTGTGCGGCGTGCGTATGCTTGAGCCCGGCGTTGCCGAAGCCGTGCTGCGCGGTGATTCGAGCATGTGCAGCTCCGACAACCCCCTTGCCTGGGAGAAGTTGCGCGGGCTGCTGGTGTTGCACTACCACGTGGTCAGCGAGGCGGCCGCCACCGACGGCGTTGAGGCTGCAGCCGAGGGCGTGCGCAAGGCGCTGGAAAGCGTGCGCGAACGGATGAACCCGAAACAGCAGTAGCGCAGTCATCTCAGTCACCGGTCTTGGGTGAATAAGCCCGGCCGGTGGGGCGGAACAGGGGCGTGCTGCCCGGCGTCACGTCTACTTTGACCCAGCCCATGAAGGGCGAGCCGAAGGTTTCCACGCGGGTGAAGTTGCCCACGGCGGAGCCGTCCTTCGGGTCGCGCAGGGGCGTGTCGATGCGATGCACATGGCTGTCGCCGTGCACCAGCAGCACCTGGCCGGCAAAGCGGCGCGTTTCGGCCAGCAGCTGGGTCAGCAGCTCCCGATAGGCGTGGTTGCCCTTGCCATCACCAAAATCCTCGATGTCCGGGTTGGCCTGCATCACCAGTACCACGCCCTCCAGCCCGGCACTGCGGGCCCGGGCAAAGCCCGCCTCGATCCACGCCTTGACTGCTGCACTGCGCGCCAGGTATTCCGCCCCGGGCGTCTTCTTGCGCCCGTAGTTGTTGCCGCTGCCCGGCACGTTGAGCGTCAGGAAGAGCACTGGCCCGATCTGCCAGCGCTGGTGCTCCCGGTAGGCTGCAAAGGCCGCATCATCGGCCTGGCTTTCCACTGCCATCGGGTACTGGCCGTGGGTTTTGCGGGGGTTGGCAAAGAATACCCCGCGCAGCTTTTCCAGGCGCTCCTGGGGGTCGTAGGCCCCGTTGCTGGTGCGATGACAGTCGGTCCAGTCGTTGTCACCGGGCACGTAGACAAAAGGATGGTGACTGCTTCCGAACAGGGCCAGCCGGTCCTCGTAAATGGCATCGTCGCAGCGCTCCCCGCCGTTCTTGATGTCGCCGTCGTGGATCACCACCTTGAGGGGCTCGGCGTCCATCTCGGCGATCACCGCCGGCAGGTGGGTGCGCTCGAAGCGGTTGTAGGGCGTGTCACCCAGGACGCCAAAGCTGAAGGGCTCGGCAGCATGCGCGGCCAGCGCCGACAGGCTGGCGATCAGGGCGAGGGTGGCGCGGCGCAGGGCGGGCATCACCGGCTTTTCAGACGCTCAGGCGCTTCAGTTCGTAGAGGGCTTCCAGGGCCTCCCGCGGGCTGAGGGCGTCCGGGTCGATCCCGGCCAGGGCGCCCAGCACCGGATGGCCGGGCAGCTCGGGCTCATCTGCGGGCAGGCTGGCAAACAGGTCGGCCTGGGGGCCGGCGGAGATTTCGCGGTTTTCCAGGGCGCGCAGGCGGCGCTTGGCGTCGCGCACCACGGCACCCGGAATGCCGGCCAGGGCGGCGACTTCGATCCCGTAGCTCTGGCTGGCGGGGCCTTCCTCCAGGGCGTGCAGGAAGACGATTCCGTGGTTGTGCTCCACCGCATCCAGGTGCACGTTGGCGCATTCCGGATAGTCCTGGGCCAGACGGGTCAGCTCGAAATAGTGGGTGGCGAACAGGGTCCAGCAGCGGTTCTTGTCCAGCAGATGGCGGGCAATGGCCACGGCCAGGGCGACCCCGTCAAAGGTGGAGGTGCCGCGGCCGATCTCGTCCATCAGCACCAGGCTCTGGTCGGTGGCACCGTGGAGGATGGCGGCGGCCTCGGTCATCTCGACCATGAAAGTGGAGCGCCCGGAGGCCAGGTCGTCCGATGCGCCGATGCGGGTGAAGATCGCATCCACCGGCCCGATGCGGGCGGCGCTGGCCGGTACGAAGCAGCCCACGTGGGCCAGCAGCACGATCAGCGCCACCTGACGCATGGTGGTGGATTTACCGCCCATGTTGGGGCCGGTGATCAGCAGCATGCGCCGGGTGGGGTCGAGGCGGCAGTCGTTGGCGATGAAGTTTTCCACCTGCCGCTCCACCACCGGGTGGCGCCCGGCCTGGATCTCGATGCCCGGCTGGTCGCTGAAGCGGGGCATGGCGTAGTTGTAGCGGGCGGCGGCTTCGGCAAAGGCCGACAGGCCATCGAGCAGGGCGCAGGCCCGGGCGATGCGCTGGAAGCGCGGAATGTCGGCGGCGAGGGCGTCGAGCACGCCCTCGTAGAGCAGCTTGTCCCGGGCCAGGGCGCGCTCCTGGGCCGACAGGGCCTTGTCCTCGAAGGCCTTGAGCTCCGGGGTGATGAAGCGCTCGGCGTTCTTCAGGGTCTGGCGGCGGCGGTAGTCGTCGGGCAGCTCGCCCTTGGCAGCGTTGGCGGCGGAGATCTCGATGTAGAAGCCGTGGACCCGGTTGAACTCCACCTTGAGGTTGGGAATGCCGGTGCGCTCCCGCTCCCGGGCTTCCAGCTCCAGCAGGAAGGCGCCGCAGTTGGTCTGGATGCCGCGCAGCTCGTCCAGGTCGGCATCGAAACCTTCGGCAATTACGCCACCGTCCCGCAGCACGGTGGAGGGTTCGGCGGCAATGGCGCGGGTCAGCAGATCCAGGGCTTCGTCGGGCGTGGCGAGCTCTTCGAGCATGCGCTCCAGCAGCGGTGCCTGGGGGCTGCCCAGGGCGGCGCGCAGCTCGGCCAGACGGCCAAGGCTGTCGCGCAGGGCGGACAGATCCCGCGGGCGGGCGCTGCGCAGGGCCACCCGGGCGGTGATGCGCTCCACGTCCGACACGCCACGCAGGGTGCGCCGCACCGGTTCCACCGGGCCTTCGCCCAGCTCGGCCACGGCCATGTGGCGATGGGCGGCGGCGCTCCGGTCACGCAGGGGGTGGTGCAGGGCGTGGCGCAGCCAGCGCGAGCCCATGCTGGTGGCGCAGGTGTCGAGCAGGGAAAGCAGGGTGGGCGCAGCCTCGCCGCGCAGGGTCTCGGTGATCTCCAGATTGCGCCGGGTGGCCGCGTCCAGGCGCAGGAAGGCGCTGTCGCGCTCGGCCGTGAGCGCCGTGATATGGGCCAGGGCCTGGCGCTGGGTGGCGCGGGCGTAATCAAACAGGGCCGCCGCCGCGGCCAGGGCCACCGGCATCTCGTCGGCGCCGAAGCCAGCCAGATCGCGGGTGCCAAAGTGGGTGGTGAGCAGGCGCCGCGCCGTCTCGGCATCAAACTGCCAGTCGGCCAGGCGGCGCAGGCTGGGGGCCAGATGCTCCAGCAACGGCAGGCGCAGCCCGTCGGGAATCAGCACCTCGGCCGGGCGCAGGCGCTCGAACTGGGCCGCCAGCTGGGGCGCATCGCACTCCAGCACCCGGAAATCCCCGTTGGCCAGGTTGAGCCAGGCCAGCCCCAGCACCCCCCGGTGCAGATTGACCGCCAGCAGCGGCGCATCGGCCTTGTCATCCAGCAGCGCCGCATCGGTGAGCGTGCCCGGTGTGACGATCCGCGCCACTGCCCGCTCCATCGGCCCCTTGGTCGCCCCCGGGTCGCCCACCTGCTCGGCGATCACCACCGACTCCCCCAGCTTCACCAGCCGCGCCAGGTATTGCTCCAGCGCATGATGCGGCACCCCGGCCATCTTGATCGGCTGCCCGGCCGATGCGCCGCGGGTGGTCAGCGTGATGTCCATCAAGCGCGCGGCCTTCTCCGCGTCCTCGAAGAACAACTCGTAGAAGTCGCCCATGCGGTAGAAGAGGAGGGTGTCGGGGTGGTCCTGCTTGATGCGGAGGTACTGCTGCATCATGGGAGTGTGCATCGACAGATCTTGAGTCATTGATTTCAATCTATTCGTATTCCTCAAGCAGTAGCAGTGGCCAGCAGCTTGTTCAGATAATCGGCTTCAGGCATGAACAGGACATGCAGCTTGTCCAAGTCAGGCACAGAGCATGGCCTTGGTGAGTCCAGAGATGTTCGAGGCGTAACCGGTTTGCTGAGGGCGAGAGAATGAAGGACTCCAACGCAACGTCGCCATCACCCAGGCGCTGTTCAAGCTGTTTGATGTTCTCACTGAAAGTGATTTTGTCACTGCCCGGCCCCTCGTGCTCCAGCCCGTGTGGGTCGATGAAGCTGATGCGTTGCTTCCCGTCCTGGCTAACGCACCACAGGATGAAATCCGGGAAGAAATTCCCCGCCTCGAAAAAACCCACCCCGCGCTTGGCCAGATTGCGAAGCAGGAACAGGCGCTTGCCCTGCTCCAGCAGGTCGTCCTCATGGGCTTGCAGCCATTGGCGCAGATCGTTGACGAACTGGAACTCTGACCTGTTGAGGGCGACCGGCTGGATTGCCACCTTCTCGCTGTAGAGCAGGGGTTCGTAGAGGTGAGCGCCCAGGCGCAAGCCCTGAACATAGCCATTGGTCCGCCAGCCAATGGCCGCCAGATCGGCTTTCAACTGGCGGATATCCTGGATCAGGTAATCCTCATTGGCCTCAACCACCAGCGTGTAGTGTTCCTCACCGGGCAGGTTTTCGTGGCCTTTCTCCAGCGGAACCACTTCCATGCGCGGGTCGAGGAACTTCCGTTTGTGGTGGTTGAAGCTGCGTTCCAGTGCCATCGACAGCAATTCAAAGGCCATCGACTGCCAATGACGCCGGTTGTTCATGTTCGCCTGCCACATCTGGGCAGGCGCGGCCAGGCGATACCAGTCCGGCGTGTCGAGCAGTGAGCGAAGCTTGTCGTGCTTCAGTGTCAGGTTGTCCAGGTGTCGTTGGCGGCGGAAACGTTCCAGGTCGAACCACAGCGCATCCCAATCCAGCAGCTTGAGGCGCAGGGCGTCGAATTGGCGCGGCGTGCTGTCGGCCGCATTCACCGCCTCATTTGTCACCTCGCCGGCTTGCAGCATTTGCAGGCGCGGAAAGCGGTCAACGGTGACTACCGCGCCTCTCTGCGTCATGCCCGGTGGCAGGTTTGCGAGAGAGAACTCGACCACTGGCCCGTGCTTGCGGAAATCGTATTGCTCCTGGGTGTCCTTCCGGAAACGAGGGCGCAGGATCTTCAGATTCTGGCCAAAGTCGTGGGTGACGTTGAGGGTAATGGTTTCCACCTTCGGTTCGTCATTTGGCGGCAGCCCTTCGCTTTCCAGGAAATCGCGGAAGGTCGCCATGAAATCTGCCTGCACGCCAAAGACGTTCAAGGTCTCCAGAAAATGGATATCGCGGGGCGGATTGACCGGCTGGTAGCGGCTGGTGCGCATCAGGCTCACGTCCTTGCCCTTCAGGCGCACGCCGCGCCCGAATAGCTGGATGATCTGGGCGCCTTCGCTTTGCCCCATGCGCATCAGGCCAAGGCTGGAAACCCGCCAGCAATCCCAGCCCTCAATGAACTTCTTCGAACCCACCAGGAGATGAATTGGCGAATCCGGCTTGTGCACGTCTCCAAAAACCGCTTCGCCAAACTCGCTGGGGCGAACCTCGGCCAGTGAATGTTTGTGCTCCAGCTCTTCCTGCACGTGCTTGGCCAGCGCTGCCGCGTCCCCCACGTTGATGACGCCAAAGGCCTGTTCTGCCTCGCCCACTTTCAACAGCAATTCGCCGCTGTCTCCCTTGACCCGTTCCACCACCAGATGACCGCCGCCCGGCGCATGGAAAAGGCGCTGGCAGATGTCTGCGTAAATGGCAGCGCCGTCCAGCTTCAAATCCCGCAAATAGGGGAAGGAATTGACGAACACATCGCGCCCCTGAGCGTCCATCAGCCCGGTTTGTTGACCGTTGCCTGAGAGCACTAGGCCGATCAGGCGGGTGAACTCCTCTCGGCGGGCCAGAAAGCGGGCCAAGAAGTCGAGAATCTGCGCCACGTCGGAGGGCGAAACGCTGTCCTCATCCACCTTGCGCCCGGTCACGCTGGCGCCCACAAAGACCCACAGTGGTTTTTCCAGGTTGTAGCCGGCGTAGCGCTTGCCCGCCTCGGTAAACATCCGCAACTGCTGGTAGAAAGCCAGCAAGGCCGCCGTCAGGTAGGTGTCCTTATGGGCCAGCTCGTCCTTGGGGAGATTGAAAATACGGTAATCCTTGCCATACCCGTCGGCATAGAAATAGCGATAGCTGTAATCGAACAGCACCGCCTTGGCGTAGCTCTCGGCCAGCACCTTGTCGTTGGCCGCCTTCACCGCCTGTTTGAAGGTCGCCGAATACTCGAAGGTAAAACCTCGTGCCGCCAGCTTGTCGCGCTTGGCCTTCCAGTCGCTGCCGCTCATGCCCCGGTGGCCTTCGTCCACCAGCAGCAGGTTGCCGTCACCAAAGCTGTCCACCGCCATCTGCTTCACCTTCTGCTCGTCGGCCAGCTTGGTGATTTCGGTGAGCAGCGGAATGTCCAGCGCGCTTTGCCCGCGTGAAGCGAGGTCGCTTTCCTGGCGCAGTGGTTCAGGGTAGAAGCCGTTATCCCGCAGCTCCCGTTCGTGCTGTTCGGAAAGACGCTCGTTGGGGGAAAGCACGATCACCCGGCTATAGGCATCGGCCTGGCCAGTGCAGCGGGCGTAGTGGGCAAACTGGCGCAGGTTGACGTGCATCAGCAACGTCTTGCCACTGCCGGTGGCGTTTTGCAGACACAGTTTGTTCAGGTCGTCGGCCGCATAAAGGCTAATGCCGGTGCTGCGCTTTAGCTTTTCGTGAAAACGGTTGAAGCGTTCGACAAAATCATTCAGTGCCGCGCACAAGCCCTGGCGGTCGCTGAAATAGCGATCCAGGTAGATTTCCACAAACAGCAGTGTCAACCACTGAAAGTACTTCCAGACGATCTCGCCCTTTAGCTTGCGCTTGCCATTGATCGCCTGGGTATGTGCCACCAGGTTGGCGTCGTAGCGCGTCAGCTCGGCGGGCGTCAGCACTGCACTGGTCGGCAGATGGGAGATCAGGGCTTCTAAAAAGCGGTGCTTGCCATTGGGCGCGATACCCGGCTCGACCGTGCGCAGGGTCTTGGCGAGCATTTCCAGCGGCCGTACCTGGCGCCCGCTGTCCGTGTGCGGATGCAGGGGGTCGATACCGAACAGCCCAACCAGAAACTGGTTGAGCACCAATGCCTCCTGAAAATGGCTGACGACCAGCGGCGGCTGCGCCTTGCTGCTACGTGGCGCGCGGCTCATGCCTGACCTCCCAGAGCTTCCAGTCGGGTGATCCAGGCATCGAAGCGCGGGCACTGTTCGCGGATGGCGGGCAGGCCGGCAGCGGCAATGATCTTGGGGCCATGTATCTTCTTCTGGAACGTAGTGCCGAACAGATGGTGCAAACGGTGAGAGGGGCTGGTTTGCGGGCTGTCGTTGACGGCTTCGGGGTTGCCGGCTGCGGCAACCGCCTGCTGCATTTCGTGCAAGTGCCCGGTGGAGCCGCCGAGTTGTTCGACGGTGATCTTCGGTACGGCAAACAGCAACGCTTCGAATTCATGAAGCTGGACGTAGGGCGTCAGCCGGCGGCGAGACTGTTCCGGTACGGCTTCCGTGATAGCCGTCGTCAAGCTGGCAAGATCATGATTGCCGCGACGCTTGAATCCATAGAAATCGTAAAGGGTACTGACCTGCTCGAAATTACCAAACATCGCTGGCAGGCGGCTGCGGATACGGTCGATACTGACATTTCCGCCCAAGTCCACGGCGCGTGCAAAAACGTTGAAAGCCAGCAAATGTGGGCTCAGGACTTGATGAACGAATTCCCGTTCGGTCGAGCCTTCGACACTGATTCCCAAGCGAATCATTCCGGAGTTCCTCCCAGAAGATTCATTTCCCAAAGCTCGCCCATGCGGAAATCGTCAAGCCACTGGGTGACTTCCGCGTCGTCCAGGCGGCGGAAGCGCGAGGCGTTTTCGACTTGGTCTACGACAACGATGTCCTGCCAGCCAAACTCATTGGCCAGCGTCACCGATTGGGTGGAGGCGATGATCTGCGTCTTGGCGCTGGCCGAGCGCATCATGGCCGCCAGCAACTGGATGGCGAAGGGGTGCAGGCCGAGTTCCGGCTCGTCGAGCAGCAGGATGGTGGGCAGATTGGGTTGCAGCAGCAAGGTCGTCAGGCAGATGAAACGCAAGGTGCCGTCGGAAAGCATATGGGCATCAAAATACTCGTCGCTGCCCTTGTGCTTCCAGCGCAGGCGAATCTGCCCCTTGGGCTCGGGTTGAAAGACGAAATCCTGAAAGAACGGCGCCACGCGCTGGATCATGCCGACGATGTCGGCGTAAGCCTTGGTTTCCCGAATGCCGAACAGGAAGGCAGCGAGATTCTCGCCTTGTGGGCGCAGTCGGGTGTTGTCGTGGATGTTCGCCGCCAGCTTGACCTTGGCGGTTTCGCTGGTGTCGTGGAAGTGATGAACCTTCCAGTCGGAAATACAATCGATCACACCTGCCGAACGCGGATCATCCGCAGGCAATTGCGATTCGCTGGTAGCAACCGCACCCGTAACGAAGTTCAGCCAATCGCCATCGGGTGTATCCAAACCGCGGTTGAGACCAAAAACTTCCCGTTCGAAAACCAGCCGATCATCCTTGGTGGGGACCAGCGAAATGTCGTAGGAGTAGGGGTTGAAGCCCAGGTCGACTTCAATGGCTTCTGTCGTCTTCCTACCGAAATACAGCAAACTGTTCGCCCCCCCCTGTTGCGCCACATACAACTGCAAATCCTTATCCAGCAGCTTGTTCATGAACTTGAAGACGCTGATGAAATTGGACTTGCCGGCGCCGTTGGCGCCGATCAGCACGTTGAGCGGGGCCAGGTCCAGGTCCAGTTCGCGGATCGAGCGGAAGCCCTTGAGCTTGATGTGCTGCAAACGACCCAAAGTGCTCATTACGCGTCCTCCCACATCCGTTGGGCGAAGGTTTCTTCGATCAGGCGCACGCGGGTGGCGGCATTGCCGTCGCTGGGCAGGGCGTGGCTGCCGTTGATGTAGATGGTCTCGAACTCGCTTTCCAGCGGGTTGAGCTTCTTCTTCGCCAGATAGGCTTCCAGCACCGCCTGGTCGCGGCCGGCGTCGCTGGTGAGCTTGCGCCAGAGCACCAGCACGCGCTGGCGCGAAGTCTCGTCGCCGGGCACGGCCAGCACATGGCCTTCCACCCAGCGGAACCAGAATTCGCCCTCGTCCTGCTCGTCGATGCGCGCGCAGGTCCAGCGCGTGTCCTGATCCTTGGGCAGGTCGGGATCGACGGTTTGCACCAACTCGGCGGCGTAGCGGCGCGGCCGGTCGAGTTGGGCGACGTGCAGGCCGATCAACCAGCTGAAGGTTTCGATCAGGTCCACCTGCTTTTCCACCTGCGCTTCGCTGCCCGGCTGCTTGATCTTGAGGCAGTAGGCCGTCGGGTCGGCAAACTGGCGCACGTTGAGCAGGCTGGGGCTGCCGGCGGTCTCGAAGTCGAGCCAGTACTTGAGCAGGTAATCCCGGGCGAGGTCGGAATTTTGCGGGTTTTCGACGTCGACCACAGGATTTTTCGGCAGCAGCAGATTGTTCAGGGTGTCTTCGTAGGATTCGAGGCGTAGGTATTTGAAACAGTGGCTGATACCGTCACGGGAGACGGGTTTGCCGTTTTTCCAGTCTTTCGAGTAGCCGGCCTTCTTGGTGCGTGGCAGTACCAATTGGTCAAAATACTCGCCCATTTCGACCATTGCATAGCGGCGCTGACCACCATCGTTGCGGTTCTTCTGGATGACGGCGTGGGCAGTTGTTCCCGAGCCGGCGAAATAGTCCAGCACCCATGGGCGAGACTCCTGATTCGTCGCCAGGGCCAGTACGCGACTCAGCAGCGCGGTCGGCTTTGGTGTCTGGAAAACGATCTCGTCGCCTTGCAGGCCGATGCAGGCCAGCATTTCCTTTTTTGCATCCTGCGTATGGCCGACTTCGGAATAAGGCCAGATGGTTTGGGGGACGCGGCCTTGTTTAACTTCGGTAAGGAAGCGCTTGATTGACGGCATGTTATTGCCGTCCTCACCCCACCAGATTCGATTGTCGCTGTCGAGTTCATCAAATTTTTGTCTTGATATTACCCAGTAGCGGCCGGGCGGAGGCCCCGGAATAACTTTGCCAGATGGGCAAGTTATGGAGTAGCGCCCTTCGCTATAGGGGTTTCGCGCCGAAAGATCGCCGGGCTTCCATGGGCCGCGTGGGTCGTTGTCACGATTGCTGTAGCGTGCTTCCATTTCAACTGTGCGAGGAAGGAGAAATGGGGCCCAGGTTTCAGCATTTTTCGCATAGACCAACACGAAGTCATGGTCTTCCGAAAAATGCCGGGCCGAGTTTTTCGGCGAATAAATTTTTTGCCAGATGGCCGTGGCAATGAAGTTTTCTTCCCCCCAACGTCCATCTGCCAAACGCTTGAAAGCCGCTTGCTCGTTGTCGTCCAGCGAAACAAACAGTGCTGCATTCTCGTCGGCCAGTTCGTGGCTAAGCTGTAGGCGGTCATCCATCATCGACAGCCATGATGAGTGACGGTAGGCATCCCGGTAAAGAAAGCCATCGGAGCCCGTGTTATATGGCGGGTCGATGTAAATGCAACGAATTTGCTCGCGTAGTTTTCTGCGCATCAGATTCAGTGCATGAAAGTTGTCTGAGTGGATCAACAGTCCATTAAGGGTTTCATCCAGGTTTTCCTGACTTGCCAACAGAGCGGCCTTTAAATTTTCGCCAACCAAAGCTGTGTCGACCGTAAGAAACCGATTCGCCCGCAGAAACTCCACCTTCAGCGGTACCGAATACCCCGGTGTCGTGGTGTCCTCGACGATTTCATCAATCGCAAACAGCCGTACCCATTCCTCCCGCTGTGCGTCATTGGTGGCGATTTCCGGGTAGAGGGCTTCGGGGATACGGTCCAGCGTGATGCAGTAATTAGTCTCGACGACGAACTTCTTCTTCAGCCACAGCTTCTTCTGAAAATCCTCGATCTGGGCGAGGAAGTCGATGATGCGGCGGGCGATCTTGCGCAGGCTTTGCAGTTTCTTCAGGTAGCTCTCGACTCGGGGCGCTTCGGCGTTTTCGATGTCGTCGAGGCGCATGATCTCGTTCTTGATGTAGAAATCCAGCTCGCGCCGCAGGAAGCCGCCCAGGTTCTTGTGGATGAAGTAATCCATGGTGTTGCGGCTGGTGTATTGGCCCAGGTATTTGCCGAGCAGCGTGCGGTAGGGCTGCTTGTCGGTGGGCGCCGGGGTGGTCAGCGCAGTGCGGTGGGTTTCGGCTTCGGGCAGCTTGGTCAGCGCGGCCTGGATGGCGGTTTCGGCCTCGTTCAGGCGCTTTTGCTGCCAGGTGCCGGCCTGGCCGGTTTTGTCCGGGTCGGGGCGGTATTGGAACTGGATGACGAGTTCGGTCTGGCCTTGCGCGTTGGTTTCGAGCTTGACCGGTTCCGGGCTGTGGATGAGGAAGTAGCGTTCCTGGCCTTCCTTGACGTTGTTGTGTTCGCCTTCGCTGGCGGCAGCGAGGCGGAAGTGGACGGTCAGGCTTTCTGCCGGCGCGGCAAAGTCGAAGCCGGCCTGGCCACCCTGACCGGCGATTTTTTGCGCGGCGGCGAGGTCGACGGTGAAGTTGGCCAGGTATTCGCTGGATTTGATGTAGTACTGGTCCTTGTTGGCCCAGTGCAGCATGACTTCGCGGCCGTCGTAGGGGATGGCGTAGGGTAGGGCGCGGCTGTCGTTTTCGGCGACGAAGTAGCGGCGCGACATGAAGTCGCCCTTGTCGTAGTAGCGGCTGAAGAAGCGGTAGAGGTGGTCGTAGATTTGCGCGTCGTCAGCGAGCGGCCCGCCGCCTTGCTGGGCTTGCTGGCGGATGGTTTCGTATTCCTGGCCGATCTTGGTTTTGGCGTATTCGGGTTTGATGTCGCCGTTGGCTTCCAGCGCGTAGTCGCCGAGGGTTTGCTCGATTTTGAGGCGTGCGGCGTGAAGCTGGTCGTGGACGCTGGTTTGGTATTGGCCGGCAAAGACCTTGTCGATTTCGGCGGAGAGTTCGTTCTGGATGAAGGCTTTGATCTGGCGGCTGCGGGCATGCAGGATGCGGTAGAGGCCAAAGTCCAGTTCCGGCTGGTTGAGCTGGAACAGCTCTTCGAGCAGGGCAACGAATTTTTCCTTGTATTGGCTCATGGTGTCTCGATCTTGAGTGGTTCTTGGCGGCCTGCAGGGGGATTCACAGGACGGCGCGGCCTTCGGCGATGTTCAGGAGTTCGGGGAATGCGAGGATGGCCGGGCGACGCCCGGCGCCTTCACGCAGTTGCTTGAGTAGCCCGGCTTCCTGTAGCTGTTTAAGCAGCGGATGGGCGGTGGGCTTGGGGATGTGGGCGCGGATGGCGAAGTCGCCGATGCGGAAGATGGGCCGGTCGAACAGGGCGTCGACGATCTGGGCGCTGTGTTGCGAGCGGGTGATGTCGCGCACCTGGGTCTTCATGCGTTCGTACAGGGCGAGGATGGCCTGTACGCGGACGATGTTGGTCTTGGCCTGCTCGGCGATGGCGTGCAGGAAGAAGGCGGTCCAGCCGGTCCAGTCGTTGTCGCGGGTGATGGCGGCCAGTCGTGCGTAGTATTCCGGGCGGTTGGCCTCCAGATAGGCGGAGAGGTAGAACATCGGCGTCGAGAGCCGCCCCTTGCTATACAGGAAGAGAGGAATCAGCAGGCGGCCGATGCGGCCGTTTCCGTCCTTGAAGGGGTGCAGGATTTCAAACTGGGCGTGGACGATGGCGGTTTGCAGCAGCGGGTCTACGTCGTCGCTTTCCAGGTAACGCGCCCAGGCTTCCAGGTGGTCGGGGAGTTGCAGTGGGTTGGGCGGGACGAAGGTGGCGGTTTCCTGCGTGCAACCGTAGGGGCCGATCCAGTTCTGGGTCTTGCGGAATTCCCCGGGCTCCTTGTCCTGGCCACGCACGCTGTCCATCAGGGTTTTGTGCAAGGCCTTGACGAGGCCAAGGCGTAGCGGGCGTTCGCGCAGGGTATCGGCGGCCAGGGTCAGGGCTTGCCGGTAGTTCAGGATTTCCTGAATGTCGGCTTCCTTGTGGGCGTCGTATTCCTGGCCGGCTTCGTGCTCCAGCACTTCCTCGACGGTGGCCTGGGTGCCCTCGATCTTGGAGGAGAGTACCGCTTCCTGGTTGGTCAGCGGCGAGAGCATGACCGCCGGGTTGACCATGCCGTGCAGCAGACCGTCGTAACGGGCGAGCGCCGCATTGGCTTCACCGACCAGCGTAACCAGCTGGGCGATGTTGATGCCTGAGGGTGGTAGCGGGGTGGGCTCGTAGGGCTGCATGCTTTGTGTATCGTTGGCAAGAGACTAAGGCTGTTGCGTATCGTCAATGAGCTCAGCCAATACGCAAATCAGTTTGTGTGTTGCGGATGATGAACAAGCTGGTTTTGTATGGCGAAACACGATTTTTAATACGCTATTTTGCCTCATGTCGACGGCGACGACATATCGAAAATACGTGTCGATGAAACTCGGGTTCATCGACACCTTGTCGTTTAGCCGACCGACCACCGAATCGTGAATAGCTCGCGGGTGTTGCTGGCCTGGTGCAGTCTTTTTTCCAGGGCCGCGATCAGGGCATCGCGCTTGGCCTCGATGTCGTCTTCCACTTCAAAGATGGCTTGGCGCTGCCGGCGTTGTTCGGCTTCGACCTTGCGAGTTTCTTCTTGCAGGCGACGGGCTTCGTCCATGCTCATGGCGGTGCGTGCCTGACGCTTCAAGGCCTTGAGTTTGAGCTTGGTGTCTTGGAGCACCTGTTCGGCGGCGAGGATGCGGTCTTCGGCCCAGGCGTCGAGCTTTTCCCGTTCCTGCTGGAAGTACTGATCGTTTTGTTCGAGGGCGCGGGCAAGGGCGGCTTGCAGTTGCTGGCGGGTATTGCCGGCGAGGCTGTCGGGCGGCGCCAGGCTCTCCAGCGGCCGGGTTTCGGCGGCGATCTGGAAGAGTCTTTCGCAGATTTCCTGTTCCAGGATTTGGCCGGCGTCGTTCTGCGCGGTGAATACCAGGTGTTCCTCGCGCTGGAAGCTGTCGAGTTCGAGCAGGTTGAGTTGCAGCCATCCGCTTTGCCCGGCCAGTTGTTCGAGCATGGCGATACGCGGTTTTTGGCTGCTGGGGTCGAAATGCAGGTGGGCAAGGGGGGCTTCCAGATTACGGCCGCGTTCGAGAACGTATTCGCCGAGGGGGTGGGTCAGGCGATAGATGCGTGCGTGGTCGGGAGGTGTCTGACCCTTGCGGATCAGGTGGTAGAGGCCAGCGGGTGCGGCCAGCAGCGGCGGGGTTTGCAGGGTGAAGGCAAGCGTCTGGGGGTCGAAGCGGGCGTGTCCGGCCAGGATCAGTTGGGTGAGCTTCCAGAAATAGCGGGTGATGCGGTCGAGCTGGCTTTCGGCTTTTTCTTTCTGGCTGCGTAGCAGGTCGTGAATGTCGGCATCGAAGTGTTCGAGCAGAAGTTGCTCGGTATGGGCCATGCGGGCCTGGATGTCTTCTTCGAGTTCGGCACGCAGGGTGGCGAAAGCGGCTTCGATGGCGGCCGGGGTGCGGCAGCGGTCGTAGATTTCGGCAATGCGTTTTTCAAAGTCGATGCCGCTTTCGATCTGGCCGAGAATCTGATCGGAAGCACCGAAGACGCCGTCGAAGAGGTGAAATTTGTCTTGCAGCAGTTCCAGCACGCGCTGGTCGGCTGCGTTGCGCTGGTTGAGGAAGTTGATGACGACCACGTCGAACTGCTGGCCGTAACGATGGCATCGGCCGATACGCTGCTCGACCCGTTGCGGGTTCCAGGGCAGGTCGTAATTGACGAGCAGCGAGCAGAACTGAAGGTTGACGCCCTCCGCGGCGGCTTCGGTGGCGATGAGGATTTCGGCATCGGCGCGGAAATGGTCGATCAGCGCGGTGCGGCGGTCTATGGCGGGCGAACCGGTGACGCGGTCACTACCGCTGAATTTGGCCAGCCAGCGTTGGTAGACGCCGGTGGCGCTCTGGGTATTGTTAGTGCCGCTGAAGGTGATGACCTTGCCGGCGTAGCCCTGGGCTTCGAGGAAGCGGGCGAGGTAGTCCTGGGTGCGTCGGGATTCGGTGAAGATCACCACCTTGCGGGCAGCGCCCATGCCTTGCATGCGTTCGAAGCCTTGCTGGAGTGCATGGAGCAGTGCGTGGGACTTCTGGTCTTCGCGGATGGTGCGGGCTAGGGCCAGATAGCGGTCGAGTTCGGCAAGCTCCTGTTTGAGTAGCGTGTAGTCGATGCCTTCCGGGTTGCCTTGGCTTTCCAGTGCTTCGTCTTCGGCGGCTTCGAGCAATTCGTCCTCAAGGTCGTCATCTTCGACCAGGTGGGCGAACCACTCCTCATCGATGCTTTGCTTGTCGAGCAGCTTTTGCAGGCGGTTGCGGATGGCTTCCAGCGTGGCGGTGATGGCTTCGGTCGAGGAGGCGAGCAGTTTGCGCAGGATCAGCCCGACCAGATGTTTTTGCCGTTGGGGGAAGCCGTAGCTGAACTCTCGTTGCAGGTAGGTCGAGACCAGCTCGTAGAGACGATATTCGTCTTCGCTGGGCTTGAAGGGTGTGGTCAGGGCATGGCGCCGGGTGTAAGGGACGTATTCGAGGACGTCTTTGCGCAGGGTGCGTTTGATGAAGGGAAGGAGACGGCGGCGCAATGCCTGCAGGTCGCCGTCGATGTTGCCGTAGCGGGAGCGAAAGCTGCGTTCATCGCCGAAGATCTCCTCGTCGATCAGCGAGGTGAGCCCGTAAAGCTCCATCAGGGAGTTCTGTAGCGGGGTGGCTGTGAGCAGTAGCTTCTTGCGTCCAGCCAGCGAACGCTTGAGGCTCTGGCCGGTGGCGTGGCTCTTGCGGTGGGCGTTGCGCAGTTTGTGCGCTTCGTCGATGACGATGGCGTCCCAAGGAATGTTGCCGATAGCCTGCTCCATCCGGGTAGAGAAGTGGTAGGAGCAGATGCTGATTACGTCGCGGTTGAAGGGGTCGTAGATGCCGCGCTGCTGAAGGTCTTTCCAAGTGCGGGCGTCAAGGACTTCAGTGGGGAGATTGAATTTCTCACTGAGTTCGAGCGCCCATTGTTTACGCAGGGCGGCTGGGCAGATGACGATCAAACGGCGCTTGCGTTCAGCCCACAGTTGGCAAAGCACCAGGGCTGCTTCGATTGTCTTGCCCAGGCCGACTTCGTCGGCAAGGACGACGCCCCTGCTGAGGGGGTTGTTGAGCGCGAACAGTGCGGCATCGATTTGATGTGGGTTGAGGTCTACGCTGGCGTCGAAGAGGGACTGGGCAATTCGGTCTTCTTCACCGGCGGCGCGGCGACGGGTGAGTTCCCAGGCGTAGTACTTGCCGTGAAAGGCTGTGATCATTCCGTTTGCCAAGCGATTCCCCTTTTGCAGTCCATTGAATAGTACATTGGTCTTAAGCTTCTCCGGTCTGTCCCTGCGCGCCCTCGAGACCAGCCAGAAGTGCCCGCCCACGGCGTCCCGCCCTCCGGGCGCAAGGGCTATAATGCCGGCCTTCCCGTTTTCACCCTCCGGACTCCGCCGTGCACAAGAAAATCCTGATCCTCGATTTCGGCTCCCAGGTCACCCAGCTCATCGCTCGCCGTGTGCGTGAGCAGCAGGTGTACTGCGAAATCCATCCCTACGATGTGTCGGATGAGTTCATCCGCAGCTTTGCGCCCGAGGGGATCATCCTGTCCGGCGGCCCCAACTCGGTGTACGAGGCGGGCGAGGTGAAGGCGCCGATGGCGGTGTTCGAGATCGGGGTGCCGGTGTTTGGCATTTGCTACGGTATGCAGACCATGGCGGCCCAGCTGGGCGGCAAGGTGGAGAGCTCCGGCAAGCGGGAGTTCGGCTACGCCGAGATCCGCGCCCGGGGCCATTCCGAGCTGTTCCGCAACATCCAGGACCGGACCAACGACGAAGGCCACGGCCTGCTGGATGTGTGGATGAGCCACGGTGACAAGGTCACCGAGCTGCCGCCGGGCTTCAAGGTGATCGCCTCCAATGAGTCCACCCCGCTGGCCGCCATGGCCGACGAGGTGCGCAAGTTCTACGCGGTGCAGTTCCACCCGGAAGTCACCCACACCATCAAGGGCAAGGAGATGATTGCCCGCTTCGTTCACGAGATCTGCGGCTGCCAGCACGACTGGAACATGCCCGACTACGTGAATGAAGCCATCGAGAAGGTGCGCGCCCAGGTGGGCAAGGATGAGGTGATCCTCGGCCTGTCCGGCGGTGTTGACTCTTCCGTGGTTGCCGCCCTGCTGCACAAGGCGATTGGCGACCAGCTGACCTGTGTGTTCGTGGACAACGGCCTGCTGCGCCTCAATGAAGGCGAGATGGTCATGCAGATGTTCGCCCGCAACCTGGGCGTCAAGGTCATCCACGTGGATGCCACCGAGCAGTTCATGGGGCACCTCAAGGGCGTGTCCGACCCGGAGGCCAAGCGCAAGATCATCGGCCGCGAGTTCGTCGAGGTCTTCCAGGCCGAGGCGGCCAAGCTGCCCAGCGCGAAGTGGCTG
>NZ_JBIJDC010000198.1:0-2874 GCF_044344315.1 Zoogloea sp. | reverse complement strand
TAGGGGCGACTTCAGTCGCCCGCGGGCTTTGATTTACGGCATGCCGGTGATCAGCGTGTGGTGGGCGACTGAAGTCGCCCCTACGGGGGGTGTCGGCGGTATCGTTGTTCATTCTGCGGCTCAGCCATTCATCACGTTCACCTTGCCGCCGGTGGCGTCGTGCAAGCGCTGGGCGAGGGCTTGGCGGGCTTCGGTGTCGCCGTGGATGAGGCGGACCTCGGCGGGCAGATGACGCATGCGGGTGACGAAGCGGACGAGGTCGTTCTGGTCGGCGTGGGCGGAATAGCCTGGCAGGGAGTGGATGCCGGCGCGGATTTCGATGCGTTCGCCGTCGATGTCCACATAGCCGCCCCGCGGGCCGAAGGTCTGGATGGCGCTGCCGGGGGTGCCGCGGGCCTGGTAGCCCACAAACAGCACGTCGTGGCGGGGGTCGTGGAGCATGGCCTTCAGGTAGTTCATCACCCGCCCGCCGGCGCACATGCCGCTGGCGGCGATCACGATGGCCGGCTCACCGCTGCGGGTCAGGCGGCGCACGTTGGCCTCGTGGTCGGCATGATCATCAATGGCGACCAGTTGCTCGAACGCCAGCGGCTTGCGCCCCGCCTTCACCCGGGCCAGGGCCTCGGCGTCCCAGTAGGGCTGCAGCTCGCGGTAGATGCGGGTGAAGCGCCCGGCGAGGGGCGAATCCAGGTAGATCGGCAGCTTGGCCCAGCGCTCGGCAAAACGCCCCGGCTTTTGGCGCTGCCGGTACAGGATGTCTTCAAACTCATACAGCAGCTCTTGCGTGCGGCCGATGCTGAAGGCCGGGATGATCACCGTGCCGCCGTTGGCCAGGGCCTTCTCCACCACCGCCTGCAGGCGGGCCCGGCGCGAGCTGCGCTTTTCGTGCACCTGGTCGCCGTAGGTGCTCTCCAGCACAACCACGTCGGCCGACCAGGGCGGCTTGGGGGCTGACAGCAGCGGCGCATGGGGCGCGCCCAGATCCCCCGAGAACAACACCCGCAGCCGCTCACCCCCCGGCCGGGTCAGCTCGCATTCCACATAAGCCGAGCCCAGAATGTGCCCCGCCCGCTGCAGGCGGATCCGGCAGCTCCCCTTGGGGCCCGAGAACACCGGATACCAGGTGCGCCAGGGAATCGGCCGGATGCGCGCCTCCACCATCTTGAGGTAGCGTTCCACCAGCCGGGCGTCCCGCGTCACCCCCACCGCAAAAGCGTCGGCCAGCACAACGGGCAGCAGTTTGGCGGACGGCTCACTGCACAGGATGGGGCCCTTGAAACCCGCCGCCAGCAACCAGGGGATGCGGCCCACGTGATCGATGTGCACATGGGTGGCGACCAGCGCCTGCACCCGCTCCACCGAAAAAGGGATCTCCAGCCTGTCCGCCCCCGACACCCCGTCCGGCGCCGTCTCCGCCCCCTGAAACAGGCCACAGTCGATCAGCAGGCTGTTGAGTTCATCAATGAACAACTGGTGACAAGACCCCGTCACCCCCTGAAACGCGCCGTGATGGATGATGTTTGCATTCATGGCGAGGGATTGTAGTTGCTGATGGCATTATTGGTCGAATGAATTCGACCCTACAGGGGAGGCAGTGCTGACAGCCGTTACCCCCTGGTTTTGACTTTTGGGGGGTAATACCACTACGCTTCCCTCCATTCATTCGCTTCTCAAGGGGCAAGAGATGTCGTCGGCGCTTTATCGCACTCACGAACTCGCGTATCGAACGCAGTACGCCGAGATCAAGGAGCGGGCACGCGCAACTGGCCTGCTCCTTCCGGGTACGCCGGGACGCCTGAAGTTGAAGAGCGTCAATGGAGGGTCCTACTGGTACCGGCTCTTCTACCCTGTACCGGGCAAGCAAGAAGAGAAATTCGTTTGCACCGAAGCAGATCTCGAGGCCTACGAAACCATGCGGCTCGCCATCGAGGATCAGGATTGGATGACAAAGCAGATCTCGCTGCTCCGCAAGATCGGCTTCCAGACGGCTGACAAAGTGATGGCCCGGGTGCTTGTTGAGTTGCACAATCAACACATGCTGGACGCAGGCCTGGTGCTCGTGGGCACACTTGCCTACATGGCCTGGCTCAACGAACTAGGTGGGATGTCGACAAGTGCCCACACTCAGGATATTGACCTGGCAAGCCACATTCTTCGTCTTGCCGCCCCTGCCTCCTTCCTGGAAACGGTAAAGGCCACCGGGTTGCCTTTCTTTCCGGTTCCTGGCCTGTCACCGGCGAGCCCAACATGTTCCGTCAAGCTGCCAGGCGCCCAGGGGCTTCGCGTCGATGTGCTCACGCCCGGCGAAGAACTTGGCCAGATCGTGAAACTACCCGCGCTTGCTTGGGCGGCACAGACGGTGCCGTTTTACGATTACCTGCTCAAAGATCCAGAGCCGGCCTGCATGCTCGCGGGCGGGCATTGTGTCCCCGTTCACATTCCGCAAGCCGCCAGATTTGTCTGGCACAAGCTCTACGCAAGCACTCAGCGTCGCGGCATGCCCGAGAAAGCGACCAAGGATCGCATCCAGGCACTGACAATAGCGGCGCTCCTTGCCAGCGAGGACGCTCACTTGCTGCTCGATGCATTGAACGAACTTCCACCCCGGATGCGGGAGCACATCGCCAGAATCAAGGGCAAGCTGATGCAGACTGCCTCCGCTCACCCCGAGCTCATCGACCTGCTCGACGCAATTTGATCACGCAAGAGGTCTCCCCGTGGGGCCGGATTTATCCGACCAGCAGGCTTTGTTCGGTGTGCCTTGGTCGAATGAATTCGACCCTACAGGGGAGGCCGCGGGGCGGCGCGTAGGGGCGACTTCAGTCGCCCATCGTGAGTTGATCGCCGGCATGCCCTTTACCGGCGTCCGCGGGC
>NZ_JBIJDC010000043.1:0-33754 GCF_044344315.1 Zoogloea sp. | reverse complement strand
CTGCGGAACTTGAGTCGGGTACTGGCCGTTGATCACCTGCATTTCCTCTCCCCTCTGGCGTGCCGACTGGAGGTGATGACGGGCGGAAAAAGGGCTTCGCATGTCTGAGCCCGCAGGGCGAGTTTGCGAAGACCCCGCCCGGCATTGCCGGAAGGAGGGAACCCCCGAAGGGGGCGCGACAGCGGGGTACGTTTCTTTGCCTTCTTTCTTGTCGTACAACAAGAAAGAAGGTCGCCCGCCGGGGGCGAGTCCCCGGTCAATGTGACGTAAGAGAACGGAAAGCCTGTAAGCAAGGGCTCAAGCCTTACATGTCGAATCGAAAGCGCTTTCCACACTTAACACGAACATCGCCAATTCATTCGACCCCACGGGAGAGACGGCGACCTCTGGTCGGTCACCGGCATTTCCCTCTGGCATAAGGGACGGGCTTGCCCGGTGCGGCCGGGAGTCCGCTGATCAGCCTTGCGGGGGGCTGGCGATCAGGCGGACCCGGTCGGCGGTGCTGAGGAAGTCGGCCAGGTTTTCCTGGTCGAAGGGTTCGAGGCACAGGTTGGCTGCCTTAGCCGTGATGGTTAGACCGCCCTTGATGTCCCTGGCGATCCAGCCCAGCTGGATCAGGTGGCTGACCTTGCGGCGCACGGTTTCCCGCGGGATGCCGGTGGATGAGCTGATGGAGAAGGCGTTGCAGGGCCGCAGGGGCAGCTTGCCGAAATCGTCCTCGCTGCAGCGGATGGCGGCCAAGGATTGATCGTCCAGCCCGAGGCCGCCCACGTTATAGAGTCCCACCTCGCCGAGTACGATGGGCAGCAGCAGATCGCCTTCGAAGGCCTCGTACAGCCGGACCATGTAGCGCAGGTTGTAGCGGGACAGCAGCAGCGCCGCCATACGCTGCTGGCGTCGTGCCTGGACCCCAGGGTCTTCGTCGGCCATCGGGGCCAAATCGTGGGGCTGCGGGGTGTTCATCTGTATCTCCGTGGCATGATCGGAACAGCCCAAAGTAACAACTTTTAACTGTTCATGAGCCCCTTGAGGATACACACCTCCGCCCGGTTTGACGCCTGGATGACTACCCGCTTTGAGCAGTCGCTCAAAGCTGGCAGGCGAGCCCCTTCAGATATTCCCCTTCGGGCACGGCCAGACCAATAGGATGATCCGGCGCAGCGGAGAGGCGATGGATGATGCGGGCCTCCACGCCCACATCTGCCGCGGCGCTGGCGACGATCTTCTGGAACATCTCCTGGCCGATGCCGCCGGAGCAGGAGTAGGTCATCAGGATACCCCCCGGGTTGAGCAGCCGGAAGCCCAGGAGATTGATGTCCTTGTAGGCGCGGGCGGCCCGTTCGGCGTGGGCAGCCGAGGGCGCGAACTTGGGCGGATCGAGGATGATCAGGTCGAACTTGCGCCCCTCGGCCTTGAAGCCGCGCAGGGCCTGGAAGACGTCGTCCTCACGCCACTCGGCGCGGCTTGCATCGAGCTGGGGGTTGTGGGCCACGTTGCGCGCCGCGGTGACCAGGGCCGGGCCGGACGAGTCGATGGAGATCACGCTCTTCGCGCCACCGGCCAGGGCCTGCAGGGAGAAACCCCCGGTGTAGCAGAAGCAGTTGAGCACATCGCGACCGGCGGCCAGCTGGCCGGTGAGCAGGCGGTTGTCGCGCTGATCCAGGTAGAAGCCGGTCTTGTGGCCGCTGACCACGTCCACCTCCATGCGCACCCCGTTCTCGACGATGGTCAGCAGTTCCGGCAGTTCGCCGTGGGCCAGGCCGGTGACCGGGCCGAGCCCTTCGAGCTTGCGCACATCCGAATCGGAACGCTCATACACCGTGCTGCAGCCGGTGGCCTGGACCAGCCCGGCAACAATGGCATCGCGCCACTTGTCGGCCCCGGCGCTGGTCAGCTGGACGACCACCACCGGACCAAAGCGGTCGGCGATGACGCCGGGCAGACCATCGGACTCCCCGTGGATCAGGCGCACGCCATCCTGCCCGACCAGCCAGGGATGCGCAGCACGACGCGCCACCGACGCCGCCACCGCACGCTTGATGAAGGCATGGTCGATGGACTGCTCGGGGTCGAAGGTCCACACCCGCGCCCGGATCTGCGACTCCGGCGACCACGCCGCCCGCGCCAGCGGTTTGCCGCGGGAATCCATCACCAGCACCGTATCCCCCGGCCGCGCCCGGCCCTCCAGCCGGTCCACCGAACCGGCGAAGATCCAGGGATGCCGCCGCACCACGGTACGGTCACTGCCAGGTTTGAGAATCAGATCAGCCATGGGGAAAAAACCTTCAGATAAAAAGTGCGCCCCTGCCAGCAAGGACGCTATCGCTCAAACATGTTGTTCTTGAAAGACAGCCCATGCCTTGATGGGTCGAGAGCGCGTAGCGAGCGGCCCGAGGTCGTGGGGAGAAGCGCAGCCGTACTGGAGTACGGCGAGCATCGCAGCCACGAGATCGGGCCGCGCAGTAGCGCTATCGGCCCATCAGCCGAGTTGGCGGCGAAGGATGTGGGAAACCATATCGCCGATGCGCGTCACGTAGAGCGTGCCCATCTCGGGATAGAAGCGCTCCGGGTCTTCGCTGCCCATGGCCAGCAGGCCGAAGGCCTGCTCGTCACGGCGCAGGGGCACCAGGGCTACCGAGCGGATCTGGCGGCCGGCCGGGCCGAACCAGTTGGTGATTTCCTTGATGGCCGGCGCACCGCAGTAGGGCTGGACCAGATCGCCGGTGAAGAAGCGCACCTCCTCGCCCACCGGCAGGAACTCGGGGCCGCTGCGCGACAGCACGCTGTTCCACACCCGGAAGGCCACATGGGGCACGGCGAAGTCTTCCTTGAGGTGCACATATACCGCCGTGCGGATCGACTCGAAATCCTCGGCTTCGAGCAGGGACAGGCTGAGGCGATGCACCTTCTCGCCAATGGCGTCGTTCTCCTCGCCGAAGGACAGCAGTTCGGCGAACTTGTCCTCGAGCTGGGCGATGCGGTCGCGCAGGGCGATGAGCTGGCGCTCGGTGAGGGAGATTGCCTGTCCGTTGTTCGGATGGGTCACCGTCAGGTCGGTCAGCAGGGTCGAGTTCCGGTCGAAGAAGTCGGGGTTTTCCTGCAGGAACTGGATGACGTCGGAAGGATTCATGGCGTGGGGCCGGAGCAGATGAGGCGGGAGGAGATCAGGGAAGGGTCAGGGTGCCGCTGAACACGGTGACCGCGGGGCCGGTCATCATCACCGGGGTGCCGACGCCGTTCCAGGCAATGGTGAGCTCGCCGCCGCGGGTTTCGACGGTGACCGGCGACACCACCAGCTCGCGCAGGATGCCCGCCACCACGGCAGCACAGGCGCCAGTGCCGCAGGCCAGGGTTTCACCGGCGCCGCGCTCGAAGACGCGCAGCCGCACGCGGTGCGCATCGACGATCTGCAGGAAGCCGGCATTGACCCGGGCCGGGAAGCGCGGGTGGTGCTCGATGAGCGGGCCCTGTTCGGCGACCGGGGCGGTATCCACATCGGCCACCACCTGCACGGCGTGGGGGTTGCCCATGCTCACGGCGGTGATCGCCACGGCCGTGCCGGCCACGTCGAGGGGCTGCACCCAGGCGTCGGACTCGCTGACGAAGGGCACGTCGGCGGGGTTCAGCACCGGCACGCCCATGTCCACGGTCACGTTGCCGTCGGCCTCGAGGCGCGGGGTGATGATGCCCTTCTTCGTCTCGACGCGGATCTCGCGCTTGTCGGTAAGGCCCTGGTCGAAGACGAAACGGGCGAAGCAGCGGGCGCCGTTGCCGCACTGCTCCACCTCGCCGCCATCGGCATTGAAGATGCGGTAGCGGAAATCCACGCCCGGTGCCTGGGCGGGCTCCACCACCAGCAGCTGGTCACAGCCCACCCCGAAATTGCGGTCGGCCAGGTAGCGCACCTGGGCTTCGGTGAGCTGGATGTCCTGACGCACGGCGTCGATCATCACGAAATCGTTGCCGAGGCCGTGCATCTTGGTAAACGCGAGTTTTTTGCTCATACGACGAGATCCATGTAATCGCGCCACACGCAGCGGTCCATCACCACGGTGATGCCGGCGGCCTGGGCGCGCGCGGCGGCGGCTTCGTTGATCACCCCGTCCTGCAGCCACAGGCGCTTGACGCCCAGGGCGATGCATTCATCGACGACCGGGTCGATCTGGTCACCGGCACGAAATACATCCACCATATCCACCGCAAAGGGGATGGCGGAGAGATTTGCCCAGGCTTTTTCACCGAGAATTTCGGCAACAGCCGGGCGAACCGGTACGATGCGGTAACCGAAGCCCTGCATCGCGCGGGAAACCCGATAACTCGGGCGGTCCGGGCGCGGCGACAGGCCGACGACGGCAATGGTCTTGACCTCCTGCAGCAAGCTGCGGATCTGGTCGGGAGAGGGATTGGCAAACATGGCGGGATTCTACCGGATTGGCGGTGCCCGCAAACCTTGGAGGCGGCCGCGGGCCGCCGGGCCGCAGGGCCCGTTCTGGAGAGTGTGATGGATCGGAATGCACGGCCGGGTGTCGTGAGAAGAGTTATTGGCGGGCTGTGGCGGGCGATTGACCGCTTCCGGCAGATCAGTCTCAACCTGCTGTTTATCGCGGTGGTGGTCTTCCTGGTGGCCGGCTGGCTGGCTGCACGGCCAACACCGCTGCCAACGGACGTGGCGCTGCTGATCGCGCCAAACGGGCAACTGGTCGAACAGCGCACCGTGCGCAGCGCCATGAGCGTGCTGCAGGGGGGCGACGGGATCCGCCAGATCCTGCTGCGCGACGTGGTGGACGCCATCCGTGCCGCCACCACCGACCCGCGCATCAAGGCGCTGGTGATCGAGACCGACGGTCTGGCCGGCACCGGCCTGCCCAAGCTGCAGGAGATCGCCACGGCGGTGGCCGAGTTCCGCAAGTCGGGCAAGAAGGTCTATGCCCACGGCAAGAACTTCAATCAGGTCCAGTACCACCTGGCCGCCCAGGGCGATGAAGTCTTCGTCAGCCCTGACGGCTACGTGTTCCTGTCGGGCTTCGGGCGCTTTCCCACCTATTTCAAGGGCCTCTTTGACCAAGCCGGGGTGAAGATGCAGATCTTCCGCGTGGGCACCTACAAGTCCTTCGTGGAGCCCTACACCCGCAGCGACATGTCACCGGAAGACCGGGAAGCCACCCGGGACTACCTGGAGGCCGCCTGGCAGGCCTATCAGGCCGACATCGTGGCCGCCCGCCCCAAGGCCGCCGCCCACCTCGCCCGCTACGTGGGTGACACGCCGGCCCTGCTGGCCGAATCCGGCGGCGACGCCGCGCGCATGGCCCTGGGGGCCGGGCTGGTGGATGGCCTGAAGACTGCCGACGAGTGGCGCGACCACCTCAAGGCCCAGCTTGGTGCCGGCGACGAGGGCAAGGGCTACAAGCACATAGATATGAGCACCTACATCTCGCGGATGCGCGAGGAGACCAGCGCCCCGGAAGACAAGATCGGCGTGGTGGTGGCCCAGGGCGCCATCGTAGACGGCGAGCAGCCCTCCGGTGTGGTGGGCGGCGACACCGTGGCCGGGCTGATCCGTCAGGCCCGGGAGGACAAAGCCATCAAAGCCGTCGTGCTGCGTGTGGACAGCCCGGGGGGCAGCGCCACTGCCTCCGAGGTGATCCGGCGCGAGCTGGAGCTGACTCGCCAGGCAGGCAAGCCGGTGATCGTCTCCATGGGTTCGGTGGCGGCCTCGGGCGGCTACTGGATCAGCATGGCCGCCGACGAGGTGTGGGCCGGACGCAGCACCATCACCGGCTCCATCGGCATCTTTGCGATGATGCCCGACCTGTCGGGCCCCATGAACAAGCTCGGTCTGACGGTGGACGGCGTGGGCACCACGCCCCTGTCGAGCGGCCTCGATCCGCGCCGGCCCCTCGACCCGCAGGTGGCCAGCGTGCTCCAGCAGAGCATCGAGTTCGGCTACAAGCGCTTTATCGAGCTGGTGGGCAAGAGCCGCAAGATGGAGGTGGCGGCAGTAGACCAGGTGGCCCAGGGCCGCGTCTGGCTGGGCAGTCAGGCGAAGGAAAAGGGCCTGGTGGACAAGATCGGCGGGCTCGACGAAGCCATCAAGGCCGCCGCCAGCCGCGCTCACCTCAAGGACTACGGGGTCAGCTACGTGGAGAAACCCCTTTCCCCGCGGGACCAGCTGCTCTCCAAGCTGCTCGACAACGGCGAGGAATCCGAGGGCGCCCGGGCGCGGGTGTCACTGGTGGACAGCACGCTGGCGAAGATCCGCAGCGAACTGGAAGGCCTGGCCCTGTGGAACGACCCGGGGCACATGTATCTGCACTGCCTGTGCGAGGCGCCCTGAGCGCTTGTGAAGAAGCCCTCAGTTTGACGGTCGGTACGGGCTCTCCTGTAGGGGCGACTTCAGTCGCCCGCGGACTTCGATCGAGGAAATACCGGTGATCGCCGCGCGGATGGGCGACTGAGGTCGCCCCTACAAGTCTTTCCAACGCAGCCGGTATAACCTACCAGCGCTTGATCACCCACTTGGGCACGCGAAGGCCGCTGTCCTGGGCGTCGCGACGGGTGAAGTCGCCGTTGCCGACATCGTCGTAGAGGTAGTAGGGCACGCCGCCGGGCGGGGTGACCTTGACCATGTAGAGCTGCCCATTGACCCGGTATTCCTCCACCGTGTCCTCGCCCTTCTTGGTGATCGTGACCTGGGGCTCGGTGGCCTGGTCGAGCTCCATGCCCGGCGGCGGGGGCGGCGGTTCGGGCAGGGGTTCGAGCTTGGGGGGCTGCTGGGCCCAGGCCGGGGCGGCGAGGGCGAGCAAAAGGGCTGCAATGTAGGGTGCGCGGGGCATTTTGATGTTCTCCTGGCTATGCCGAGATTGTAACCCTTCGCCGTCCGGCTACAGGTTGAGCATGAGCTCGTGCTCCTCGGGCAGGGGCAGGAAGCCGCGGCTCTGGTAGTGATCGAAGATCGCGTCGACCACCTTTTCCGGTTCGTCGATCACCTGCACCAGGTCCAGGTCGTCCGGGTTGATCATCCCCTCCTCCACCAGCCTGTCCTTGAACCAGTCGATCAGCCCGCGCCAGAAAGGTTCATGCACCAGGATCACCGGGATCTTGCGGCTCTTGCCGGTCTGGATCAGGGTCATCGCCTCCAGCAGTTCGTCCAGAGTGCCGAAACCGCCGGGCATCACCACGTAGGCCGTGGCGAACTTGACGAACATGAACTTGCGCGCGAAGAAGTGCTGGAAGGTCTGGGAGATGTCCTGGTAGGGGTTGGCCTGCTGCTCCATGGGCAGCTGGATGTTGAGCCCCACGCTGGGCGACTTGCCGAAATAGGCCCCCTTGTTGGCCGCCTCCATGATGCCCGGGCCGCCGCCGGAGATCACCGCAAAGCCTGCATCGGAGAGCAGGCGGGCGATGCGCTCGGTCTTGGCGTAGTAGGGATGGTCGATGCGGGTGCGGGCGCTGCCGAAGATGGACACCGCCGGGCGGATGGGCTTGAGCCGCTCAGTCGCCTCGACGAACTCTGCCATAATCCCGAAAATCCGCCACGACTCCCTGGCCGTGAAATTCTGGGCCGCCGTGCTCGGCGCCATCCGGGGAAGTTTGTCTTTTGCAGTCATTGTTTTTCTGATTGAGGAGTGCGGGAGGCCCGGCGTGCCCGGCCCTCCCCGATTGCCCATGCCGACCCTGCTGCTCGTCGACGGTTCCAGTTACCTGTACCGCGCCTTCCATGCCCTGCCCGATCTGCGCAACTCGGCGGGCGAGCCAACCGGGGCCGTGCGCGGGGTGCTGTCCATGCTACGTCGCCTCGAATCCGACTACAAGGCAGAGTATCGGGCCTGCGTCTTCGATGCCAAGGGCAAGACCTTCCGGGACGACTGGTTTCCCGACTACAAGGCCCAGCGCCCGCCCATGCCCGACGACCTGCGCGCCCAGATCGAACCCCTGCACGAGGCCGTGAAGGCCGAGGGCTGGCCGCTGCTGATGGAAGAGGGCGTGGAGGCCGACGACGTCATCGGCACCCTCACCCGCCAGGCCGTGGAGGCCGGCTGGGAGGTGGTGATTTCCACCGGCGACAAGGATCTGACCCAGCTCGTGCAGCCCGGCGTGCGCTGGGTGAACACCATGAGCGAGGAAGTGCTGGACGAGGCCGGCGTCACCGCCAAGTTCGGCGTGCCGCCGAATCTCATCGTCGACTACCTCACCCTCATCGGCGACACCGTGGACAACGTGCCCGGCGTGGAGAAGTGCGGCCCCAAGACCGCCGTCAAATGGCTCACCGAATACGGCAACCTGGACAAGCTGGTGGCCAGCGCCGACAAGGTGGGCGGCAAGGTGGGCGAGAACCTGCGCAAGCACCTGGACTTCCTGCCCCTGGGCCGCCGGCTGGTCACCGTGGTCACCGACCTGCCCCTGCCGGTGAAACCCGCCGACCTGCTCGCCCGGGAAGACGACAAGGAAGCCCTGGCCGCCCTCTACCGGCGCATGGAGTTCAAGGGCTGGCTGAAGGAGCTGGAAGAAGGCGTTCATCGCCCCGCCCCGGCGATGGCGGCGGCAGGCGAGGCCCCGGCCATCGAGGCCCAGGGCGAGCCCGGCGCCCACCGCAACGGCTACGAGACCCTGCTCGACTGGGCCGCCTTCGACGCCTGGCTGACGAAGATCTCCGCCGCCGAACTCACCGCCTTCGACACCGAAACCACCGGCCTCGACCCCATGGTGGCCACCCTGGTGGGCATGTCCTTCGCCACCGTCGAGGGCGAAGCGGCCTACCTGCCGCTGGCACACCACTACGCCGACGCCCCAGCCCAGCTACCCCTGGCCGAAGTGCTCGACAAGCTGCGCCCCTGGCTCGAATCCGACGCCCACCACAAGCTCGGCCAGAACCTCAAGTACGACGCCCACATCCTGGCCAACCACGGCATCGCCCTGGCCGGCATCTTTGACGACACCCTGCTCGAGTCCTACATCCTGGAGAGCGACAAGTCCCACGACATGGACTCCCTGGCCAGTCGCCACCTGGGCATCAAGACCCTCACCTACGCCGAGGTCTGCGGCAAGGGCGCCAAGCAGATCGGCTTTGGCGAGGTGGACCTGGCCCGGGCCACCGAGTACGCCGCCGAGGATGCCGACATCACCCTGCGCCTGCACCGCAACCTGTCGGCCCAGCTGGCCCCCGAGCCGGCCCTGCTCGCCCTCTACCGGGATGTGGAGCTGCCCACCGCCCGGGTGCTCTTCGAGATGGAGCGCAACGGCGTGCTCATCGACGACTTCCTGCTCGCCCAGCACTCCGAAGAGCTGGGTCGCCGCCTGCACGAACTGGAACTGCAGGCCCATGAACTGGCCGGCCAGCCCTTCAACCTGGGCTCCCCCAAGCAGCTCGGCGAGATCCTGTTCACCAAGCTGGGCCTGCCGGTGGTCAAGAAGACCGCCACCGGGCAGCCGTCCACCGACGAAGACGTGCTCTCCCAGCTGGCCGACGACTACCCCCTGCCCAAGCTGCTGCTGGAGCACCGCAGCCTGGCCAAGCTCAAGAACACCTACACCGACAAGCTGCCGCTGATGGTCAACCGCAAGACCGGCCGCGTGCACACCAGCTTCAGCCAGGCGGTGGCCGTTACCGGGCGCCTGGCCAGCACCGAACCCAACCTGCAGAACATCCCCATCCGCACGCCCGAAGGCCGCCGCATCCGCGCCGCCTTCATTGCCCCGGCCGGCCACAAGATCGTGTCGGCCGACTACTCGCAGATCGAGCTGCGCATCATGGCCCACCTGTCCGCCGACAAGGGCCTGCTGAAGGCCTTCGCGGAAGGTGAAGACGTGCACCGGGCCACCGCCGGCGAGATCTTCGGCGTCACCCCGCTGGAGGTGAGCAGCGAGCAACGCCGCTACGCCAAGGTGATCAACTTCGGCCTGATCTACGGCATGAGCGCCCACGGCCTGGCCAAGAACCTGGGCATCGACCGGGTGGCCGCCGCCAACTACATCGAGCGCTACTTCGCCCGTTACCCCGGCGTGGCCGCCTACATGGAGCGCACCCGCCTGGAAGCCAAGACCAAGGGCTACGTGGAGACGGTGTTCGGGCGTCGCCTGCACCTGCCGGACATCCGCGCCCAGCAGGTGGGCCGCCGCCAGGGCGCCGAGCGGGCCGCCATCAATGCGCCCATGCAGGGCACCGCCGCCGACCTGATCAAGAAGGCCATGATCGCCACCTCGGCCTGGCTCAAGGCCAGCGGCGTCAAGTCAAAGCTGATCCTGCAGGTGCACGATGAGCTGGTGCTGGAAGTACCGGACGACGAAGTGGCCCTGATCCGCGAGCAGCTGCCGCGGCTGATGGCCGGCGTGGCGCAACTTTCCGTGCCGCTGGTTGCCGAAGTGGGCATCGGCGCCAACTGGGACGAAGCCCATTGAGCCCCAAACCGGACCAGAATCCCCCGCACCCATGCACCACCGCTTTACCGTTTTCCTGCTGAGCTTCGCCCTTGCCGCCTGCAGCAGCCTGTCGCCCAAACCCAAGGACGACAGCTACAAGCTCGAGAACTTCGCCCCCGACTCGCCCTATGAGCAGTCCTTTGAGATCAGCCCGGCGGCGGCCTGCGAAGCGGGCCGGCGCGCCCTGCTCAGCCAGGGCTACCTGATCGACGAGAGCAAGGTGGACTCGGTACGCGCCCGCAAGTATTTTCAGCCCGACCGCAGCACCCAGGTCCAGCTCACCTTCAGCCTGTTCTGCCTGGCCGAGGATCAGGGTGAGACCAAGGGTGCCGCCGTTTACGCCAACGTGCGCCAGGTGCGCGAAGAGCTCAAGGCCGGCTCCGCCAGCACCGGTCTCAGCGTCACCGGCATCGGCTCCCTGTCCCTGCCCTTCGGCGGCAACAACGAATCCCTGGTCAAGGTCGGCGAGGAAACCGTCACCGACGCCGAGTTTTACGGGCGCTTCTTCGCCCTCATGCAATCCTTCATCCGATGAAAAAACCCAGCATTCCCACCCCCCATGCAGGCAGCCCCCTCCCTGCAGAGGCGACACGTAGGGGCGACTTCAGTCGCCCATCCGCGCGCAGTACCGGGCGCCGTTCGTTGATCGACGTCCGCGGGCGACTGAAGTCGCCCCTACAGGGGGTGGCCCTGGCCCTGTTCCTCGCCTCGGCCGCCCACGCTGCCGACACCCCCGACCCCGCCCGCTTCGCCCCCTGCGTGGCCGAGCTCAAATCCGGCGCCCTGGCCCGGGGCGTATCCGGTGCCGGCTATGAGCGCCTCACCGCCAGCCTGCAGCCCGACCTGAAGGTGCTGGACTTCCTCGATTACCAGCCCGAGTTCCGCACCCCCATCTGGGACTACCTCTCCGGTCTGGTGGATGAAGAACGCGTGGCCGACGGCCAGGCCATGCTCAAGCAATGGGGCGACACCCTCAACGCCGTGGCCACCCGCTACAAGGTCGACCCGGCCACCGTGGTCGCCGTGTGGGGTGTGGAGAGCAACTTCGGCCGCAACTTCGGCAGCCGCCCCCTGCTCACGTCCTTGTCCACCCTGTCCTGCTACGGGCGCCGCCAGGCCTACTTCCGCGGCGAGTTCTACGACGCCCTGAAGATCGTGGATGCCGGCGACGTGAAGGCCGAGCAGCTGGTCGGCTCCTGGGCCGGCGCCTTCGGCCACACCCAGTTCATGCCCTCCACCTTCCTGCGCCTGGCCGTGGACTTTGACGGCGACGGCCGCCGCGACCTGGTGGGCAGCGTCCCCGACGCCCTCGCCTCCACCGCCAATTTCCTCAAGAAGGCCGGCTGGCGCGAAGACGAGGTATGGGGCTTTGAGGTGCGCCTGCCCGCCGGCTTCGACGCCAGCGGCGCCGGCCGGCGCAACAAGCAGGCCCTGTCCGCCTGGGCCACCCGGGGCGTCAAGCGCATCGACGGCAGCCCCCTCGCCGGCGACGGCAGTGCCGGCCTGCTCTTGCCCGCCGGCCCCAAGGGCCCGGCCTTCCTGGTGTTCCGCAACTTCGACGCCATCTACGGCTACAACGCCGCCGAAAGCTACGCCCTGGCCATCGCCCACCTGTCCGACCGCCTGCGCGGCGCCGGCCCCTTCACCACCCCCTGGCCCACCGACGACGCCGGCCTGTCCCGGGTCGAACGGCGCGAAGTGCAGACCCTGCTCGCCGCCCGCGGCCACGCCATCGGCGCCATCGACGGCATGCTCGGCGACGCCAGCCGCGCGGCGATCCGGGTCGAGCAGCAGCGCCTGGGGCATAGCGTGGACGGGCGGGCGGGGCAGAAGCTGCTGAAGGCGCTCAAGGAAAACCGTTGATGAGCGCGCCCGCCCACCCCGACGCCTCCCCCCTCGGCAAGGCTGTAGCCTACGCCGAGCACTACGCCCCCGAGTTGCTCTTTCCCATCGCCCGTCAGGGCAAGCGGGACGAGATCGGTATCGCGCCCGGCGCCCTGCCCTTCATCGGCGAAGACCTGTGGACAGCCTTTGAGCTGTCGTGGCTTGGCCCCCGGGGCAAGCCCGAGGTGGCCCTGGCCCACTTCCGGGTGCCGGCGGATTCGCCCAACATCGTTGAATCCAAGTCCTTCAAGCTCTACCTGAACGCCTTCAACCAGACCCGCGTGGCCAGCGTGGCCGAGCTGGAGGCGACCCTGGCGCGGGATCTGTCGGCCGCGGCCGGCGCGCCGGTGACGGTGCAGGTGGAGCCCCTATCGGGCCGGCCCCAGCGGGCCATCGGTTATCCCGAGGGTGTGCTGCTGGACACCCTGGACATCGAGGTCGACCGCTACACCCCCGACCCCGGCCTGCTGCGCGCCGATGCCGGCCAGCCGGAGGTGGAGGAGACCCTGTATTCCCACCTGCTCAAGTCCAACTGCCTGGTCACCGGCCAGCCGGACTGGGGCATGGTGGTGATCCGCTACCGGGGCGCGCCCATCGACCGGGAAGGGCTGTTGCGCTACATCATCTCCTTCCGCCGCCACAACGAATTCCACGAGCAGTGCGTGGAGCGCATCTTCACCGACCTGCTGCGCCAGTGCCGGCCCAGCGAGCTGTGCGTGTGGGCCCGCTACACCCGCCGCGGCGGGCTGGACATCAACCCCTGCCGACGTACTGCAGGTCTATCTGCCCCGGCCCCCATCGCCGAGGTTAGACAATGAGCCGCCATCCCACCGTCTCCGCCGACAGCCTGCTGCGCCAGGACGTGGCCCTCGACAGCCTCAACACCCTGCGCCTGCCCGCCCGGGCCGCCTGGTTCGCCGCGGTAGACGACGTGGACGGCCTGCGCGCCGTGCTCGACGACCCGCGGGTGGCCGGCCTGCCCCGGCTGGTGATCGGCGGTGGCTCCAACCTGGTGCTCACCGGCGATTTTCCCGGGCTGGTGCTGCATGTGGCCTTCCATGGCCGCAGCCGGGTGCAGGAAGACGCCGAGGCCTTCTTCGTCCGCGCCGGTGGTGGCGAGAACTGGCATGACTTCGTGCGCTGGACCCTGGAAATGGGCTGGCCCGGCCTGGAGAACCTGTCCCTGATCCCCGGCACCGTCGGCGCCGCCCCGGTGCAGAACATCGGCGCCTACGGCATCGAGATGGCCGAGCACTTCTACAGCCTGCGCGCCTACGACCTGGAAACCGGCAAGACGGTGGGTTTCGACAAGCGCGACTGCGCCTTCGGCTACCGCGACAGTTTCTTCAAGCAAGCCGGTGCCGGGCGTTACCTGATCGCCGCCGTCACCTTCCGCCTGCCCAAGGCCTGGAAAGCCAACTCCGGCTACGCCGACGTGGCCCGGGAGCTGGAAGCCCAGGGCATCAACCAGCCCAATGCCCTGCAGGTGTCGGATGCGGTCATCGCCATCCGGCGGCGCAAGCTGCCCGACCCGGCCGAGATCGGCAACGCCGGCAGTTTTTTCAAGAACCCGGTGGTGGACACCGCCGAACACGCACGCCTCATCGCCCTGCACCCGGGCCTGCCCAGCTATCCGCAGCCCGACGGCCGGGTCAAGCTGGCCGCCGGCTGGCTGATCGAGCAGGCCGGCTGGAAGGGCCGGCGCCTGGGCCCGGTGGGCTGCTACGAAAAGCAGGCCCTGGTGCTGGTGAACCACGGGGGTGCCACCGGTGCCGACGTGATCGCCACCAGTGCCGCCGTACGCGCCGATGTGCGCGCCCGCTTCGGCGTCGAACTGGAACCCGAGCCGGTGTTTGCCGGCCCCGCCGCCTGATGTCGTCCCTGCCCCCCAGCCCCGAGGACAGCTCCGTGCCCGATACCCCGCGCCCCCCCGCCAGCTTCATGACCAAGCTGCTGCGGCCCAGCCCCTTCCTGTTCATCGGCATCCTTTTCATCGCCCTGGGCCTGACCGCCCTCAGCTATACCGCCGTGCCCGCCCTGGAAAGCCTCTTCGCCGCCTTCTCGGGTGGCGTGGAGCAGGCGGACGGCCTCAACGCGGAGGCCAACTGGAACATGTTCATGGGCATGGCCTTCGGGCTGGTGGCCTTCGTGGGCGGCGTGCTGGTGATGGGCGGCAGCTTCCTGATCCGCACCCACCTGCGGGATTACGACAACCCGTCCTGAAGCGCCACTCAGCGCTTGACGGGTGGGCCCGTGGGGTCGAATTCATCCTAATCATAGGGGCGACTTCAGTCGCCCATCGTGCGTTGATCGCCGGCACGCCCTTGATCGAGGTCCGCGGGCGACTGAAGTCGCCCCTACAGTCCTCCGGCCGCCCTCAGCGCGTCCCATGAACCCCTTCAGCTTCACCCATCGGGTGCTCCGGCCAAGGGAGCCCCCCGTCAGCATTGGGTTTGCGGCTGGTTCAGGGAGGACAACCGAGGAAAGCAGGTGCATTCACAGGCGCTCAGCCTGGAGCAAGGCGCCGGACCAGGGTGAACACCGCCCGGTGGGTGGGCAGCTCAAGACCATCAGCCTCGGCCATGGCAAGCAAGGTGCCGGTGATGGCGTCGATCTCGGTGCGCCGGCCGGCCAGCACATCCTGCAGCATGCTGGCCCGGTTGCCCGCCGTGGCCGTCGCCACGGCCACCACACGGGCGAGCGCCGCGTCTTCATCCAGATCCAGCCCCGCTGCCCGCAGCACCGGCCACGCTTCGCTCACCAGGGCCTCCAGCAGCACCCGGTGGGGGAGCTCCAGCAAGGCTCCGTTGGGCACCCGGAAGAGGGCGGCCAGCGGGTTGATGGCCACATTCACCAGCAGCTTGGCCAGGCGCGCCGCGGCGATCTGCGGCTCCACCCGGGCCCGGAAACCTGCCATGCACAGGGCCTCCGCCACGGCCTCGAAGCCCGCTGGCAGCAAGGTCTCGCCGGCCCCGGCGGGCTGCACCCGGGAGCCCTCCCGGAAGGCCCCTTCGGTGGTGATGCCCTGGCCCACCAGCACGGTGCCGCACTCGGCCCGCAAGGTCGCCTCGATCAGCCCGTTCTGCAAGGACAGCACGCCTCGCGGCTGCAGGGCCAGGGCGGTACGGGCGGCCTCGGCGGTGTCGCCGGTCTTCACCAGCAGGATCACCCAGTCGGCTACGGGCAGCGCATCCGGCGCGAAAACCTCGGGCACGAAGCGCCGCGCCCCCACCTGCACCCCGACGCGCAGCGCCTCTGCCCGCGCGGCATTGCGTGCCACCAGCGCCACCGGGCCCACAGCAGCCAGACCGGCGGCAAAGTGCAGGCCCAGGGCGCCGGCCCCGACGATAGCCAGGGGGTAGCGACCCGGCGTGGCCATCAGCGCGCCACCATCGCCGGTGATACGGTCAGGCGCCGCCCCTCCTGCACCAGGTTGAAGTGCTTCAGCACGTTCATGCCCAGCAGGGCCTGATCGCCCATGCCGGGCATCACCGCGACACTGGCATTGCGCACCTCGAAGGGGCCGAAGCGCAGGGACGGCACGCGACCGACGCAGCCTTCGGTGGTGCCATTGGCGGTGTGGAAGGTCTGCTTGCGGCAACAGCCGGGCTCGTTGCCGGCGCTCAGGTCAAAGCCGATGGCGGCACATTCGCGGATGCCGATGCGCTCCCCCAGCTGGCGGGGAATGGCGGTGACGCTGGCCCCCGTGTCCACCAGGAACTGGATGGGCACGGCGCCCACCGCGCCGCTCACCTCGTAATGGCCGCCCCGCCCCATGCGCAGCTCCAGACTGCCGTCGGCCACCACCTGAAAGCGGGTGTCACCCTTGTTGTTCGACAGCCAGTAGCTGGCGCCCAAGGTGCCCAGGCCGATCAGCGCCGTCCAGAACAGGGCCGGCAGCAGCCAGCCACCGCCGGTGCGCGGGGCAGGGACAGGCTGCCCGTCCACACGCAGGCGTGCCCGCACCTCCTGCAGGCGGCGCTCCTTCTCGTCGTCGGGCAGGGTGAAGCGCCGCGTCTCCTGTTGATCCCTGTCATCCACCAGATGGTCTCCTTGCCCCGGGGCTCATTGTTGCGCCGGGATGATAGCGGTTTCGGGTGGCGCCTCGCCGCCGGGAGGGGGTGACGGGGGTGACGGCGCCGGCACAGGTTCCGCCGGCACGGGCGGAGGTGACGCCGGCGGAGAGGGCACCTGAGGTCTCGGACGCCGGGGAGCAGGCCTGGGTTCCGGCTCGGGTTCGGGGGTGGCCCACAGGCCACGCACCCAGCGCCAGCCCCGTTGCAGCAGGCCGGGCTCCTCCCGCGACACGAAGCGCTGGCGCGGTTCGATCAGGCGGTTGGCGAGGGCGTAATGGAAGGTGTCGCCGACGATGGGCAGGGCACTGCGGGCGCCCTGCCCCCAGTAGTCGCTGCGCAGGGTGATGCGGTTGTCGTTGAAGCCGACCCAGGCACCGGCCACCAGTTGCGGGTGCATCAGGATGAACCAGCCGTCGGTGTTGTCCTGGGTGGTGCCGGTCTTGCCGGCCAGGTCGGCGCGCAGGCCGAACTGGTTGCGGATGGCCACGCCGGTGCCCCGGTCCACCACGCCGCGCATCACGTCGAGCAGGGTGTAGGCCACGCCCGGGTCGAGGGCGGCCTCCGGCTTGAGCGGGGCAAATTCCTCCAGCACCTGGCCGCTGCGGTCCTCGATGCGGGTGATCAGCACCGGCTCGATGTAGCCGCCGCCATTGGCCAGGGTGCCGTAGGCCGCCACCATCTCCTTGAGGGTCACCGGGCTGGTGCCCAGGGCCAGGGAGGGCACCTCCTCCAGGGGGCTCTGGCGCACGCCCATCTTCTTCGCCAGCCGGGCCACCCGGGCCGGGCCAACCTCGTCCATCAGTTGTGCGGTGATGCGGTTGCGGGAGTACACCAGGCCGTCGCGCAGGCTCACCGGCTTGCCGCTGGGCGGGGATTCATCGGTGGGGCGCCACACCTCGTCATCGGGCAGGGGAATCTCCACCTCCCGGTCGATCAGGGTATCGCCGGGCTGCATGCCCTTGTCGAAGGCCGCGCCGTAGACAAAGGGCTTGAAGGTGGAGCCGGGCTGGCGGCGGGCCTGGGCCACGTGGTCGAAGGGGTCGGTCTGGAAATCCCGGCTGCCCACCCAGGCGCGCACCTGACCGTCCCGCGGGTCGAGGGCCAGGAAACCCACCTGGACCCGGGTCTGCTCCTGGCGCAGGGCGTCGAGGAAGGGTTTGTCGGCCAGCAGGCGGGCCAACGTCTCCTCGGCTGTCTGCCCCCGGGCCAGGGCTGCGCGATAGGCCTTCGACTCCCGGACGAAGGCCTCCACCAGCTCAGGGCTGCCCGCCCAGCCCTTGCGCCCGGCCCAGGCCTGGTCCGCCAGGGCCTGGAGCTGACGGCCCCGACGTTGCACCGCCTGGGTGGCCTGGGCTTGCAGGCGGCTGTCCAGGGTGGTGCGCACCACCAGCCCGTCGGCGTAGATGTTGTAGCCGTGGCTGTCGGCCCAGGCGATGAGCAGCTTGCGGATCTGCTGGGCAAAGTGGGGCGCCGGGCCGGGGGCTTCGAGCTGGCGCTCGAAGTCGATGCGCAGGGGCTTCTTCTGCAGGCCGGCCAGGCGCACCTCGTCGAGCTTGCCGCGCTTCACCATCTGGGCCAGCACGGTGTTGCGCCGGGCCACCGCCCGCTCGGGGTTGAGCACCGGGTTGTAGTAGCTGTTGCCCTTGAGCATGCCCACCAGGGTGGCCGCCTCCAGCACGTCCAGGCTGCGCGCCGGCTTGTCGAAGTAGGTGCGCGCCGCCATCTCGATGCCCCAGGCGTTGTAAAGAAAGGGCACGGTGTTGAGGTAGGTCTCGAGGATCTCGTCCTTGGAGTACAGGGCTTCGATCTTGAAGGCGGTGATGGCCTCCTTGAGCTTGCGGGTCAGGGTCGGCGCCCGGCCGATCTCGTCGGGGAAGAGGTTGCGCGCCAGCTGCTGGGTCAGGGTCGAGCCGCCCTGCTTGTCACCGGTGAAGGTGCGCAGGGCCGCCCCGGCCAGGCGGTAGAAGTCGATGCCGTGGTGCTCGTAGAAGCGGTGATCCTCGGTGGCGATCAGGGCGGCCGTCACCTGGGGCGAGATGCGCTCCAGCCCCACCCACTCCCGGTTGGCCCACTTGAAGACGGCCAGTTCCTTGCCATCGGCCGACAGCACGCGCGCCGGTTGCTCCAGCTTGGCCTTGCGGATGTCGCGGATGCCCGGGGTGAAGGGGATCAGGATGAGGCTGTAGACCAGCAGCAGGGCCGGCAGGGCGGCAAGGCCGAGCAGCAGCTCGCGGCGGCTGGGGCGACGCAGGCGGGACAGCCCGGGCGCAAGCCGGCTGTGCAGGGCAAGCAGCAGACCGGCAAGGGCCTGCCGCAGACGGAGGAGCAAAGACATTGGGGCAAGGATGACGCTCGGAAGCCACGGGTTTTAACACATATCCCCGTGGGGTCGAATTCATCCGTGTTTCCTCAGTTTGCCGCGACGTCCGATGGTCGATGCGGCCGCTTCTGCAGGAGCGACTCGTAGGGGTGACTCGTAGGGGTGACTCGTAGGGGCGACTCGTAGGGGCGACTTCAGTCGCCCATCGCGCGTCGATCACAGGCACGCCCTTGATCGAAGTCCGCGGGCGACTGAAGTCGCCCCTACAGTCCCTTCAAGCACCGTCCGAGCCTTCAATCGGGCAACTGGCTCTCGCTGAAACCCCACAGGCGGTAGGCCCAGAAGCTCTCGTCGGCAAAGATGCGGCGGCGCAGCTCGGCGGGGGGAAAGCCGGTGACGCGGCGGCTCTGGCGGCACAGGTGGGATTGATCGGCGTAGCCGCTGCTGCTGGCCACGTCGCTCCAGTTCACCTCGCCCGAGCGTCCGGCTACCACGGCGTCGAAGAAGGCCTGCTCGGAGCGACCCATGCCGCGCAGCTCGCGCAGGGGCTGGCCGGTCCATTGCTTGATGCGCCGCTCCACCTGCCGCAGGCTGCGCCCCCAGCCGGAGACGGAGGCGCGCAGGGCGAGGTTGCGCGACCAGTCGGCATACACCCGGACCGGCGAGGCCGCGTCGGGGCGCACCTGCCGCCACAGGGGCGTCAGGAATTCATCCATGAGCGCCACGCGGGCCTCGTCATCGGGGGCCTCATCCACGGCCCGGCACAGGGTCATCCACGGCGCGTCGAGCACCTCGCTGGCGGGCACGATGCGGTTGAGGAAGGCGCCCGGATCCAGTCCGGTGAGCTGGGCCAGGGCGTCGGGCATGAGCATCAGCATCATGGCGTGCATGGGCCCCGGGTTGCGGCTGATCACCGGCCGGTTGAAGGGGCCGCAGAAGGTGATGCGGTCGGGCAGGGGTCGGCCGGGCGTGTCGGGGGCGGCAGGCCGGTGGGGGTCGAGCACCACCGCCTCGCCGCTGAAGTACCAGACAAGGGAGCACATCGGGGAGGCCGGAAAGTGGTTGTAGCGGTCCCCCTCGGCCAACTGCACACTGCGGGTGTCGCGGCTGATCACCGCACGCAGGCAGGACGACAGGGCGGCCCGGGGCAGCCACAGGTCCGAGCGGGCCCCACAGAGGGACGCCGCCAGCTCGCCGGAGGGCATCGGATCGATTCTGAACATGCCCGCAGTATAGGGAGCGTCGCCGGCCACGGCAGCCCCCCAGCATGTCGGAAACGTACAATACCGGCCGGGCAATGCGCCCTTAGCATGCGCTTCGGTCGGGCCGGGAGGGCCGGGCCTCCTGAATCTCACGAGGAATGCGATGCATCCGGTCAGTTTGCACCAGGTCGGCAAGACCTACCGTCTCGGGTCGGTGGACGTGCCGGCCCTCAGCGATATCACCCTCGACATCCACCAGGGCGCCTTCACGGTGCTGTCCGGCCCCTCGGGCAGCGGCAAGACCACTCTGCTCAACCTCATCGGCTGCATCGACATGCCCGACCAGGGGGAGATCACGGTGGCCGGGCAACAGGTGCAGTCCATGCCCGACGATGCCCTGTCGGATTTCCGCGCCCGCCACATCGGCTTCATCTTCCAGAACTTCAACCTGATCCCGGTGCTTAGCGCCCGGGAGAACGTGGAGTATCCACTGGCGCTGGCCGGCGTGGCCGCCAATGAGCGTCGCCGCCGGGTGGAGGCCCTGCTGGACGCGGTGGGCCTGTCGGAGCGACAGCACAACCTGCCGGCCCAGCTCTCCGGCGGCCAGCGCCAGCGGGTGGCGATTGCCCGGGCCCTGGCCACCGCGCCCCGACTGGTGCTCGCCGACGAGCCCACCGCCAACCTGGACAGCCACACCGGCGCCGAGATCATCGCCCTGATGCGCCGCATGCAGCGCGAGCAGGACGTGTCCTTCGTGTTCTCGTCCCACGACCCCCAGGTGCACGCCGAGGCCGACGAGATCATCTTCATCCGCGACGGGCGCATCACCGGCATCGAAGGGGGTCGGGCATGAACACGGTATCCCTGGCCCTGCGCAACCTGCTGCGCAACCGCCGCCGCTCCCATACCACCCTGCTGGCCATGATGGTGGGCCTGGTGGCCATCCTGCTGTTCGGAGGCTATCGCTCCAACATCATCTACGGAACACAGACCGGCTTCGTGCAGCAGACAGGCCACCTGCAGGTCCAGCGCAGGGGTTACTTCCTCGACGGCGGCGACAACCCCACCGCCTACGGCATTGCGAACTACCCCCAGCTTATCGAACGGATCCGCCAGGATCCGGAGCTGGCACCGATGCTGGCCGTTGTCACGCCCACGCTGCAACTGGGCGGCATTGCCGGCAACTTTGCCGCGGGAGTGTCCCGCTCGGTGATGGCAATCGGCCTGATCCCCGAGGATCGCAACCGCATGTATCAGTGGAACGACCTGGGCGTGGTGAGCTACGCCAAGCCGCTGCCCCTGGCCGGGGCCGCCGAAGACACGGTGATCGTCGGCACCGGGGTGGCACGCAGACTGAATCTCTGCGCTCTGCTCGACGCCCCCGACTGTCGCCCGGGAAGGGCGCACACCGCCAGCGAAGGTGCCGCGCTGCCCGACGACATCGCGGCCCTCACCGCCGTGGAGAAGGCCAGCCCGCAGCCGGCGGGCGAGAACCGCATCGAGATGCTCGCCGCCACCGCGCGGGGCGCCCCCAATGTGGCCAGCCTCAATGTGATCAAAGCCAACAACATGGGCATCAAGGCCCTCGACGACGTGTATATGGCCATGCATCTGGCCCAGGCCCAACGCCTGATCTTCGGCACCGGTACGCCCCAGGTCACCGCCATCCTGGTGCAGCTCCGTCACACCTGGCAGATACCTGCCGCCCGCGCACGCCTCAACGCACTGCTGGCCGAGCACTTCAAGGATGCAGACCTGGAGATCCTGGACTTCGAAACCCTCAACCCCATGTACCGGCAGACCAACGAGTTCATGGGCTCCATGTTCAGTTTCATTGCCCTCCTGATCGGCGTCATTGTGCTGTTCACCATCGGCAACACCATGAGTACCGCCGTGGTCGAGCGCACCGCCGAGATCGGCACCCTGCGGGCCATGGGCCTGCGCCGCGCCGGCATCCGCCGCCTGTTCGTGTGCGAGGCCCTGCTGCTGGGCCTCGCCGGCTCGGCACTCGGCGTGCTCTGCGCACTGATCATCGCCTACGCCATCAACCACAGCGGCTGGTCATGGACGCCCCCCGGCTACTCCTACGCCTATCTGATCCTGGTACGCGTCGGCCAGGATATGCCGCTGCTTGTCGGCAGTGTTCTCGGCATGCTCGGCGTCACCCTCCTGTCGGCCTGGTGGCCGGCGCGGCGGGCTGCGAAACTGGTGATCGTCGATGCCCTGCGCCACGCCTGAACCATGAAGATACGACTTCGCCTCCTGGCCCCCCTCCTTGCCCTCGCCACCCTCGCCCTGCCCGCCGGGGCTGCGCCCAGCCCCCAGGAGATCCTCATCGCCAGCGACGCGGTGCGCAACCCGGACTTTCCCTTCGGCCTCACCAACAGCCTCATCGAATACCGCCAGGGCAAGCAGACCGACAGCAGCACCCTGGCCATCTACTCAAAGGCCGACCCCAACGGCGGCCAATTCCGCAGCCTGGTGCGCTATACCGCACCGGCCCGGGATGCCAACAAGCTGATCCTCTTCAACGGCAAGGATCTGTGGTTCTACGACCCGGCCAGCAAGGCCAGCATCCGCCTGTCTGTGGGGGAGGTGTTCATTTGGCACAGGTGAGGAGTGAGGGGCGGGAGCCCGTGAGGCCGCGCCGGGACTGGGATTGAGGGGGTTCTGGGGTGCGCGGCATTTGGGACGCGGGCCGGCGGAAATGGGTGAATCCTGAGCGGATTTGCACGATATTTGGAATCGCGCGGTGAAAAAATGGGCCGGTCTGGTTATCTCCAGGCCGGCCCATTGTGTTTTAACGCTAGAGCTTGCCGCCCGCCCAGATCGCGCGGCCGACAACGGTCAGATTGGCTGCCAGGTCGGCGGGCAGGTGCTGCTCGCGGTAGGCCGGATTGTCACTCCGGATAAAGACGCCACCTGCAAAGTCGGGTTGCAGGCGCTTGGCGATGAGGTGTCCGTCGAGCTGGAGCACATACACGCCATCGGAACTGACCTGGTGCTCGCTGGTATCGACCAGGGCGAGTGCGCCGTCTCGGATAGTTGGCGCCATAGAGTCACCTGCCAGGGTGATTGCGACCAGGTTGCGCGGCGAAAGCCCCTCGCGGCGCAGCCAGTCGCGACGAAAAGCCATTCTCCCCACCTCCTCGGCGTCACCAGGCAGGCGGCCTGCGCCCATGCTGGCTGTGACGTTGTAGCGTGGGATCAGCTCAAACTCCTCTCCGACCTGCCTGTCGGCCAATGACGTGCCTTCCAAAGCCTTTCGAATGCCCACTCCATCCTTCGCAAGGGCATTGCTGCCGCTTTCAATACGGAGAGCAAGAAGCTCTGCAAGATCAGCCTTAACCTCCTCGGCGAAGCTTGCAAGAAAGTCGATATCGGGAAGCCGCTCGCCTCTTTCATAGTTGCCGAGCGTGTTCTTGTGGACCTTCATCCTAGTTGCAAGGTCGTCCAGCGTCATCTGGCCGCGCATTCGCTTGAGGGCTTCACCAATCATCGTCTCGCGCCTTACTTTCAGTGTGTCGTTAACTCATCAAGGGTTAACGACACTTGGGCAGTGCAGTTTGCGACATGTCGCAAACTCGCAAGCCATTGATTTTAAAAAGCTCGGCTGCTTTTCAACCTCAAATGAAGGTTCGTAGTTAACGACACGTGGGCGCAACGCACACGATTGGTTGACTGAACACACAAACGAGGGTTTAATGTCACGTATCGCACTACCACCACGCAGAGCGGAACATGACAGCCAGCAGCCCCAAAAAAGCCAGTCATCAGGACTGGCACAAGGAGGACGTTAAAGCCGCCCTCCGCAAAAAGAACATCACCCTCAAGGCGCTCGCAGACCGGCACGGATTGACCAGTTCGTCACCGCTTTCTGCCGCCCTTGAGCGCTCCTACCCCATCAATGAGCGGCGCATCGCAGACGCACTCGGATTGCACCCGAAGGAGATCTGGCCCAGCCGCTACTTTGAGGATGGATCCCGACGTCCGCAGGGCTCGCATGCCCTGAAGTCTACCTGCCGTAGCGGCGGGCGCAATGGCAATGCACGGGTGGGGGCGTAACCATGTGGACGATCCCTTTGTTCAAGGTTCGGAGCGCCCTTTCATTGACGGCCGCGCGTCAGCGTGAGCGTCACACGCTTGATCGTGCCCTTCGCCTGGCGGGCGAGGATGGGGAGCTTCGCACAGCGATTCGTGCGGCTGTCCTCGATGCGCAGATAGCGACCGCCATGGCGATTCATGCTGACGGGAAGGCTCTCTCTGGCGCCGAAAGAGCAGCATGATCCGCCGCGCCAACGACACGCTCACGGGTGACCTTTTTGAGGTGCCCGTACCCAAGGCCGCCTTGCCTGGTGCGCTGAACTTCGGCATCGCGCTTCGGCATGTGCTGTGCGACGTACTGAAGGCTGCACCGCTTGGGCGCGCAGAGATCGCGGCCCGAATGTCGGAGCTCATCGGCGAGCCTGTCAGCAAGCGGCAACTCGATGCCTGGACGGCTGAGAGCCGCAACTGGAATGAGGAGACTCACCAAGCGTGGAGATTTCCCCTTGAGTACTTGCCGGCCCTGGAAGTGGCCTGCGAAACCCATGCTTTGACGGCGTGGGTGGTGGATCTGCGCGGGGGCAAGTTGTTGGTGGGCAAGGAAGCACTGGATGCCGAGATCGGCAGGCTGGAGCGCACCCGAGATGAAGCGACAAAGCGCATCAAGAGCCTGAAGCAGCAGATGGGTGAGGCGGACTGAAGCATGAAAACCGTCGGCCCCAAAGACATCGCTGAAGCCCTCGAAACCACGCTGCGCACAGTGCAGCGCTGGGCCGAGCAAGGGCTTCTGCCGGCCCCTACCGAGCGTACGGTGGCCACCACCGGTCGCCCGGAGATGCGCTGGGCGATTACGGCGTTGCCGATCGAGATCAACGTCAAAGGTAAGGTCGTGCCGGTCCGGGCTCGCGTAGCGGGCAAACACATTGAGGCGCTTGTTACCGAGCCCACGAGTGAGGCCCTTGTAACGCTGGACACACCGCCGCTACCCAAGGTTGTGACCTTGAGCAGCGGACAGACCCAATGCACGCGCCGGGGCATGACGCGCAGCACCCGGGAGCGGCTGAACGATGCGGATCGTGCCTACCGCGATGGTGCCCTAGTGCTTTGCCGGGCCATCGAAGATGCGATTGGCAGCACGGGCTGTTCGGCCAAGACCGCTTACCGGGAGCTGGCGGAGCGGATTGTGGCAGGCGTGGCGCGACCGGAGCTGCTCGCCGCAGCAGAGGCCACCTATGTGAAGCGGCGCGCGTCAGGCAATACCGAGAGCGCCCAGGCCAGCCGGCTTTCGAAGATGTACGCCTTGTACCTGGAGGGGTGCCAGGCTGGTGAGGCATCCCTGTTTCTGGTGCCTGGCCGCCGGGAGAAGGACGGGTTCAAGCCCGAGGACATCGCGGCGTTTCTGCGCCATTACTGCCTGACGTCACGCCCTACAGTTGCCAAGGCTTGGCGGGATGCTCGCGCCTGGTATGACGCTCAGGGCTTCCGTTACCCGAGCTACAGCGTGTTCACCCGGCTTGAGAATGAGCTGCCGGTGACCATCAAGTACCGCGGGCGTATGACCGGGGCCGAGTGGCGGGCCCTCAAGCCCTACGTGGATCGTGATGTGTCCATGTTCAAGTCGAACGACATCTGGGTGGGTGACGGCCATACGTTCAAGGCCAAGGTGCAAAGCCCCATCCACGGGCAGGCCTTCCGGCCCGAGATCACGGTGATCATCGACTGGGTGAGCCGGATGATTGTGGGGTGGTCGGTCGCCTTGTCGGAATCGACAATTGCGGTGTCGGATGCCTTCCGGCATGCACAGATGACCACCCGCGCGCGGCCCTTGATCTATTACTCGGACAACGGTTCGGGCCAGACTGGCAAGAGCATCGATTGCCCGATCCACGGCACGCTGGCCCGCCAGGGGATTGCCCACGAAACAGGGATCCCGGGCAACCCGCAGGGGCGCGGCATCATTGAACGGCTGTGGCGCACCACCACGCTGCCGCTTGCGGAGCGCTACCCGACCGTACTCACCAAGACGGCGGACAGGGATTCGATTCGCATCGTCGGGCAGATCCTGGCGAAGGCCGAGCGGAAGGGGGAAACCTCACGTTTACTGCCTTCGTGGAGCCAGTTCATGGCCGACCTGGATGCGGCAGTCCTCGACTACAACACCGGCCACAAGCACCGCGAGCTGGGGGGGCTGACCCCGGCCGAGGCCTACGCCGCCAAGCTGGATAAGGACTCCATTGTTTTCGGGCCGGATGCCGCAGAGATCGACGAGCTGTGGCGCCCGGAGGTCAAGCGCACGCCCTCGCGCTGTGTTTTCACCCTCTTCAACAACACCTACTTCCGCCGGGATCTGCAGGACGAACTGGCAGAAGGGGAAGAGGTGCGCGTGCGTTTCGACATTCACAACGCCGACCGCGTGTGGCTGTACCGCATGGATGGCACCCCCATCGGCGAGGCGATCTGGGATGGCAACAAGAAAGCGGCTTTCCCGGTGCCCTTCGTCGAGCGCAAGCGCGAGGAGCGTGCAGCCGGCATCAAGGCGCGCGCCCAGCGGGAGATCAACCGGGCCGACGCCGAGCTCACCCAGACCCTGATCGCGCCCCCGATGGACGTGGTGCTGGATATCCCCAAGCCGGATGTACCAGCCGTCGATCTGGATGCACTGCTTTACGCGGAAGAAGAGAAGAAGCCGGAAGGCCCGGGCGCCACGGTCTCGATGCTGGATACGTCCGCCTGGTTGTACGGCGACGAGGTCGAGGAGGCGATGAAGAACGAGGATTTTAGGAAGGCTGCCGGGTAGTTCGCACCTACCCGACAGCCGGTTTGCAGCACTTTTACCAGCAAAAGCATCTGGAGTTTATATGAAAAAGCACTTCGTCAAGAACGCCAACTACCGCCGCTTCATGACCGCGATTGCGCGGATTGAAGCGCGTGGCGCCGAAGAATCGTCCCTGATCCTGGTTTATGGACCGCCTGGTGTGGGCAAGACCAGGACAGTGAATCACTACGGTGCCATGCACGACGCCATCACCGTCCCGGGTATGCAGGACATGAACGTCAAGTACGTGCGTGACTGCCTGAAGGACGCCACTGGCCTGGATCCGCGGGGGCGCTGGGCAGAGGCAAAGGCCTTCAAGGACTACTTCGCCGAGCACCGCTACCCGATCATCTTCGATGAAGCTCAGCACGGCCTAAGTCATAACGCCGAGGCCATTGAGTACCTGCGGGCCATCACCGACCACGCCAACGTGCCCCTGGTGCTGGTGTGCCATACCTCCGAGGCGAAGAGGTTTGCCAGGAAGGACCACCAGGCCACCCGGATTGGCCAGGTGTGTGAGCTGGAAGTCGCAACCCTGGACGACTGCGCCCAGTACATCGAGGAGTTGGCGGAAGTCGACGTGACCGACAACCTGCGCGCCGAGATTCACACGCAGAGCAAAGGCCGCTTCCGCTTGATGAAGGACGCCCTGGCCACCGTTGAGCAAGCGGCCAGCAAGCTTGGAAAGGCCACCATCAGCCTGGATGACCTCAAGGGTGTTCGCCTGTGCGAAGACCTTCAGAAGAAGCTGGAGGTCACGAAGTAATGGCCTGGCTGATCTACAACCCCAGCCGTTCAGACGACGCGGGCCGGATGCTCTTCTGGTTCAAGGATGCCCAAGGCCTCACTGACGACATCCGTGCTGCCGGTCGCTTCGACGAGAGCTTTGCAAAGCACATCCAGAACATCAGCTCGGGCGAGACCCGCGCCGTGCCCTTGGTGCTCGTCGAGAAACTGAAGTCGCGCCAGATCATTGATCTGGGTGATGCAGCAAACCGTAATGCCCTGGAGGCGCGCCAGTGACCCAGTGCATCACGCAAACCGTACTCAGCACCATTGGCGCTGGTACGGAATCACATCCAGAGGTAGTGAAAGCCACAGGCTTCACCCGAAGCCAAGTTCACATGGCCACCCAGAAGCTGCGCAAGCGGGGGTTGATCCAGTCCGCAGGCCTTGGGCGCTACGCCATGACCGACGCCGGTCGTGCCTGGCTCGATAGCGGCAAGCGCATTTCCAGCGGGCAAGGCATCAAGAAGGTTCGTCCGACAAGCGGCCTGCGCCAGCGCGCCTGGTGGGTGATCGCCAGGGATCGGACCTTTACCGTCGACAGCCTGCTTTACACCATCGCAACGGGCGACGAACGCAACGCAGAAGACAACCTGCGCAGATATATCAGCGCCCTGGAGCACACCGGCTTCATCACCCGCCTGCCGGCTCGCGCCGGCACCGCCGCGGCCTGGAGCGTTGTCCCTGATCGCATCGGTCGCAAGGCGCCCACCTACCGGCGCCAGCTCAAGCAGGTCGTGTGTGGCAAGACCGGTGCCATCTACACCATCGGAGATCAACACCATGGCTAAGCCTGCCTTACCCCTGGAGGAGATCCAGCGCGCCCGGCAGATGGCGCTGAACGCCACGGCACCCGGCGCCCTCTCCATCACCGATCTGGCGAGCCGAATCGGCTACAGCCGAACAGCCCTGAGCCTCTTCCTCAGTGGCAAGTACTTCGCCAATCCCCAGATCGTGGCCCGAGCTCTGCTGCTGCAGCTCGACAAGCTCGAGTGCCCTTTCACCGGGGAGGAGATCCAGGCCGACGTGTGCAAACGCCGCCACACCGCACTCAAGCCGTTCGGAAACCCCGAGAAGCTCGCCTACTGGACCACGTGCCAGTCGTGCGCCAACAACCCCTCCAGTGAGGAATGACCATGACCTTGAATAAAGACAGGCCGCAGCTTCACAACACGCTGGCCATCAAGCAGTTCAACACGCGCTTCCAGCCGGGTGACTCCGTGCTGTACCTGCCGCGCCCGGACATGCCCCCGGAGTGGGACCGGATCTACACCTCGGCGCGCATGGAAGACGGCGTTGCCGTCGTCGAGCTGGCGGGCCGCGAGGGCGTGTTCCCGATCTCTGTGATCCATGCGATGCCCGTCGAGACGACGCGGGTGCGTGCGCCCCAGAACGACGCGTCGCTGTGGCAGCTCGTTACTGCCTTCGTTTGCGGCTTTGCGGCAGCCACCCTTGTAACGCTGTCGATCGCCCCCGCGGGCGCTGTGGCGCCGGAGAGCATCGTGATCGAGTGCGATGAGCCGGCGGAGTTTGCGGCGGTAGAGGAGGACGTGGCATGAGCCCCGCCACCAACGACTACGCCGACGAAGCGCCGGAGCTGGTCGACTTCCTGCATCGGCAGTCCGCCTTCTTCCGGAAGCTCGGCGGAACGGTGCTGAAGGACGATGCGCAAAAGCTGGCCGACGCGGCTTCGCTCCTGGACAGCTACCGCGCGGGCCTGGTCCTGGTTGATCCCCACCCGCTGCTCGGTGCCGAGCTGATCCGCTGGATGCCAGTGAGCAAAGTGCTGCCGGACGGGGACGAGACCGTACTGCTGCGCGTCGCCGGGCTCACTGAGACCTACGTTTGGGCGGGCTACTACGACGGTGCGCGGTGGGTCTCGGCCGAAGGCGTTCCGCTGGGCGGCGACGTTGTCACGCACTGGGCCGTGTTCCCGGCAGGCCCGGCGGTTTCGGACGCCGCCGAGGAGGCCGTATGAGCCTCGTCCACGTCCGCATCGTCACCTCCGACCGTGCCATCCACCACTTCGACAGCCTCGAAGCCGCCGCACGCTGGCGTCGCCTCCCGCTTGCTGTGCGGGAGCCTCGTTGTGATCTACCTGTCCCGTCACTTGAGCGAGGTGCCCGGCGCCGCTTCATTCTCGCCTCGCTCGCCGCTCGGGATGATCTGAGCTCTCCGGAGATGGCGGCCATGAGTGCCAGCCTGCCGGACGTCATCAACCACATTCTCAAGCCGCTCGTCGTCGATGGCCTCGTCGTCATCTCTGGCCAGATCGCGCGCGGGCGCCGTCTCTATCGCATTACCCCGGCCGGCCGCCAGGCCCTTGCCGAAATCACCACCAACCAGGAGTAAGCATGGCCACCAAGCCCAAATCCAAGCGCGCCGCAGTCACTGTCCACGTCCCCCAGACCCGCGACGACGCGAACACCGCCATCCGCCTCATTGGCATTGACCAGCGCGAGCTGGCCCGGATTGAAGCGAACATGAACGACGAGCTCGCCGCCGTGCGCGAGCGCTACGAAGCCAATGCCTCGCCGCTGCGGGACGCCATCCAGTCACGCATTGACGGCGTGCAGATCTGGGCGGAAGCCAACCGGGCGACGCTCACTCGTGACGGCAAGGTCAAAACCGCCCAGCTCCCGGCCGGTGAATTGGCCTGGCGCATCACGCCTCCGAGCGTCACCGTGCGCGGCCTGGAGGCCGTGCTCCAGCGCCTGCACATCATGGGGCTGAAGGAGTTCATCCGGCCGAAGGAGGAGATCAACAAGGAGGCGATCCTCGAAACCCCCACGGCGCACCCAGTGCGTGCGGTTGAAGGCATCAGCATCACGCAGCGTGAGGAGTTCATCGTCACGCCGTTCGAAACTGAACTGTCGGAGGTGTGAGCCATGGCCCGCACAGCAACAATCCGGATCTCCCAGGGCCGGCGCGGCACAACAATCCGCGCCACCGGCGGCGCTGCGCAAGCGCTGTTTGATGCCATCACCGGCGCAGCGGCAGCGGCCAAGGCCGTCGTCGAGGCCCCGGCCGCCCCGACGCCGGTCCGCAAATACCTGCTTTGCGTCCGCGTCGAGCACAACAGTGCGGGTTGCACCGCCCGCGCCCTGGTATGCGATGACACCGACGAAAGCGCCGTAGGTCTGGAGCGGAAGAGCATCTCGACGCACGACGACTCAGAGCGCGCTGCAGTGGAGCACCTGCTCACCTTGGCCACGCCCCGACTGCGCGTCGTGCGCTGGAAGGCGTGCGAGTACGCCAATCAAGGTCGGACGCTCGACTTCACCGTGATCGCGGAGGCGCCTTGATGGCCACCCCGAAACCCATGTGTGTCCTGACCATCGGCCACTACGACTACCTCATGCCGGCGGAAGCCGGGATGAAAGTCATGCAGCTGATGCAGCAAGCCGTCAGCGCTGAGCGGTCTAGGGAGGATTTCCGGAGCTGGAATGCCGGCAAGCCCGCGCATCTGGCAATGGAGATGGTCTCTGCGGACAAGATCAACATGCCCCCCGGCGCCGAGATCGCACCGGCCCGGCGCCAAGCTACCCCCAAACGCCTAACACAGCAGCCCCTGCGGCTCACGAAAGGAAGCTGAAATGACAATAGTCGAAACGAACATCCTCACCGCGGGCCTGCCGCCCAAGTCCGATCCGGGTTTGCAGAAGGTGTTCCGCGTCGTGATCGGTCTCGTGCGCAATGACGACGATGCCGGCGCCGAAGAGGGCCTCTATGCGATCCTCAAAACAGCCTACGAAGCCGGTGCCGAGAACGCTGGCAAGGTTGCAACCGAGCTGGCCAAGGAGCTGGGCGAAATCGTTGGGGCCCGCGTTATGGGCACCGAACAGGACGCCCTCAAGGCCGTGGATTCATTCATCGCCCGCCGCGCAAAGATCATCCCGAAAACCCCGACCACGCCCGCCGCCCACTGAGTCGCCTCACTCGATACGCCCGTTTCCGGGCGTATCCGGTCAGCTGATTCCCCCCGGAGTAACGCCATGATCCCCGCCTGGAACGAAGACGCCCGCAAGGCCCGCATCAAGGCCATCAAAGCCATCACCGGCAAGCGTGGTGCTGTCCCGATGGACGACGCCACCTACCGTGCCATGATCGGCGGTCAGGTGCCCGGCAAGCGCAGCGCCACCGAGCTGAGCGTGCCGCAGCTCGACAAGGTGCTCGACCACCTCAAGCGCCTGCAGCACCGTGCGGCCACCGACGATGCCCAGGAGTGGCGCTTCGTGTTTGCGCTCATTCCTGCCCGCCAAGTGCATGCCCGCAAGATCTACCGCCTGGCAGAGCGCTGCGGCCGGCTCATGACGCCGCCCCGCCGGGTTGCCACCAAGGCCTACGTTGAGGGCATCGCCCGCCAGATGCTCCAGTGCGACACCGTGCTGGAGTTCGCCGGGGAGGACCTGCTCCACAAGATCGTCCAGGCCCTGGAGATCCACTGCAAGCGGCATGGGGTTTGAAGTGGCCCGCGAGACTACATCCCCCGAAGACGAAGCCGTGCTCGCGCTCTTGCCGCCGAGCCTGGCCGAGCTCGCACGGGTGTCGTCGGTTGCTGCTGCCCTGACCCTGGCGCGCGAGTACGGCGGCCGGCGTATCTACATCCCCGAGGTCATGACCGAGGCGCACCCACTTGCCGTGTTGATCGGCTACGACGCAGCCATGGCCCTCTCACACCACTACCCGGGCGACCGGCCGGAGATCCCGATGTTGCGTGACTGGCGGGCCAAGGTGAAAGCCAACGCCATCGCCAGCGCCAGGCGGGCTGGGCGGACGCAGGCGGATCTGGCGAGGGAGTATGGGATGACGGAGCGCGGGATTCGGCTGGCGGAGCGGAGGGCCGAAGTGGTGGCGGATGTGGATCAGCTGGATCTGTTTTGAGGCGCGACGCAACTAAGGAGCGCTATGCCTGTGCACCGCTGCACTGACCTTAGTGTTACCTGCAGGTACAATCCGCAGCGGAGAGAATATGAAAACAGCAACTGACGTTGCCCCAGCGCCTGCGAGCGGGGGCATTTTTGCATCGCCCTTGCGCTACCCCGGTGGAAAGGGGCGCCTCGGGCCGTGGCTTGCACGCCTGATGCGCCACAACCGGATCAGCGGTGGGTGGTATGTGGAGCCCTACGCCGGCGGGGCAGGAGCCGCATGGTTCTTACTGCTGCAGGGGTATGTGGATCACATCGTAATCAACGATCTCGATCCCGTTGTGCACGCGTTCTGGTGGGCCGTGCTCAATGACTCAGTGGGGCTCATCGAGTTGATCGAATCTACGCCCGTCACCATTGATTCCTGGAAGCAACAAAAGGCCGTGCTGGCATCGCCAGAAGCCTTTACACAGACTCAGGTTGGGTTTGCTACCTTCTTTTTGAACCGGACAAATCGCTCTGGCATTCTCAAGGCGGGAGTAATCGGGGGGCTCGAACAGACTGGCGCATATGCAATCAATGCACGCTTCAACAAGCACGATCTGGTAGAGCGGGTGCGTGCCCTGTCTGCGTTGCGCACGCATGTAACGCTCTATGGCCTGGATGCACTCGACCTGCTCGACGAGCTACGGCCCATCCTGCCAGCCAAGAGCCTGATCTATCTGGACCCGCCGTACTTTCAGAAGGGTAGCCAGCTGTATCGAAATCACTACCGCCCTGACGACCACGCTCGCATTGCCACGCGTGTGCTTGAGATCGAAACTCCTTGGGTGGTCACTTACGATAACTGCGCCGAGATCCGCGCCCTGTATGCCAACTGCCAGGGCACGGAGTTTTCGCTGCATTACTCGACGGGCAAGGAGCGGCCGCTGGCCACTGAAGTCATGTTCTATGACAACCTTACGCTTGCCGACGAACCGGTTCTGACCCGCGGGCACTGATTTGCTCCTTACGGCGCGCGCAGAGTCAGGCCCAGCACGCGCGAACGAAGCAACCGATCTCGTCCCACAGGCTGTTGACTGCCTGATGGGTGGGGTGAAAGTTGTCGCGGTGCACCCAGAGATGGAGGGTCTTGAGGTGAAGGATCCCACCCTCGGAGCGAGAGTGCAGGATGATGACCTCATGTTGTGTAGCGTTGAGTGTTCCTGCTGCCTTCATATGGTCTGCGATCTGCGCGATTCTTTTGGGCACCTCGAATAACCCGAGGTTTTCAATGAATTCCGCCGCGCAACGATGATCGCGACCAAATTCGGTTCAATTTCGCTGAGCAAACACCGCCTTTC